>DATLPH010000034.1:0-14117 GCA_035535855.1 Gaiellaceae bacterium
GACCCCGCTGCCCGTGCCCTTGAGCCCCTGGCCGGCGATCGTGAAGTTCGCTTCGAGGCTCCCGGCTGCGGCAGTCTTCTCGGCGGCCTGGACGATGTCCTTGCCGGAGGCCGAGCCGCCGCCACCGCCACCACAGCCCGCAGCCAGCAGGGCGAGCATCCCGAGGAGGGCAAGGCGGCGCATCAGTACGTCCGCTCCATCGGCTTCCACTTGGTCATCGTGACCGGCTTCCACTCGAGCTGCGGCCGACCGTCGTCCCAGGTCACGAGCGTGTGCCGCAGGAAGCTCTCGTCGTCCCGCTCGGGGAAGTCGTGCGGGCGCGCGTGGGCGCCCCGGCTCTCCTTGCGCTCAATCCCGGCGACGACCATGCAGGCCGCGAGGTCGAGCAGGAAGCCGAGCTCGAGCGCCTGCGTGAGGTCGTTGTTGAAGACCTGCCCCTTGTCGTCGACGACGACTCGTCCGTAGCGCTCGCGCAGTCCTTCCACGATCTCTCCCTGCTTGCGCATCTGCTCCTCGCGCCGGAAGACCCCGAAGTTGACGTGCATCGTCTCGGCGAGCTCGTTGCGGATCGACCACGGCCGCTCGCCCTCGTCCCGGTCGAGCAGCTCCTTCAGCTCCCGCTCGGCGTCGGTCTCGGCGCTCGCAGGAACCTCGACCGTCGTGTGGGTCAGCGCCCAGTCGGCCGCGTGTGCGCCGGCGCGCTTGCCGTAGGTGATCGTCTCCATCAGCGCGTTGCCGCCGAGGCGGTTCGCGCCGTGCACCGAGACGCAGGCGCACTCGCCCGCGGCGTAGAGGCCCTCGAGCGAGGTCTGGCCCCAGACGTCCGTTTCGACGCCGCCCATGTGGTAGTGGGCCCCCGGCCGGACCGGGATCGGCTCACGGATCGGGTCGATACCCGCGAAGACCATCGCCAGCTCCCGGGTGCCGGGCAGGCGCTCGAGGATCTTCTCCGCGCCGAGGTGGCGCAGGTCGAGCAGCACGTTCCCGTCCACGCCGCGCCCCTCGTCGATCTCGGTCTGCTCCGCCCGCGAGATGACGTCGCGGGAGGCGAGCTCCATCGCGTTCGGCGCGTAGCGCTTGAGGAAGCGCTCGGCTTCCGAGTTGAGCAGGTACGCCCCCTCGCCGCGGCAGCCCTCGGTGATCAGCACCCCCGTCGGCGCGAGCGTCGTCGGGTGGAACTGCATCATCTCCATGTCCTCGAGCGCGACGCCGAGCTGCAGCGCCTGCGCCATCCCGTCGCCGGTGCAGGCGTAGGCGTTAGTCGTGCCGGTGTAGAGCCGGCCCGCCCCGCCGGTGGTGAGGATCACGGTCTTGGCCCCGATCGTGGCGAGTCCGCCGTCGACGAGGTTCCAGGCGATCACGCCCTGGCAGCGGCCTTCGTGCTCGACCAGCTTCCAGACGAAGAACTCGTCGTAGACCTTCAGGTCGCGCTTCATCACCTGCTCGTAGAGCACATGGACGAGCACATGGCCGGTGATGTCGGCCGCGTAGGCGGTGCGCGGCTCGCCCGCTGCGCCGAATGGGCGCTGCGCGATGCGGCCGTCCTCGGTGCGCGAGAAGACCGCGCCCCAGTGCTCCAGCTGGTAGACGTCGCCCGGCGCCTCGTTGCAGAGGATCTCGATCGCGTCCTGGTCGCCGAGGTAGTCGGAGCCCTTGACGGTGTCGAAGGCGTGCTTCTCGGGGTCGTCCTCGGACGCGTTCCCGAGAGCCGCGTTGATCCCACCCTCGGCCGCACCGGAGTGGCTGCGCACGGGATGGATCTTCGAGACGAGCGCCACATCGGCCCCCGCGTCGTGCGCCTCGATGGCCGCGCGCATCCCCGCGCAGCCGGCCCCGACGACGAGCACGTCGTGCTTCGCTTCCACCGGCACGGACGCTATCGGATCGCCCAGCTGAGCCGCCGCGTGACGATTGCCGCGTTCACGTCAGCTTCATCTGCCAGGACTATGGTGTCGAAGGGAAGGGCGTGCTTCGAATCGATCGTCATCGGCTGGG
The DNA here is from genome assembly GCA_035535855.1 of Gaiellaceae bacterium. Classification (GTDB taxonomy): domain Bacteria; phylum Actinomycetota; class Thermoleophilia; order Gaiellales; family Gaiellaceae; genus AC-32. The sequence continues at coordinate 1,996 of DATLPH010000034.1, forward strand.
CCCGCGGGTCTACGTCCTGGGTACACGCGTGCACGAGTGGCATCTCGGCGTGGCCTTGCTGCTCGGCCTTGCCGTCGGGGGGCTCTTCGACCGCGTCGACGACAACTTCGCCACGGCTGTGGCGATCGCGGCCGGTCTCTGGCTCGTCGCGAAGGACTGGCGAGACCTCTTTCCCGCTCAGAGGGACAGCGCCGCCTGGCGTCTCGGCCTGCACGTACGCGCGCACCCGCTCAGAGCCGTCCACCGCGCCGACCCGCTCCCGCAGGTCGCGGCCCTGACGGCAGGGCTTGCGGGCCTCGTCAACCTCGCCTCCGCAGCCACCCCGAACCTCGCCTGGCGGAACCACCTGCTCCTGCAAGTCGAGCCGTTCGAGGCTCTCAAGCTGTCGCACGCGGCGGCGATCCCGGCCTCGATGCTGCTGCTCGTCACGGCGCCGTACCTCTGGCGCCGACGGCAAGGCGCCCTACGGCTCGCGCTTGCCCTGCTGCTGGGGCTGACCGCGCTCGACCTCCTGAAAGGCCTCGACGTGGAAGCCGCCGCCGGCAGCGTGGGCGCGGCGGTCGTGCTCTGGCTCGGGCGGCACTCGTTCTGTGTGCGACACGACCCCGACACGCTTCGGGCCGCGCTGCGGCGCGTCCCGCTCCTCGCGGCTGCGAGCCTCCTGCTCTGCGGGCTGGCCATGTGGATCGCGGCGCCCGAGAGCGCGGGCTTCGGGACGATCCTGCGCGCGACCGGCGACGCGCTCCTCTGGCAGGTCGGGCCGCTCGACTTCCATCGCGAGCTCGGCCATCTCGACGAGGCGATCGGCTTCGCCGGCCTGCTGACGCTCGTCTGGTGCGCGTACGTGCTCTTCCGGCCGCTCGCCGTCCCGCGCGTGCTGCCGGGAATCGAGGTTCGGCGAGCGGCGCGAGACGTCGTGCGCCGGCACGGCAGTGACACCCTCGCCTACTTCAAGCTGCGGCGCGACCAGCACTACCTCTTCAGCCCTGACCGCCAGGCGTTCCTGGGCTACCGCGTCGAGGCAGGCGTGCTCCTCGTGTCGGGAGACCCGGTCGGTCCGGAGGCGGCCATTCCCTCGCTCCTCAGGGAGCTGAGCCTCTTCGCGGAGACACGAGGCTTGAGGTTGGCGGCCCTCGGCGCGGGCGAGCTCGTACGGCCGCTCTGGGAGCAGCTCGGGCTGCGGTCGATGTACCTGGGCGACGAGGCGGTGGTCGAGACTGGCTCGTTCTCGCTCGAGGGCCGCGCAATCCGCAAGGTCAGGCAGTCGGTGACACGGCTGGAGAAGCACGGCTATCGGGCGGAGCTCGTGCGCCTGGGCCAGCTCTCCGACGCCGAGCTCGCGGAGCTCGAGGCTGTGAGCGTGAGCTGGCGCCGGGGCGACGTCGAGCGCGGCTTCACGATGTCCCTCGACGAGCTTCGGCGAGAAGACCACGGCGACAGCCTCGTCGTCCTGGGCCGAGACGCGGAGGGCCACATCGGCGGCTTCCTGCACTTCGCGCCCAGCTATGGACGGGCGGCGGTCTCGCTCTCGCTCATGCGCCGGCGCCTGGACACGCCGAACGGCCTGATGGAGTTCCTCGTCGCGCGCGGGCTCGAACTGCTCCGCGAGCGGGGCGTGGAGGAGGCGTCGCTCAACTTCGCCGCCTTCGCGCGCTTCGTGCACGCGCCGCGTGGGTGGGGCGAGCGCGTCGCGGGTCGTGGGCTGCTGATCGCCGATGCCTTCTTCCAGATCGAACGGCTGCACCGCTTCAATGCCAAGTTCTTCCCGCGCTGGGAGCCGCGCTACCTCATGTACGAGCGCGTTCAGGCCCTTCCGCGGGTTGGCCTGGCAGCGCTCTGGGTGGAGGGTCAGCTGCCGAAGCCGGGCCCTCCGCGGCGCTAGCCCCGAGGACATCGCCCACCTCGAAGGCGATCCAGAAGCAGAGGGCGGCGAGCGGCAGCTCGCCGGCGAGCGCGAACAGGAGCGACCACTCGAAATCACGGCCGGGCTGCGCGGTGACGAGGTCGAACCACGCATCGCAGAGCAAGGCCGTTCCGGCGATCGAGCCGGCGATCGTCACGTAGGCCGATCGCTTGAGCATCGCGACGAGGGTCGCGACCAGGGCGGCGGCCTCGAAGAGATCGAATCCGGCCCAGGCCACCTGCCAGTGGTGCGTCACGTGCTCGGAGGGCAACGTCGCGCTCAGGTAGGCGGTCCACGGGAACAGCGCGATCGCCACGCCGCCGAGGACGAGCAGGAGCCAGAGACGTGCGTGCCGGAGGCTCTCGAGAACGTGGTGGGAACGGTGTGGAACCGAGCTTTCCGGCATCGAGCCATTCTGCAGGAGCGCTTGGCCCCACCGGAGCCTGGGTATGCTCCCGCCCGTGGCGAAGATGCTCTTCCGGCTGCCCGAAGCGGCCGCCGTGACCGAAAACCCCGACCCCGAGCAGCTCAAGGAGCTTGCCTCGCGCATGCCGAACGCGCGCCCGACGCGCTTCGGCAACCTCAACGCCCAGACCAAGGTCGTGAACCGCTCCAAGGGGTCGACCTTCATCGTCACCGACGAGCCCGACGGCCAGAACCAGGCGATCACCCGCGAGGAGGGCGAGCGCTGGGCCGAGCGGCAGGCCGAGTACATCGCCGACCAGGCGATGGTCGTGATCGACGGCTACATCGGCAACGACCCCGAGTTCCGCACTCCGGCCCGTCTCTACGTCGAGGCGGCCAACGCCAACATCGCCGGCATGCAGCAGCAGCTCTTCTTCTCTCCCGCCGAGGGCGAGGAGCTCGAGCCGGAGCTGACCGTGATCTACACGCCGAACCTGAAGGCCGAGGGCTACCCCGACGACCGCCTGATCGCCGTCGACCTGGAGCAGGGCGTGACGCGCGTCCTCAACTCGGACTACTTCGGCGAGTCGAAGAAGGGCGGCCTGCGGATGTGGAACAAGCTCGTCTACGACAGCGGCGGGATCCCGCTACACGCGGGCTGCAAGATCATCCCCACCGAGCGCGGCAAGCGCGTCGGCCTGATCGTCGGCCTCTCCGGTACCGGGAAGACGACGACGACCTTCACGCGCCAGAACGGCTCGCTGCCGGTGCAGGACGACTTCGTCGCCTGGATGCCGAACGGCCGCGTCTACGCGACCGAAAACGGGTGCTTCGCCAAGACCTTCGGGCTCAACCCCGAGGACGAGCCCACGATCTACGCCGCCGTGACGCAGCCGCGCTCGTACCTCGAGAACGTCTCGCAGCACGGCGACGAGCCCGACTTCTACGACACGAACTACACCTCGAACGGGCGCGCGACCTTCCCGTTCGAGGTGATCGAGTCGGCCGCCACGGAGGAGATCGACGAGGCGCACTTCCTGTTGATCCTGAACAAGAACGAGAACATCGTCCCCGCGGTCGCAAAGCTCGAGGGGCCGCAGGCAGCGGCCTTCTTCATGCTCGGCGAGACCACGGGCACGAGCGCGGGCGGCGCCGACGAGGCGGGCAAGTTCCTGCGCGTGCCCGGGACGAACCCGTTCTTCCCCATGCCGCACGACCTCCAGGGGAACCGCTTCCTGGAGCTGCTCGCGCAGCACCCGCTCGAGGTCTTCCTGCTGAACACCGGCCGCGTGGGCGGCCCCGAGAGCAACGAGCGGTCACGCAAGGTGCGGATCAAGCACTCGTCGGCGATCGTCAAGGGGATCGCCGAGGGCACGATCGAGTGGGAGCGCGACCCGGACTTCGGCTACCTCGTCGCCTCGTCGGTGCCCGGGATCGACGAGCCGGAGATCCTGCGGCCGCGACGGCTGTACGAGGAGCAGGGCCGCGGCGACGAGTACCGCGCGCTGATCGAGCGCTTCAAGGCCGAGCGGGCCGAGTTCCTGCGCGGTTTCCCGAGCCTCTCCGACGAGATCGTCTCCGCCGTCGCCTAGCGGAGTCGACCGGCCGGCGGCGAAGTCGTCGCCGTGGACGAGCAGGTCAGTCGCTTCCTCGAGAGCCCGGCGCTCTCGGACTCGACCCGTCGCGCCTACCGCGTGGACGTCGAGGAGTTCTGCGCCTGGCTGAAGCGGCGCGGCACTCGCCTGGACGGGATCGACGTCCGCACGCTCGCGGACTACGCCGCCGAGCTCGGCCGAGCGCGCCCACGCAAGCTGGCGCCGACGACGATCGGCCGCAAGCTCGCCGCGGTGCGCGCCTTCCTGCGGCATGCGCTCGGGCCTGAGCGCGTTCCCGACGCCTCGTTCGCGCCGCGCCGGCCGAGACGGCTGCCCGATGCGCCGCGACCGCACGAGGTCGACGACGAGCTGGACGCGCTCGACGGCGATGAGCCGTTGGCGATCCGCAACCGTGCCCTCGTCGAGCTCGTCTACTCCGCGGGCCTGCGCTCGCAGGAGGCGGTCGACCTCGACCTTGCCGACCTCGACTTCGAGCAGGAGCACGTCCACGTGCGCGGCAAGGGCGGCAAGGAGCGGGTCGTCCCCCTCGGCGAGGAGGCCTCGCACCGGCTTTCGACGTATCTGCGGGAGGCCCGCCCACAGCTCGCGCGCGGCGCCGAGAACGCGCTCTTCCTCTCCCTACGCGGGCGGCGGCTCGACACCAGCACCCTGCGCCGCCTGCTTCCGCACCCGCACCGGCTGCGCCACGCGTTTGCGACACACCTGCTCGAGGGCGGCGCCGACCTGCGCACGATCCAGGAGCTCCTCGGTCACAGCTCGCTCTCGACGACGCAGATGTACAGCCACGTCGACGCTCGCCGCCTGCGCAAGGTGTACGACAAGTCGCACCCACGCTCCTGACGTTATGTGATAGTTTTATCACCTGTTTGGACGACGCCAGGATCTGGAAGGCGCTCGGCTCGCCACATCGGCGGGCCCTGCTCGATGCGCTTCGCGACGGGCCGAAGACGACCAGCGCCCTGTGCGAGGTGCTGCCGGAGCTATCCCGCTACGCGGTGATGCAGCACCTGGGCGTGCTCGAGCGCGCCGGTGTCGTGCTCGTCCGCCGCGAGGGCCGTGAGCGCTGGAACGAGCTCAACGCCGTCCCGATCCAGCGCGAGCTCGAGCGCTGGCTGAACGGCTTCCAGCAGGCCACGGCCTCGCAGCTGCTGGCCTTCGAGCGCCACCTGCAGAGATCAGCACCGGAGAAGGAGGAGTGATGCACCCGATTCGCCACATCGCATTCACCAACGAGCTGCGCTTCACGCGGCCGCGTGAGGAGGTCTTCGAGGCCTTCCTCGAGACGGACAAGTGGTTCCAGATCAGCTACGGCGAGGAGCGGCTGAAGGCCGTCGTCAACGACCGCCGCGTGGGCGGGCAGATCTACGAGGACTGGGGCGACGGCACGGGCAAGCTGTACGGGACGATCGGCTGGTGGGACCCGCCCACCGGCTACTCGCAGACGAGCGAGATGCTGGGCGGAGGGATCACGCTGACCCATCGGTACGAGTTCGCCGACGACGGCGAGGACACGGTGCTGCGGCACGACTTTAACGCGTTCGGCCCGATCTCGGACGAGATGGCGGAGGGGATCAACAGCCACGGCTCACTCGAATCCTTCGAGCCGCAACTCCGGGCGTGGATCGAGCGCGGCGAGGTGATCCCGCCACCGGAGCTCTGAGCGCCACGCTCGTCTAGAGGTACACGCCCGAGAAGCGGGTGCCCACCACCCCCGCCCTCCAACAGCCTATGAGCGAAATTGTCACGTGTCTGTGCCGTGTGCTTGACGAGATTGCGCCGAGGCGACCGCCACCTGCAGGCCGGCCACAGGCCCGAGGCAGGCGTGCACGGCCCCAGCACGAAGGAAGAACGTCCGATGGCGACGCCGCGGCCCGATCCGGCTGCTTCCGATCCCGAGGTCGACGGGTTCCTCGCCCTGCTCGCGGCGCGACGAGCGCCGAAGACGGTCGAGGCGTACAAGCGGGATCTGCGCGCGCTCGGGGACTGGCTCGGCGGGCCACCCTCGAAAGCGACGCATGACGACCTCGAGCGTTGGCTCGCCGAGCTTCGAGCGGCCGGCCTTTCGCCGGCAACGATCGCCAGGCGCATCGCCGCAGTCCGCTCGTTCTTCAAGCACCTCGTCCTGCTCGGCGTCCGTGACGACAGCCCGGCCGCTGCCGTCGAGCTCCCGCGCCGCCGCCGGAAGCTCCCTCGCACCCTCTCGCCCGCCGAGGCTCAGCGCCTGATCGAGGCCGCGGCAGGCTCGACTCCGCGGGCAATGCGCGACCGGGCGCTCGTCGAGCTGCTATACGGCGCGGGCCTCCGTGTCAGCGAGGCGGTCGGGCTCGACCGCGGTGGCGTCGACCTCGACCGCCGCCTTGTCCGCTGCATGGGCAAAGGCGGCAAGGAGCGGGTCGTCCCGGTCGGGCGGCACGCGGTCGAGGCGCTGCGCCGGTACCTCGCGCACGGGCGCCCCTATCTCGACAAGCGGCATCGGCCCGACCTGTTCTTGAACGCCCAGGGTGGCGCCCTGACCAGGGCCGGGGCCTTCCTGATCCTGCGCCGTCTGGCCGGCCGGGCCGGCCTCGAGCCCGAGCGCGTCCACCCGCACCTGCTGCGGCATTCGTTCGCCACCCACCTGCTCGAAGGGGGCGCCGATTTGCGCAGCGTCCAGGAGATGCTCGGACACGCCGACCTCGGCACGACCGAGCTCTACACGCACGTCACCGACCGCCGCCGTCGCGACGTCTACTTCCGCAGCCACCCCCACGCTCGCCGACGAAACGTTTCGGACTCGTGACGAGCAGGAATCACGGGTGGACGATGACTGCTGACCCCCACCTCGCCGTTCTCTTCTCGACTGCGATCGCCGGCCTGCTGATGTCCATGGCCGGCCTGCAGAAGAGCGCACTCGAGCGAAAGCGGCGTCGCCGGATCTGTCCCTCCTGCGGCCACCAGCTCCGCGGCCGCGTTTGCGGCTGCAGCTAGAGCTGCTAGCGGGCCTTGGCCCGCTTCTCCAGCCCGGTCGCAACCTTCGCTGCGGTCTGCCGTACCTCGCGGTCGAGCCCTTCCTCGTCGGCGATCCCCTGTAGCAGGACGATCGTGTCGCGCTGCGCCGAGCCGTTCCGCAGCGCCATGATCGCGAGGCGTCGCACGGCGTCGTTGTCGTCGGCGTTCGCAAGCGTGTGCAGCAACGGGCGCACGGAGTTGACCGTGCGCGGATGCTCCCGCGAGAGGAGCTCGAGCGAGAGGAGTGCGGAGCCCCGGCAGGCGGGGCTGTCGTCCTCGAGCCCGCGGCGCAGCAGCTCCTCCTTCTGACGGAAGCGGAACTGGCCTACGGCCCGATAGGCGGCCGCCCGCTCTCGGTAGTCCTCCGAACGCGCGGCGGCCTCCAGCTCGTCGGCCCAGGCGGCGCGCAGCTTCGCCAGATCGCGCTCGTTGCCGCTCTCTGCGAGCACGTTCGCCTCGACCCCGGCCTCCGCGAGGCTCAAGTTCCGACCGCAGCCCCGCCCACAGCGGACGCCGGCCGCTCGCCGGGCCCCACGTAGCGCGCCGAAGGCCGGAAGAGCCGGCCGGTTCGCTTCTGCTCGAGGATGTGTGCCGACCACCCTGCGACGCGCGAGCACGCGAACATCGCGGGCGCGAGCGGCGGCGGGATCTCGGCGACGTCGAGCACGATCGCCGAGTAGTACTCGACGTTCGTGGCGAGCACCCGCTCTGGATGCCGCTCCTGCAGGGCCTTGAGCGCCACCTGCTCCAGCTGCTCCGCGATCTCGACCTGCGCCGACCCGAGCTCCTTTGCCGTGCGCTTGAGAATGCGCGAGCGCGGATCCTCGGCGCGGTAGATGCGGTGCCCGAAGCCCATGATCCGCTTGCCGCTCGCCAGCGCCTCGCGCACCCACCGCTCCGGGTCGCCCATGCGCTGCACCTCCTCGAGCATCGGCTTCACGTACGCGGGCGCGCCGCCGTGCAGAGGGCCGGAGAGCGCGCCGACGGCCGAGGAGAGCGCCGCGCCGCAGTCCGCGCCGGTCGAGGCGACCACACGCGCCGTGAAGGTCGACGCGTTCAGGCCGTGCTCCGCGGTGCAGATCCAGTAGGTGTCGATCGCCTTGACGTGGCGCGGGTCGGCCTCGCCGCGCCAGCGGAGCAGGAACCGCTCGGCTGCGGAGGTGCCCTGCGAGACGACGTCGTCGGCTGCCGGCTCGCGCCCGTCGGCCTTCGCAGCGGAGCGGGCGACGATCTCCATCATCTGCGCCGAGAGACGCCCGAGGTCGTCACGCGCCTGCTCGTCCGAGATCTCGTTGAGCTTCCCGAGCTCCCACATGCCTGCGAGCCGCGCGGTCTCCGCCTGGAGATCGGCCGGGGCGTTCCCCGTCAGCGCGGCCGGCTCGTAGGGCTCGGGGTCGGGCATCGTCGAGTTGAGGTCGTCGTCGACGAGCAGCCCCCAGACCCGCTCGTACGGATAGTTCCCGACGAGCTCCTCGATGTCCACACCGCGATAGCGGAGCGAACCGCCCTCGCGGTCCGGCTCGGCAATCTCGGTCTCGACGGCGACAACGCCCTCGAGACCCGGGTTGAACTCGTCCACGGGCGGAAATCTACAGGCGAAGGCGTCGCCTGCGACGCCGACCAGGGAGGCTGCGACGGCTTCGCCGGCGCGGCCGTCCAACGCACCTCCTCGGGCGGGTGCGATCTAGACGCTGCGCACGAATTGCCTCCGCTAGAGTCACGCGCCGTGGCGCACGACGTGACACTGATCCCCGGCGACGGCACCGGGCCAGAGCTGGCGGAGGCCACGCGGCGCGTGCTCGAGGCCACCGGCGTCGCCTTCGAGTGGGACGTCCAGGAAGCCGGCGCCGACGTGATGGACTCTTACGGCGGCAACCCGCTGCCGGAGCACGTGCTGGACTCGATCAAGCGCACCGGCGTCGCGCTGAAGGGCCCGATCACGACCCCGGTCGGAGTCGGCTTCCGCTCGGTGAACGTGACGCTGCGCAAGACGCTCGACCTCTACGGCCAGGTGCGGCCGTGCAAGAGCTACGAGGGGGTCCGGTCGCGCTACGAGGACGTCGACCTGATCATCGTGCGCGAGGCCACCGAGGATCTCTACGCCGGGATCGAGTACGAGGAAGGCTCCGGGCACGCGAACGAGCTAGCCGAGTGGATCGAGGCGCGTGGTGGCAAGGTGCCGGAAGGCTCCGGAATCTCGATCAAGCCGCTTTCGGTCGGCGGCAGCCGGCGCATCGTCGAATTCGCCTTCGAGTACGCGCGGCGCAACGGCCGGCGAAAGGTCACCGCCGTGCACAAGGCGAACATCATGAAGTTCTCCGACGGGCTCTTCTTGCGCGTGGCGCGCGAGGTCGCCGAGGAGAACGGCGACATCGAGTTCGAGGACCGCATCGTGGACAACCTCTGCATGCAGCTGGTGCAGCGGCCCGAGGAGTACGACGTGCTCGTGCTGCCGAACCTCTACGGCGACATCGTCTCCGACCTCGCAGCCGGGCTTGTCGGCGGCCTCGGCCTGGCGCCCGGCGCGAACTTCGGCACGCACGCCGCGGTCTTCGAGCCCACACACGGCTCGGCGCCGAAGTACGCGGGCCAGAACAAGGTCAACCCGATGGCGATGATGCTTTCCGGAGTCCTGATGCTGCGCCATCTCGACGAGCGCGAGGCAGCCGACCGCCTGGAAGGCGCGATCGCCGACGTCATTCGCAGCGGCGAGCGCGTCACCTACGACATGAAGCCGAGCCGCGATGACCCGACCGCGGTGGGGACCAGCGACGTCGCCGACGCGATTATCGACGCGCTGAGAGCGCCGGTCTCGTGAGCCAGCGACGCAAGGTCACGGTCGTCGGGGCCGGCAATGTGGGCGCCACCTGCGCCCAGGTGCTCGCCAACCGCGACTACGCGGACGTCGTGCTCGTAGACATCAAGGAGAATCTCCCGCAGGGGAAGGCGCTCGACATCAACCAGATGGGCGCGGTGCTCGGATACGAGCCCTACGTCGTCGGGTCGAACGGCTATGAGGAAACAGCCGGCTCGGAGGTGGTCGTGGTGACCGCGGGGCTGCCGCGCTCGCCCGGGATGAGCCGCGACGACCTCGTCACGACCAACGAGAAGATCGTCGGCTCGGTTACCGAGCAGGTTGCCGCAGCCTCGCCCGAGGCGATCCTGATCGTGGTCTCGAATCCCCTGGACGCGATGTGCCACGTGGCCAAGAACGTGTCCGGTTGGCCGAAGGAGCGTGTCTTCGGGATGGCAGGGATCCTCGACACCTCGCGTTTCTCGACCTTCATCGCCTGGGAGACCGGGTCGTCGGTGAAGGACGTGACCGCGATGGTTCTCGGGGGGCACGGCGACCAGATGGTGCCGGTCGTCTCGGCGACCACGGTCGGCGGAGTCCCGCTGAGGAGCCTCGTTTCTGAGGACCGGATCGCGGCGATGGTCGAGCGGACCGCAAAGGGCGGTGGCGAGATCGTCGAGCTGCTCGGCACCTCGGCCTGGTATGCCCCCGGGGCAGCCGCGGCGCAGATGGTTGACTCTGTGATGCTGGACGAGCACCGGGTGCTGCCGTGCACCGCGTACCTCGAGGGCGAGTACGGGATCGACGGGCTCTACATGGGCGTGCCGGTCAAGCTCGGGGCCCGCGGCATCGAGGAGATCGTGGAGCTCGAGCTCGGCGAGGACGAGCGCGAGGCGCTAAACGCCTCCGCGGAGGCAGTCCGCGAAGTCGTCGGCGTGCTCGGCACGGCGGCGTAGCCCACCCGCGCCCGTGGGACGAATCGGCACGAACTCGTCACAGCCCGGTCACAGACACGCGACCCTTTGGTGGATACGCTCGCAGCGGGCGGCGGGTGGAACCTTCATCCCCACCCTGGGTGGGGATGCGCGCGTGAAACTAGGACCGGCAAGAGCTGGGGCGACGTGGATCTCGGGCTGAGCGGTCGCACCGCGATCGTCTGTGGCGCCTCGGCGGGGATCGGGCTCGCGATCGCGGAGTCGCTCGCCGCGGAGGGCGCCAACGTTGCGATGTTCGCTCGCAGGCGGGACATCCTCGAGCGCGAGGCGGAACGGGTCGGAGCGCTTGCCGTGCGCGGCGACGTCACCAACCCGGCCGACCTGAAGCGCCTGCTCGACCGCACGCTGGAGGCCTTCGGCGGAATCGACATCCTGGTGAACAACAGCGGCGGCCCGCCCCGCACGCCCGCTGTCGGGCTCACCGACGACCAGATCGAGTCGGCGGTGGAGCTCCTGCTGCTCTCGTCAGTCCGACTTACGACCCTCTGTCTCCCCCAGCTCGAGCGCAGCGGCCATGGCCGCGTGATCAACATCGGATCGAGCTCGATCAGGGAACCGATCGACAACCTGGCTCTCTCGAACGCGGTCCGCCCCGGGGTGGTCGGCTGGGCGAAGACGCTCGCTCGTGAGGTCGGGCCGAAGAAGATCACCGTGAACACGATCGCCCCCGGCCGGATCGAGACGGAGCGCCTCGCCGAGGTGTATGCGGGGAAGCCGCGCGCCGAGGATCTCGAGGTGATTCCGCTGCGGCGCTTCGGCCAGCCGCGAGAGGTGGCGCAGGTCGTCTGCTTCCTCGCCTCCGACGCCGGCAGCTACGTCACCGGGTCGGTGATCCCGGTCGACGGCGGACTGACGCGCAGTCTTCTCTAGCAGACGTATCCTCGAGGCTGATGCGGTGGTTCTCACCGGCGCGGCTCGCCGCCGGCGGCCTCTTTCTCCTCGGCGCGGCGGCGTTCGTGCTCTGGCTCGCCCCTGCGGACGGGTATGACATCCGCCTCGTCGACCCCGCCCATCCGGCCGACCCGCTGGTCACCGTGCCGGGCGAGAAGCCGTCGCACCCGCCCGGGCCGATCTACTTCGTCGACGTCCGCGAGCGACAGGCGCGCTTGCTCGAGCGTCTGGTCCCCTGGGTGCGCGCCGACGGGTCGTCGATTGTCCCCGCCCCTCCCATCAGCTCGGCCGTCGAGCAGCAGCTCGGCCAGCAGGACATGACCGAATCGCAGAAGGTCGCGGCGGTAGTTGCGCTCGGCCGTCTCGGCTACGAGGTCCGCGTCCGCAGTCGTGGAGTGACGATCGCGCTCGTGGATGCCCATGCGCCCGCCGCGAAGGTGCTGCGTACGAGCGATGTGATCGTCGCCGCCGACGGCCAGAAGGTGACCTCCGTGCTGGATCTGCGCGCGGTGCTCGGCAAGCACCCGCCG
>DATLPH010000035.1:0-13804 GCA_035535855.1 Gaiellaceae bacterium
GACGGCGTCGGAGTCGCCGAGCGGGAGCGGGGTCAGCGCCCGCGAGTGCGCGTCGACCTGCAGCACGGCGATGTCGGTCGAGGGGTCGGTGCCGATGATCTTCGCCTTCATGCTCTCGTTGTTGGAGAAGCTGACGTCGACGGAGCGCGCGCCCTGGACGACGTGGTAGTTCGTGACGATGTGGCCGGCCTTGTCGATCACGAAGCCGGAGCCGAGAGCCTGGGCCCGCCGCTGGCCCGGGAACGGAGTGCCGAAGAAGGGGTCGACGCTCGGGGTCGAGACGATCTCCGTCGCCGTCACCTGCACGACCCCGGGGGCCGCGCGGCGGTAGATCTGGTTCACGGTCAGCGCGCCGCCGCCACTCTCCTTGACCGCGATCGGACCGGCGGGGACTGCCGCGGCCACACGCACGGTCGTCGTGTTCCCGTCGAAGCCCCCGAGGAGCGCCGCTCCGCCGAGCGCGAGGCCGCTGCCGAGAACGGCGGCGGCCACGAGCCCGGCGGCGTACAGCAGGCGTGTACGTCCAGCCACGTCTCGGTTATAGCCCCGCCGTGTTCAACCTCCGTTACGGCGGATTAAGCCCGCGTTAAGGCTCCCGCGTAACCGTCTGGGGAGCTTCGGCGTTTGTTATCCGACAACGACTGACGAAGGGGGGCTCCTCCGTGTCGATTCTCTGGATCATCCTGATCATCGTGCTGGTGCTCCTGCTGCTCGGGTTCTTCTCGCGCGGCCGCTGGTAGGTCTCAGCTAACTGACGACTAGGCCGCCCGGCACTTGCCGGGCGGCCTCACTCACGCGATCCTGGTTGGGTGGATCGCGGACGCATCTCCGAGGTTCTTGCCCGTGCCGACGGAACGGCCGCTCTGCCGCGCCTCGGCGGGATGGCCCGCGCCGACGGCGTCGTGATCGCGAGCGAGCATTTCTGGGCTTTCGCCGCGCGTGACGGCAGCCTGCGGGAAGGCGCGATGCCGGAGCCGCCACACCTGCTGCGCCGCGTCCCGCTGCTGCGCGGGCTCGTCCGGCTCGGTTCCGCGCTCGCCCCGCTCTTCCGCGGGGCAGGGGTCGCAGGCCGCCCCGAGCGCGTGCTGCTCGTGGCCGCGCTGCTCGCCCCACTCTCGCTGATCTTCCTGCCGGAGTCGGCCTCGCTCCCGCTCGGAGTCGGGACCGGCGTCGTCCTGCTCGCGTGGATGCTCCGTGGCCGGACGCTCTTCCTGCACGGCGCCGAGCACCGTGCGATCACGGCCGCGGAAGAGCGGCGGCTCGTGCCCACCTGGAACGCCGAGGCGAAGCCCTCGCGCTTCGCGCCCCGCTGCGGGACGAACTTCGCAGCGCTCGTCGTGCCCGTCTCGCTTGCCTTCGACCGCCTCTGGCCGCTGCCGGCTGCCCTCTACACACCGTTTGCCGTCACGCTGCTCTCGCTGGCGCTGACGATGGAGCTCTGGCAGATCGTCCAGACCTCCCGTTCCCGGCTCGCACGGGCCTTCATCCTGCCCGGGCTCGCGCTGCAGCGGCTCACCACGCGTGAGCCCTCCGACGAAGAGACGCGCCTCGCGCTGACCGCCGTTGCAGCAGTTCTGCGCCGCGAACTTGTCTGAGGCATAAAGGGTTTTCCCCTTTCCCGCCGATAGGGGAAGGGACGATGCCGCCCGTCTACCGCGGAACCTTCGGCAAGCCGCAGGCCGAGCGCCTTCTCTGGCGCGCGGGCTTCGGCCCACGCCCCGGTGAGGCCGAGCGGCTGGCGAGGCTCGGGCTCGAGGGCGCAGTGCGCTCCCTCACGCGCCCGGGCCGTGAGCGGCTGAAGGGCCCCCGTCCCCACGACGACCGCGGCCACGCGCTCGCGCCGCTGGACAAGTGGGGCCACGACCAGCTCTGGTGGCTCGACCGGATGGTGCGCACGACGCGCCCGCTGCACGAGCGCATGACGCTCGTCTGGCACGACTGGTTCGCGACCTCACGCGACGGCGTCGGGCCCGCGCGGCTGATGCTGAACCAAAACCGCCTCTTCCGCCGCCAGGGCCTCGGCTCGTTCCACACGCTGCTGAAGAACGTGACGCGCGACCCGGCGATGCTGCTCTGGCTCTCGGGCGTCGACAACGAGAAGGGCTCGCCGAACGAGAACTACGCGCGCGAGCTGATGGAGCTCTTCACGCTCGGCGCCAACCGTGGCGCGTACACCGAGCGCGACGTGCGAGAGCAGGCCCGAGCACTCACCGGCTGGCGCTACTCCTGGAACGACGACCTCGGCCCGGTCCGGTTCCGCTACGACAAGCGCCGCCACGACACCGGCATGAAGCGCGTCTTCGGCCACCGCGGGCGCTTCGACTGGGAGGATTCGGTCCGCCTCTGCGTCCATCACCGGCTGCACCCGTCGTTCTTCGTCGGAAAGCTCTGGAGCTACTTCATCCCGGTCGCGCCGAAGCCGGCGACGAAGCGGGCGCTGCAGCAGCTCTACGTGCGCAGCGGCTACCAGATCCGTCCCGTCGTCGAGGCGATCCTGCGCCACCCGACGCTCTACAACGGGCCGAGGATGGTCAAGTCGCCGGTGCTCTACACCGCCGGCCTGCTGCGCGGGCTCGGCCGCGGGATCGACACGGACGCCTGGACGTGGCTCGGCAGCCTCGCCGGCCAGCAGCTCTTCTACCCGCCGAACGTCGCCGGCTGGGACGACTCGCGCTGGCTCGACACCGCCACCTTCCGCGCTCGCTGGGAGATCGCCGGCTACGCGATCCGGCCGCGCGTGCTGAAGGACGACGCGAAGCACGTGCCCGCCCACGCCGACAAGCTCGTCGCCCGCGCGCTGGCGCTGCTGGGCGATCCCACGCTGACCGCGCAGACCGAGAAGGCGCTGATGCGCTTCGCCAAGCGCTCGCTCGCCGACGCCGACGCCGGCTGGAAGAAGCGCCAGTACCCGCCGCTGATCGAGAACGCCCTGCGCCAGCTGCTCGCCTCCGCCCCCGACCTCCAGACCTGCTGATGGCCTCCTGCCACCACTGCGAGGAGTTCTCCCGCATCTCGTTCCTACGCCGCGGCGCAGCCGAGGCCGGTCGCGGGCTGCCCGCGATCGAGCCTGGGATGCCGCAGCCGGCCGGAACAGGGCTCGACCGGCGCAGCTTCGTCGCGGGCGCCTTCGGCCTCGCCCTCTCGGTGTACGGCCTCGGCAAGCTCGGCCTCTTCGAGGAGGGGATCGCGCAGGCCGCCTCCGGCCCGGCGCAGCCCGTGCTCGTCTCGGTCTTCCTGCCGGGCGGCGCCGACTCACTCTCGATGCTCTACCCCGCGCTCGACCCGACCTACCACAAGCTGCGCCCGACGCTCGCGCTGCCCGAGTCGGCGGGGCCCGCCTTCTCGGAGGACTCCCGCCTGCACTGGCACCCGTCGCTGCAGCCGCTCGCGACCCTGCACGCCGAGGGCAAGGTCTCGGTGCTGCCCGCGGTCGGCTACACGCATCCCGACCAGTCGCACTTCACCTCGCGCCACTTCTGGGAGGTCGGCGCCACGAACGCGCGCCTCGCGAGCGGCTGGATGGGGCGCTACCTGGATCATCACGGCGTGAAGGACAACCCGCTGCAGGGCCTCTCGCTCGACTACCAGCTCCAGCCCTCGCTGGCCTCGCTGAAGGTGCCGGTCGCGTCGCTCGCCGCACCCGACGAGTACACGTTCGGAGCCCCGGGCGTCTGGGGCGAGGTCGAGCATCGGATGCTGCAGACGCTTGCCCCGCTCGGCGCCCACCGGCCGGACCCGTTCCTGAACCAGGCGGCCAAGGCAACGGCACAGTCCGACCGCCTGCGCAGGCAGCTCGCGCCCTTCGCCGCGGATAGCGACCACGGCTACGGCAGCCCGGTGGCCTATCCGGAGGTCAACGACTCCTTCCCGCGGCAGCTCTCCGGCCTCGCCGCAATGCTGGCGGCGAAGCTGCCGCTGCGCTGCGTCGCGATCACGGCCCCGGGCGAGTACGACACGCATTCCGACCAGCCACAGGCGCTCGCCGACGGCCTCGACGTGACCGCCCGCAGCCTGCTCGCCTTCCAGCGCGACCTCGAGGCCCGCGGCCTCGCCGACCGCGTGCTGACGCTCGTCTGGTCGGAGTTCGGCCGCCGCGGCGAGGAAAACGGCAGCGGCACCGACCACGGCGCCGCCGGGACAGCCTTCCTGATCGGCAAGCGCGCCCGCGGCAAGATGGTCGGGGAGTTCCCCGGGCTGACGAGCGGCCTCGACAACGACGGCAACCTCCGTCCCACCTCCGACTTCCGCGGCGTCTACTGCTCGCTGCTGGAGCAGTGGCTCGGCGCCGACGCGTCGGCGGTGATCCCGGGCGCGCGCTCGTTCAGCCGCCCGACGCTGGTCTCGTGAAGACGCTCGGGATCGTCGTCCTCGCGACGGTGCTGGGCTACCACCCATCCCCCGCGCGCCTGGGCGTGAGCACGACCGAGTTCCACCTCACGCTCTCCCGTTCGTCGGTCAAGGCCGGCGTGGTCGAGATCGAGCTCCAGAACACAGGCCAGGATCCGCACGACCTGCGCGTCCGCAAGGTGGGCGGCCA
Source organism: Gaiellaceae bacterium (assembly GCA_035535855.1). GTDB lineage: Bacteria > Actinomycetota > Thermoleophilia > Gaiellales > Gaiellaceae > AC-32. The sequence continues at coordinate 4,538 of DATLPH010000035.1, forward strand.
CCACACCTTCTCGATCCCCGTGACACGGCCGGGTGCGCGGCGCTCGGTCGCGCTCAACCTCAAGCCCGGCCGGTATCGCCTCTGGTGCTCGCTGGCCGGCCACCGCACGCTCGGCATGCAGGCCCTCTTGCGCGTCCGTCGCTGAGACCGCGACACTAGGCGCATGCGCGAGCGCCTGACCGCGGCCTGCGCCCAGGTCGAGCCGGTGATCTTCGACCGGGACGCGACGATCGAGAAGCTCGCCGCCACGGCTGCCGAGGCAGCCGGCAAGGGCGCGCGCCTGGTCGTCTTTCCAGAGGCAGTCGTACCGGCGTACCCCTCCTCGATCTGGGCCAAGGCGCTGGCCGGCTGGGAGGAGGACGGCGCGAAAGAGGCGTTTGCGCTGCTGGCACGGGAGGCGGTCGAGATCCCCGGCCCCGCCGAGCGGCGCCTCGGCGAGATCGCGCGCGAGCACGAGCTCTGGCTCGTGACCGGGGTGACCGAGCGCGACCCCGCCCACCCGGGCACGCTCTACAACACGCTGCTCTTCCACGGCCCCGACGGCGAGCTCGCGCTCAAGCACCGGAAGCTCGTGCCTACGAACCACGAGCGCCTCGTCTGGGGCCCAGGTGACGGCGGCGGGCTCGAGGCGGTCGAGACGCCGTACGGCCGGCTCGGCGGCTTGATCTGCTGGGAGAACTACATGCCGCTCGCCCGCTTCGCGCTCTACGAGTCGGGGGTCGAGCTCTACGTCGCCTCCACCGCCGACGACTCCGAGGCCTGGCAGGCAACGCTCGTGCACATCGCCCGCGAGGCGCGCGCGTTCGTGATCTCGCCCTCCCACTTCCAGCGGGCCGCGAGCTACCCGGACGACTTTCCGCTCAGCCGGCTGCTCGAAGGCGTGGACGTGATCGGGCGCGGCGGCTCGGCCATCCTCGGCCCCGACGGCTCGTACCTCGCGGGCCCGCTCCTGGACGAAGAGGGCGTGCTCTACGCCGAGCTCGACCCCGCGCGCCTGGACGAGGAACGTCAGCGCTTCGATCCGGTCGGGCATTACCACCGCCCCGACGTGCTCCACCTCGACGTCAGAAAGCCAACCGTGAGGGAGGGATAGAACCCCATGGCGAACATCCTCTGCGTGCTTTACGACGATCCGGTGAGCGGGTATCCGCCGGAGTACGCGCGGGACGGAATCCCGAAGATCGAGGGCTACTACGACGGCCAGACCAGTCCGACCCCCGAAGAGATCGACTTCACCCCGGGCGAGCTGCTCGGGAGTGTGTCGGGCGAGCTGGGGCTACGGAGCTTCCTCGAGAGCCGCGGACACGAACTGATCGTCACCGCCGACAAGGACGGGCCCGACTCGGTCTTCGAACGCGAGCTCCCCGGCGCGGAGATCGTGATCTCTCAGCCGTTCTGGCCCGCGTACCTGACCGCTGAGCGGATCGCCAACGCACCCGGCCTCAAACTGGCCGTCACCGCCGGGATCGGCTCGGACCACGTCGATCTCCAGGCCGCGATTGACGGCGGCATCACCGTCGCCGAGGTGACCTATTGCAACAGCATCAGCGTCTCCGAGCACGTGGTGATGGCGATCCTGGCCCTCGTGCGCAACTACATCCCGTCCTACCAGTGGGTCGTGGACGGAGGCTGGAACATCGCCGATTGCGTCTCGCGCTCGTACGACCTCGAGGGCATGCAGGTGGGAACCGTCGGAGCTGGCCGGATCGGCTCGGCGGTGATGCGCCGGCTGAAGCCGTTCGAGGTTGGGCTGCACTACACCGACCGGCACCGCCTGCCGGCCGAGGCCGAGGCCGAGCTGGGCGTCACCTACCACCCGACTGTCGAGTCGCTCGTGGAAGTGTGCGACGTGGTCACGATCAACGCGCCGCTCCACCCGGAGACCGAGCATCTGTTCGATGCCGAACTGATCGGCCGGATGAAGCGCGGCGCCTATCTCGTCAACACGGCTCGCGGCAAGATCTGCGATCGCGACGCGGTTGCGGCCGCCTGCGAGTCCGGGCACCTCGCCGCGTACGCCGGTGACGTGTGGTTCCCCCAGCCGGCGCCCGCCGATCACCCGTGGCGAACGATGCCCCACCACGGGATGACGCCTCACATCTCCGGCTCGAGCCTGTCTGCCCAGGCCCGCTACGCGGCCGGGGTCCGCGAGATTCTCGTGTGCTGGTTCGTCGGGCGCCCGATCCGGGAGGAGTACCTGATCGTCGACGCCGGCCGGCTCGCCGGCGCCGGCGCGCACTCCTACAGCGCCGGGGATGCGACGGGCGGCTCCGAGGAGGCGGCGCGGTTCAAGGCCCGCTGAACAGCGGACGCGCCTCGATCGGCTCTTCTCCTTGGGGCGAGACGCGGTAGGCCCCGGCGCCCTCACGGGCGCTGACGACCTCTGCCAGCTCGGTGCCGTCGAAGCGCAGCGCGACGCAGTCGTCGGCCGCGAGGCCCGGGGGGAAGCCCTCGCGCACGAGCCTCGTGTACACCGGCCGCCGCTCGGCCTCGCCGTCGTAGTGCGGGCACGCGCTCCCCGGCAGGAAACCGAGCCCGTCCCGCATCCCCTCCAGCTGCGGCCCGAACGAGTCAGTGACGCCAGCGTCGAACCAGCAGATCATCCCTGCGCTCCAGCCCGTCAGCACGACGCCGGCTTCCCAGGCCTCGCGCAGGATCTCGTCGAAGCCGTGCACCCGCCAGATCGCGAGGGCGTTCGCGGTGTTCCCACCGGAGACGAAGATCACGTCATGGTCGAGCACGAGCTCGCGCACGTCCGGCGGCGGCCACGGGAAGAACGGCAGATGCGAGACCTGGGCGCGGTCGCCGAGCTGCGAGACGATGTTCAACGTCGGCTCGGCGGCGTCGGCGGCAGCGGTGGGCACGAACAGCACGCGGGGCCGTTCACGCTGCGCGAAGCCGAGGAAGTAGTCCTCGAGCCGGCGGCGCTCGGCGTCGTCCCACGAGAGCCCGCCCATCGCCACGATCGTCCCGGCCATGGCCGAACGGTATCGTCGCGAGCGTGCTCGACCCGTCCCGCTTGGCGCTGTTCGTGGGCGCGGCGCTGCTGCTGCTCGTCGTGCCCGGGCCCTCGGTGCTCTACATCGTCACGCAGAGCGTCTCGCACGGCCGCCGCGCAGGGATCGCGTCGGTCGCCGGGATCACGACCGGCACGCTCGTCCACATCGCCGCTGCCACGGTCGGCCTCTCCGCGCTGCTCGCCTCCTCCGCGCTCGCCTTCGACGTGGTCAAGTACCTCGGAGCCGCGTACCTGATCGTGGTCGGGATCCGCCGCCTCGCGGGCCTCGACCCCGGGGAGAAGCCGAAGCTCGGCCGGACGCGCGATCTCGGGCGCCTCTACCGCCAGGGCATCGTCGTGAACGTGCTCAACCCGAAGACCGCGCTCTTCTTCCTGGCCTTCCTGCCGCAGTTCGTCGAGCCCCGCCACGGCGCGGCCTGGGTGCAGATCCTCGCGCTCGGCCTGCTCTTCGCGGCGCTCGGCTTCTTCAGCGACGGCGTCTGGGCGCTCGTCGCGGGCACCCTCGGAGACCGCCTGCGCCGAAGCCGCCGCTTCCCGGCCGTGCAGCGCTACGTCTCCGGCTCGGTCTTCGTCGGCCTCGGAGCCGTCGCCGCGTTGACCGCGCCAGTGAAGCAGAGCTAGCTACGGCAGGTAGTCGAGCGCCAGCCCGAGGCCGAACAGGAACGCAGCGAGCAGGCCGAAGAAGAACGAGGTGTTAACCGCGGTCTGCCGCGGCACGCCCGGGTGCGGCCCATACCCGGCGGTGTAGCGGTAGGAGCGGCCGACGCCCGTCCCGCCCAGTACGGCGAGCGCGCCGACAGCGGCACCGGCGAAGTAGAAGGCCGTCGGCAGCACATCACCGAAGGGCCGGCCTGAATGGCTCGCCACCAGCCAGGCAATCAGCACGACCGTGCCGGCAGTGCCCGCGAGCAGCAGCGCCAGCCGCGCGAGCCCGCGGAGGATCACGGCGCGGCGCGTGGTGGGCGCGCGCCGCTCACGACGGGGGCGCCTCGGCTTCTCCTGCTTGGTCGGATCGGGCGGCTGCCACTCCACCATCGCCTTCAACTCGCCGCTCAAAGGCGTCAATCGACCCCGTCTGCGGCGTTCTTCCATCGCCGGATACAGTGCCTGTCCCGGGGTGCCGCCTGCAACGCGGCTGAGATCAGACCCGTCGAACCTGATCTGGCTAGGACCAGCGAAGGGAGCGAATGGACGAGCAGACGCCGAGCTGGGGGATCGAGCCGGTCCCGGAGCGCCTGCGGGTGCTCGGCCTGTTCGACCTGACGCTGCTCTGGGGGAACCTCTCGGTCAGCCTGCTGGTGATCGTCGCGGCCGCAGGCCTCGTGCCCATGCTCTCGTTCAAGCAGGCCCTGCTGGCGATCTTCGTCGGCGCCCTTGCGGGGAACGTGCTCCTCGGCCTCGCCGCCGCGATCGGGGCCGACGCGCGCGTGCCGGGGATGGTGGTGCTGCGCGCGCCGCTCGGGCAACGCGGCTCCTACGCGCCGACCGTGCTGAACGTCGCCCAGAACCTCGGCTGGTCGACCTTCGAGCTGATCATCATCTCGACCGCTGCCGCCGCGCTCTCGGAGCGGGTGTTCGGCTTCCGCGAGCGCTGGCTCTGGGCGCTCGTCTTCGGTGCGATCTCGCTGGCGCTCGGCCTGCTCGGCCCGATCGGGTTCGTGCGGCGCTACGTCCGCAAGTTCGCGATCTGGGCGGTCGCGGCCTCGATCGTCTACCTGACCTGGTGGGCGCTCGACAAGGCGAACCTGCACACGCTCTGGGACACCGGCGGGACGGGCGGGCTCACCCTCGGCCAGGGGATCGACCTCGTCGTCGCGAGCATCATCTCGTGGACCCCGCTCGCGGCCGACTACACACGCTTCGCGCGCAACCGGCGCGGCGCCTTCCTCGGCGCCGGTGTCGGCTACTTCGTGCCGACACTGTGGTGCTTCGCGCTCGGGTCGGTGCTCGTCCTGGCGCGCGACCTGAGCGACCCCGCGCAGATCCCTAGCGCCGTCGCGAGCGGGAGCGCCCTCGCAGTGGTGGCTCTCCTGATGCTGACCGTCGACGAGAGCGACGAGGCCTTCGCCGACATCTACTCGACCGCGGTCTCGCTGCAGAACCTGCTTCCCCGCGCCTCGCAGCGCATGCTGATCGCAATCGTCGCGGCGACGGCGACCGCGGGCGCGATCGCGATCGACCTCGGCAACTACCTGACCTTCCTGTTCCTGCTCGGCTCGGTCTTCGTGCCCCTCTTCGGCGTGCTGCTCGCGGACTGGCTCGTCCGCGGCGCCCACTACTCGCGGGCCGACATCTTCGAGGGGCCGGCGGTGCGCTGGGAGCGCCTCGCGGCCTGGGTGATCGGCTTCGCGCTCTACCAGTGGCTCTCCCCCGTAGGCCCGAGCTGGTGGACGGGGATCGTCGAGCACCTCGGGCCGGGACACCCCCGGCTGACGGCCTCGCTGCCGAGCTTCGCCGTCGCCTTCGGGCTGACCCTGCTCGCAGCCTGGATAGATTCGCTCCGTGCGGCCGCTCGCAGTCGTCGGGAACCTCTCGCGCGACCTCGTTGACGGCGGTTCGCCGCGAGTCGGCGGCGCCCCGTTCCACGCGGCCCGCGCTCTGCGCGTGCTCGGACGGCCCGCGCTGATCGCGGCCAAGTGCGCTGAGGAGGACAGACGCCTGCTCGTGCCGCCGCTCGTGGCGCTCGGCGTACCGGTGCTGTGGCGCGCGGGCGAGACCACGGCCGCGTTCTCGTTCCGTTACGAGGGCGACCGGCGCGAGATGACGGTCGACGCGGTCGGGTCGCCGTGGACCGTCGCCGACCTCCACGGGCTCGAGCGGGCGGAGTGGGTGCACGTCGGCTCGCTCGCGCGCTCCGACTTCCCGGCCGAGACGCTGGCCGCGCTCGCCCGCGACCGGCGCGTGTCCTTCGACGGCCAGGGCCTGGTGCGTCCGGAGCGAACGGGCCCGCTGCTGCTCGAGGGCGAGCCTGACCCCGCCGTGCTGAGGCACGTCTCGGTGCTCAAGCTCGCGGAGGAGGAAGCGCAGGTGCTCGTCGGCGAGCCGGATGAGAACGCGCTGCGCTCGCTGGGCGTCCCGGAGGTGGTGGTCACGCTCGGCTCGCATGGGTCGCTCGTGCTCGCGGACGGCAAGCTCGAGCGGATCGCCGTCCGGCCCGTGGGCGGCGAGCTCGACCCCACGGGCGCCGGCGACGCCTTCATGGCCGCGTACCTCGTCTCCCGCTCGAGCGGGCACGCCCCGGTCGCTTCGGCGCGACGGGCAGGCGCGCTGGTGGCGGGCCTGCTGGGCAGGCGGTTGCGCTGACGGCCTATGTGCGAACCGTGGACGGCGTGGTCGCAGTCGACCTCGACACGGACGAGGTGCTCGGGCTCGTCGACGTGGAGGTCGAGCCGGACACGGTGTCGGTCTCGCTGCCGCGCGTGCTCGCCGCCGCGGCGTCGGGCTCGACGGTGATGGCGGTCGTCGACCGCCGCCCGCCGCTCGTGGTCTCGAACGACGCGGGCTTGACCTGGAGAGAGACCGGCGGCGGCCTCCCGCCGGGCAAGGCGGTGGCGATCGCGGACGACAACCCCGACGTCGTCGTCTACGCGGCCCGCAACCGCCTCTACCTCTCGACGGACGGCGGCCGCTTCTGGCGAGCCCTCGCTGCCGAGCTCCCCGAGATCGAGGCCCTGGAGCTCAGCGAAGCCTGAACTCGCCGCGCGCGACGATCACGGCGCTGCCGCCGACCTCGACCCGCTCGAGTTGCTCGGCCGACCCGTCGGCGCGCGCATAGAGCGTCGAAGGCCGGCCGACCTCGGCGCCTTGCGAGATCTCGATCTCCTCCCCGAATCCGATCCGCCCGTGGCGCGCGAGGTGCACCGCCAGCGGCCCGGCCGCCGAGCCGGTGGCCGGATCCTCCATGAACCCGCCGCTCGGGCTGAACATCCGCGTCTTCCAGCGCGTGCCCGAGCCGGCGAAGCAGTTGATCCCGAGCACCGCGGGCGCGTCTGCGAGCGCGGAGAGATCGGGCCTCAGCGCAGCGACCTCGTGCTCCGAGGCGAGACCCACGTAGACGTGGTGCATGCCGTTGTCGTAGAGCTCGACCGGAAGCTCCGAGCGCTCGAGGCCCAGACCGGCGAGCAACTCCGCCGCGCCCTCGTAGGACTGCCAGGTCGGCAGCGGCTGCTCCATCCGCCCGAAGACGATCCGGTCCTCATCGCGCTCCAGTGCCACCGGGACGGTTCCCGACCTGGTCTCGAGCCGGATCACCTGCAGCTGCATCGGCCCCGCGAGCACGAACGCGGTGCCGAGCGTCGGGTGGCCGGCAAACGGGACCTCGGCCGTCGGCGTGAAGATCCGCATGAGCGCGTCGCCGTCCGACTCCGAGGGAAACACGAACACCGACTCGCTGAAATTCATCTCCCGCGCGAGCCGCTGCATGGTCTCGTCGTCCAGGCCCCGTGCGTCGGTGAAAACCGCGAGCTGATTTCCGGCGAGCGGCGTATCGGTGAAGACGTCCGCGACGACATAGCGGTAGGAGCGCACAGGCGGAGACTATGCTCCGGCCCGTGCAGCTGGTCATCGTGCGCCATGCCGAGGCTGCCGCCGGAGAGCCGGACGAGCTGCGGCCGCTCACCGCGGAGGGCCGCGAGACCGCCCGCGCGCTCGGGCAGCGCCTCGACAGCGAGGGCATCCGCCCCGACGCGGTCCTGACGAGCCCGCTGCTCCGCGCGCGAGAGACCGCCCAGGAGCTCGCTCGCCCCGCGGGGCTCGAGGCCGAGCCGGACGAACGGCTTGCGCCCGGAGCCACGGCCGCAGGCGTACGCGCGGCGGCGCAGGAGCGAGGCGAGACGGTCGTCGTCGTCGGCCACCAGCCGGATTGCTCTCGCATCGCAGCCGAGCTGACGGGCGGCGAAGAGCCGCCCTTCCCGCCTGGCGGGATGCTCGCGATCGAGCTGACGTGAGCGCGATCGCGGTTCGCGGCCTGCGCAAGTCCTACGGCGGGCTCGAAGCGGTGCGCGGGATCGACTTCGAGGTCGAGCGCGGCGAGGTCTTCGGCCTCCTCGGCCCGAACGGCGCGGGCAAGACGACCACCGTCGAGATCCTCGAGGGCTACCGCAAGCGCGACGCGGGTGAGGTCGAGGTGCTCGGCACCGATCCCGCGGCCGCGCGCGGCGACTGGCGCGAGCGCATCGGCGTCGTGCTGCAGTCCTCCGCGATGTACGAGACCCTCAGCGCCGCCGAGATGCTGAAGCTGTTCGCGGGCTACTACCGCGAGAGCCGCCCGGTCGACGAGGTGATAGCGCTCGTCGGCCTGCAGGAGAAGCGCGATGAGCGCGTGCGGCGTCTCTCGGGCGGCCAGCGGCGGCGCCTCGACCTCGCACTCGCGTTGATCGGCGACCCGGAGCTGATCTTTCTCGACGAGCCGACGACCGGCTTCGACCCGCGCGCGCGGCGCCAGGCCTGGGAGACGATCCGCGGCCTGCGCGGGCTCGGCAAGACGATCCTGCTGACGACCCACTACCTCGACGAGGCCGAGCAGCTCGCCGACCGCGTCGCCGTGCTCGCGCACGGGCAGATCGTCGCCTCCGGAACCCCTGCGGAGCTAACGGGCGCCGTGCGCGCGACCGAGATCCGCTACCGCGAGAACGGCCGCGAGGTCGTGCTCGAGACCGACGAGCCGACGCGTGCACTGCACGAGCTGACCGCCCGAGCGCTGGCCGCGAATACTGAGCTCGACGGGCTCGAGGTGCGCCGCCCGAGCCTCGAGGAGGTCTACCTGAGCCTGACCGAGGAGCGACCCGAGTGAGGCTCTTTGCCCACGAGCTGCGCGGTGAGCTGCTGCTCTACGTGCGCAGCCGCGAGCTCGCCTTCTTCACCTTCCTGCTGCCGATGATCTTCTTCGTCCTGCTCGGCTCGACCTACGGACACGACACGGTGGACGGCGTGAAGGGGTCGCGCTTCCTGGAGGCCGGGATGATCGGCTACGGCGCAATCTCGATCGCGTTCGCCGGCCTGGCGATCGTGCTCGTGATCAGGCGCGAGGCCGGGATCCTGAAGCGCCTGCGAGCCACCCCACTGCCTGCCGCCGCCTACGTCGCGGCGGTACTGTCGGCCTTCCTGATCGCGTTCGCGGTCGAGGTGATCGGGCTGATCCTGCTCGGGCGGATCCTGTTCGGGATCGGCGCGCCCGACAAGCCTCTCTCGCTCGCGCTCGCGCTGCTGCTCGGGGCGGTCTCGTTCTGCGGGCTCGGGATCGGCGTCAC
>DATLPH010000036.1:0-7090 GCA_035535855.1 Gaiellaceae bacterium
GAGCCGCGGCCGCGACGCCGGCACGGCGCCGACGAACGAGGCCACGTAGCGCGAATCCGAGTAGCCGCCGTGCTCGTCGGGCTTCGCCGCGGTGCCGGTCTTCCCCGCCACCTGGTACCCGGGCACGACCGCAAGCGTTCCCGTGCCTTCGGCGACCACGTTCTTCAGCATCGCCATCAGCTGCGTGGCAACCGCGCGCGAGACGATGCGCCGGCGCGCGGTGCGCACGCTGGCTCCGTCACCCACGTGGTCGATCAGGTGCGGCCGGACCCACACGCCACGGTTCGCGATCGCGGCGTACGCGGACGCCATCTGGATCGGCGTGACGGCGATGCCCTGGCCGATCGGAATGTTCCCGATCGACGACCCCGACCAGTGCTGCTCAGGGAGCATGATTCCCTGGCTCTCGCCCGGGAAGTCGATCCCCGTCTTGCGCCCGAAGCCGAAGCGCGAGATCCACTGCACGAGCCGATGCCGCCCGAGCCGCTCCGCCAGCGTGATCGCGCCGACATTGGAAGAGCGCGACAGGATCTCCGAGACGCTCATCGTCTCGGTGCCGCGAGGCTCGGCGTCGTGGATGCGCCGGTCGGAGACCTGGATCTCGTACGGCAGCGTGAACCGCGTCGTGGGCGACACGAGCCGCTCCGAGAGCACGCCCGCCACGGTGACGAGCTTGAACGTCGACCCGGGCTCGAAGGTGTCGGTGACGGCTCGGTTGCGCTGCAGCACGCGCCAGACGTCGGGGTAGCTGTTCGCATCGAACCCGGGCGCGATCGCCATCGCACGTACTGCGCCGGTCGCGGGGTCGAGCACGATCGCCGTGGCGCTCTTGGCGTGCCATTGCCGCACCGTGTCGCGCAGCACGGCCTGCGCGTTCGACTGGATCGTGTGGTCGAGGGTCAGGTAGACGTCTTCGCCATCGCGGGCCACGCGTGAGACGACGGTGTCGATCGCCTGGCCGGATGCGTCCTTGACGATCCGCTCGCGACCGCTCTGACCGGCGAGCTCTCGATCGAGCGAGAGCTCGAGGCCCGCAAGGCCACGGTTGTCGACTCCTGCGTAGCCAAGCACCTGCGAGGCGAGGTTGAACTGCGGGTAAAAGCGCCGCTCCTCAGGATAGAAGCCGATGCCCGGCAGCCCCTTGCGCGCAAGCTTTGCGGCCTTCGCCGGGTCGGCCTTCCGCGCGACGTAGACGAACCCGCGCGTGCGATCGGTGAGCAGGCGGTAGACCTCGTTCGGGTCGAGGCGCAGCAGCCGGCCGACGATCGCGGCCTCGCGCTGCGGATCGGTCACGCGCCGCGGGTCGGCGTACACGGTCTGCGCCTGCTCGCCGATTGCGAGTTGCACGCCGCCGCGGTCGTAGATCGTCCCACGCGCGGCCGGAACCACGACGTCCTCGCTGTGCTGGCTCGACGCGAGGCGCCCGAAGGAGGCAGCGCGTACGCCCTGGAGCCACGCCGCCCTTACGAAAGTGACGCCGAAGGCGAGAACGAAGACCGCGAGTAGGAGCCGGATGCGCCGGTTTGCGACGCGAGCGCTCACCGGGCCCGCGGCCCCAGCCGCACGTATGTCGTCTCGGCTGGGTTGGCGGGCACGAGCCCGAAGCGCTTACGGCTCTGCAGCTGGATGCGCGGCGCGGCAGCGGACATCGAGAGCTGCGAGGCGAGCGCCTGCTTCTCCGCGCGCAGCTGCGCGCGCTGGGTGTCGAGCTTGTCGAGCTGGACGTTCAGGCGCAGGACGGCGACGTTGAGCGCAACCACGCCTGCGAGCAGAACGGCGACCACCGCGATCCAGACCACGCCGCCGGCCACGCCGCGGCGGGCCCGCGGACGGTGCTTCGGCGCAGGCTTTGGTCGTGGCCGCGAGCGCGGACGCGGGGAGGGAAGCGCGGGTGCGGCGTCGCTCCAGGAAGCCATCGCTACTCGTCGCCTCCGGTCTTGACGGCCGCGCGCAGCCGGGCCGAGGACGCGCGCGGGTTCGCGGCGAGCTCCTGCGGTGAGGGCTTGATCGGCCGGCGCTAGAGAGCGCGCAGCTCGGGCTCGTGGCCGCAGACGCAGACGGGGAAGTCGGGCGGGCACGTGCAGCCCTTCTCGCGCGAGCGCAGGAACCGCTTGACGATCCGGTCCTCGAGCGAGTGGAAGCTGATCACCGCGAGCCGGCCGCCGGGGCGCAGCATCTCGAGCGCGGCCGGCAGCGCGGCTTCGAGCGAGCGGAGCTCGTCGTTGACGGCGATGCGCAGAGCCTGGAAGACGCGTTTCGCCGGGTGCCCGTCGCCGAAGCGCGCGGGAGCCGGGATCGCGGCCTTGATCGTCTCCACGAGCTCGCCCGTGCGCTCGAACGGCTGCTCGCGGCGGCGGCGAATGATCGATCGCGCGATCTGCCGCGCGTAACGCTCCTCGCCGTACTCCTTGAAGATCTGTGTCAGCTCGCGCTCGCCGGCCTCGTTGACGAGAGCCGCCGCTGTCGTCTCGGCGCCGGGATCCATGCGCATGTCGAGCGGCGCGTCGGTCGCGTACGAGAACCCGCGCTCCGGCCGGTCGATCTGCATCGACGAGACCCCGAGGTCGAACAGGATCGCGTCGGCGCGGACGCCGTTGCCCGAGAGCTGCTCGAGCACGTCGGAGAACTCGCCGCGCAGGAAGCGGCCCTGCGCACCCGCGCGCTTGCGCACCGAGTCGAAGTACGGCCGCACCGACGGGTCGCGGTCGATCGCGATCAGCTTGCCGCTGCCGCGCAGGTCGCCGGCGAGCAGCTCCGAGTGGCCGCCCGCGCCGAAGGTGGCGTCGACGACTGTCTCGCCCGGCTGCACGGCGAGCGCTTCCCGTACCTCGTCGGCGAGGACCGGGACGTGGTCAGTTGCGTTGGGACGCGAGACGTTCGGCAACATCCTCCGCACTCCCTTCGAACTCCTTGACGTGTGCGCGCCAGGCGGCGCGGTCCCAGATTTCCAGGCGATCGCCGACTCCGGCGACGACGACCTCACGCTTGATGCCGGCCTCCTTGGCCAGCGTCCCCGGCACCGGGACGCGGCCCTGCTTGTCGGGCTCGGCCTCCGACGCGCCGGCGAAGAAGTGCCGGTGCATCATCCGCCCCTCCTTGCTGAGCGGGTCGAGCCCGGCCAGTCGGCCCTCCACGAGCCGCTCCCAGCCCGCCTGGGGATAGCAGTAGAGACACCCGTCCATACCGCGCGTGATGACGAGACCGCCGGAAAGCGCTTGGCGAAACTTGGCCGGTAGCGTGAGACGGTTCTTGTCATCGATCGTGTGCTCAAACTCACCTAGCAGCATGATCCACTGCGCCCCACTTTAAACCACGATCACCCACTTGGCAACCCCTGGAACCCACGCGGGCGAGGAACCTAGTGCAGCAGTGAGGCGACCGAGTTGATCGCCAGCGCACCGATCACCGCGACGAACAGGAACGAGAGGAGCGCGTGGCGGATCGCAGTGCGGCGCATGGCCTTCGAGGTGAAGTTCGTGTCCGAGACCTGGAAGGTCATCCCGATCGTCAAGGCGACGTAGGCGAAGTCGCGGTAGTCGGGCGCCTCGTCGTCGTTGAAGTCGATCCCGCCGATCGGGTCGCCGTAGTAGAGATCGCCGTACCGCAGCATGAAGAGGGTGTGCACGGTGAGCCAGGAGAGCGCGACGACGGCGCCCGCCAGCAGGAGCAGGAGCGCCTTCGTCGAGCCGTGGCGGTTGCCGGCCTCGAGCAACGTGTAGCCGACCGAGATCAGGCTGGCGACGCTCGCGGCGAGCACCACGACGTCGCCGGTCGGGCGCGAGAAGTCCTCGGCCCGAGCCTCCTCCCTCGTTTGCGCCGGGGTCAGGCGGCCGACCCGCAGCCACACCCAGCCGGTGATCACGAGCGCGGCGACGCCCCACGCGCCCGTGACGGCAACCGGCCAGGGCGCGCCCACCAACAGCGTCGCGGCCAGCGTCGCGACCGCGGCAACGAGAGCCACTACGGCGCGCCGCATCGCCAGGCCCTGGCGTCTCCCGGGAGCGGCCATCGGCCGAAGCATCGCACCGCCACCTCACATGCGGGCGGGCCTTTGCGTTTGAAGTGATGATGGAGGCAGTGAGAGTCCCCCCGTTCGAGCGTTTCTATGAGGAGCAGCAGGCGACCGTGCTCGCGCAGCTGAGGGGCATGCTCGGCCGGGACGCCGCCGACGACGCCTTCCAGGAGACCTTCCTGCGGGCGCTCCGCGCATATCCGACGCTGAAGCACGGGCGCCACCTACGCGCGTGGGCGCTCCAGATCGCCAAGAACGTCGCGATCGACACCTTGCGCCGCGGCCGCGTTACCTCGGCCGAGGTTCCCGACCTCGAGTCCGTCGACGAGCCCCTCCCCTACGAGGAGCTGCGTCGCCTCACTGCGGGCCTGCCCGAGAAGGAGCGAGCCGCCGTCTTCCTCCGCTACGGCTACGACCTCAGCTACGAGGACATCGGCAGCGCGCTCGGCTCGTCGCCCGAGGCGGCGCGCCAGGCCGCGTCATCCGGAGTTCGCCGCTTGCGCCGAAAGGAGCTGTCATGAACGTTTCCGCAGAGCTCGACCGTCGCTTCCGCGACGCCGCCGCTGCCGAGGGGCTGCTCGACGTCGCCTACGAGCTGCACGACACCCCGGTCGGGAGGCTGTTCGTCGCAGTCACCGATCACGGCGTCTGCGAGATCCATTTCGACCCCGACCCGGATGTGGAGGCGGAGCGGCTCGCTCGCGCCTTCGGACCGCGCGTGCTGCGCTCGCCCCGCCCGACCGACGAGGCACGACGCCAGCTCGACGAGTACTTCGCCGGGAAGCGGCGCGAGTTCGACCTGGCGGTCGACCTCCGCCCCGCGCGCGAGTTCGGCCGTGCCGTCCTCGACGAGCTCGCCCGCGTCCCGTACGGCGAAGTGACGACCTACGGCACGCTCGCCGCCCGGGCCGGCCGGCCCCGCGCCGCCCGCGCGGTCGGCACTGTCATGAACCGCAACCCGGTGCCGATCGTGCTCCCGTGCCACCGGGTGGTCGGCTCGACCGGTTCGCTGGTCGGTTACGCCGGCGGACTCGACCGCAAGCGCACGTTGCTCGAGCTGGAGGGCGCGCTCAACCCTTCGCTGTGAGGTGGGCGTGGATCTCGCGCGTGAGCGCGGCGACCTGCTCGGTCAGATCCTTGTCCTGCTGCGTGAGCTGCGTGTTCGACTCGAGCAGGCGCTCGAGCTTGTTGGTCTCGGCCCTGAGCTCGGCGACGCGGTGCGCGGCCTGCTTCTCCGTCTCATCGTGGCGCCGCTCGGCCTTGTCGAGCGCCAGCTTGTCGCGCTCGGCCTGGCGCGTCTGCGCGAGCAGGATGAGCGGCGCCGCGTATGCCGCCTGGGTCGAGAACGCGAGGTTGAGCAGGATGAAGGGATAGGGGTCCCATTGCAGCGCGATCCCGATCGCGTTGAGCGTGATCCAGACGATGACGACGATCGTCTGGCCGAGGATGTACTGGGGCGTCCCGAAGAACCGCGCAGCGTGCTCGGCGCGGAGCCCAAAGGCGTCCGAGCCGAAGGTGCCGTGGTGCTCCATGTGCTGTCGCGGCTGCGCCACGCCGCCTCCAGGCTAGGCGCGGCGGCGGATGGTCACTCCTCGTTCAGGAGCTGGCGTGCCACATCGAGATCCGCGGGCGCGACGACGATCTCGAGCATTCCGCCTGGGCCGAAGTTCTCGAAGGCGGAATCCTGCTCGGCCGTCGGCCTGAACGCACACTTGATCCCGTTCTGGCGCAGGAGCTGGCAGAGGGACTCAGCCTCGGGCTCGCCGGGAACGGTTGTGACGCGAACGACGTCCTCCACGCCGCGAGCGTAACGGCTAGCCACTAGCGCCGCCCCTGCGGTGTCGGAAGAGTCGGGCGGCGCATTCTCCTTTGGGGTCAGTCAACGCAGAGCCTCGATCTTCCCAGTCAGCGCGGCGAGCTCGTCCTCCGTGCGGGTGATCATCGCCGCCAGGTCGCGCGTCAAATCCGTGTCGAGCACGTTCCGCCGCCGCGTCAAGCGCGAGCAGAGTCTGCTGACAGGCAGCTAGCAAGATCATCAGCATGCTTCGGGCCTTGGTGAGGTCAGCCAGATCGTCCATCGCCTGGCAGTACCCAAAAGGGGGCGGATCCTAAGTGCGCGCGAGATCGACGCCGAGTGCGCGCAACCGCGCCTCGACCGTTCGGCAGGTCTCGCGAATCGTCGCGGCAAGTTCGTCCTCGCGTTCCTCAACGTGTGGGAGCACCCGGTGGCAGGCGGCGAACAGTTGCTGGAGGTATTTGGTTTCGCTGCTCACATGAAGGTCATGCCACTACAGGGGCTAGCGAAACCCGGAACCCGGCTTCCGAACAGGTCTTGCTAGATCGCTGAACCCGCGGTCAGCGCGAGGCGCTGCGCGTCGCCTAATGAACCGGTCCGTCGCGGCTAGCGAATCAAGAGCGGCCGCGCCCGTGTCTTGCGGTGAGGGAGTTGGGCCGCCAACCCTCGCGGACGCGGCCGTGACGGCTGTTCGCGACGTCGAGCTCCGGCGGCGGCGCAAGTAAGGGGCTGGAGCGGGATCAGTAGTAATAAGGCCGGGCGGCCGGAGAACTCCCACCGCGGGGACTGGCGGCAAGCGTTCCCACGGCGGAAGAGGGGAGAGCGACCGCCCGGCTTAGTTCTAAGGGTTGCGTTCCTGGAGGCGTTGCGCTGGCTGGCCGTCTGAAAAAAGCATTCAAGACCTCCTCGTACCAAAGATCCCGATTCCCGAGCAGGACATGCCGGCTGGCCTCGACGCTTAGCCAAGGTAGACGTCAGAGCCGGCCGTTCCGGCGGACCTGGGCGAGCACCTCTGCTCCTTCATTAATGCTGCGTACTGCCTCTGCCAAGCCAACGCGTCGACCCGGCCGCACCTCCGCCTACTCGCCGGACGTCACCATCACCGTGTCGTAGCAGGTCGCCTGCTCGGGCGACATCGGCCGCGGCGAACCTGCAAGTCGCCTCACCGTGGATGGTCGTCTTTCCCTTCTATGCACTCGTCCAGGTGCTCGTGATGCCGGTCTTCGGCGCACTGACGTACTTCGAGCTCGCGCGGCGTCGGCGGCACGTGGGGCGGTACAAGT
>DATLPH010000037.1:0-14697 GCA_035535855.1 Gaiellaceae bacterium
GCGGACGGCCGCCTCGAGGACGTTGAAGGTCGCCATCAGGTTGTTCCCGAAGACGACGTGGGGCGGGTTCTTGGTCGGGTCCGGGATCGCGCCCGCGTGGACGACGGCGTCGACGCCGCGGACGATCGCGAACGCGTCGCCAGCGTCGGTCAGGTCGGCCTGGACGTACTCGCCCGGCTCGCCGGGAAGCGTGCGCTCGAACACGCCGCGCGCAAGGTCGGAGGCGCGGACGTCGTGGCCGGCTGCGAGCAGGGCAAAGACGGCGGCGGAGCCGACCTTGCCTTTCGCGCCCGTGACGAGAACGCGGATGCTTCACCCCCTCGCGGGCGGGTCAACCGGTGGCGGCCTGCCGGTACTCGCGCACGACGAGCTCGGTCAGCTCTTCCACCGAGGTCTCGTTCGTCGACTTGTCGAGCGTGATCTCGCCGTGCTGGAGCAGGTTCACGCGGTCGCAGGCCTCGAACACTTGCGCGTAGTTGTGCAGGATCAGGATCATCGAGACTTCGCCCCGGTCACGGAGCTTCCGGATCAGGTCGAGGATGAGCGTTCCTTCCTTCACGCCCATCGCCGCCAGCGGCTCGTCCAGCAGGATGATCTTCGCATCCGAGTAGACCGACCGCGCGACCGCGATCGACTGGCGCTGGCCTCCCGAGAGCTGGGCCACCTCCGCGTCGACGTCCGGGATCCGGACGCCCATCTCGTCGAGGTACTTGCGGGCCCGCTTTCGCATCTCGCCGTTGTTCAGCAGCGGCAGCTCGATGCCGCCGAGCTTCCCGAGCAGCTCCCGCTTGAGGAACATGTTGTGGTAGACGGACATGCCCGGCACGAGCGCCAGGTCCTGGTAGACCGTGTCGATCCCGAGCGAGCGGGCGTGCGCGACCGAGCGGATCGACACCTCCTCGCCGTTGACGAAGATCGTGCCGTTGTCCGGCTTCTGGAAGCCGCTGATGATCTTCACCAGGGTGGACTTGCCGGCGCCGTTGTCGCCGATCAGCCCGAGCACCTCGCCGCGCTGCAGGTGCACCGAGACGTCCTCGAGGGCGCGCACTGCTCCGAACCGCTTCGAGATGTGTTCGACGCGGATCGCCTCGTCGGCCTCTCGGCCGTTGCCCGATTCGCTCATCTGCCTCTCCTCCCGAGCACACCGAGGTTCTTCAGCCGCTGGATCTGCACGTTCAGGATCATCGCACCCAGGATCGCGATCCCGATGATCAGGTCGAAGTTGAACGCGCTGACGCCGAGGATCGTGAAGCCGATGTTCAGGATGGCGAGCACGCAGACGCCGAGGAAGCCGCCGATGATCGTGCCCGACCCGCCCATCAGCGACGTCCCGCCGATGACCGCAGCCGCGACGGCGAGGAACATGATGTCCGTGCCGCCCTGGAGCGGCAGGATCGACGTGATCCGGGTCGAGTCCAGGATTCCCGCGAAACCGCCGAGCATGCTGCAGAGCATGAAGTTGCCGATCTTGATCCACCGGACGTTGACGCCGCTCTCTCTCGCGCCGATCGCATTGCCGCCCGTCGCGACCGTGTGAACCCCCCATCGCGTCCGGACGAGCACGATCTGTAAGACCACGATGGCTATCAGCGCCCACCAGAACTCCGAGTTGAACCAGAGCGGATAGCCGCCGAAGATCTCGGTGAACGTGTGGCCGCCCGGCGCCTCCACCTGGAAGCCGTGCAGTGCCCGCAGGTTGATCCCGTTCAGGAAGAACAGCATCCCAAGCGTGGTGATGAACGACGGCACGCCGAGGTAGGTCGTGATCAGCCCGTTCGTAAGACCGACAGCGGCGGCGGCCAGGAGGCCGAAGATCACCCCCAGCCAGATCGGCAGCCCGAGCCCGTCGGGCTCGGGCGCCGTCGTCAGGTACATGATGATCGGCGTGAGCGCGAAGACCCGCCCAACAGACAGGTCGATCTCGCCGCAGATCAGGAGCATCACCTCGCCGCAGGTGATCAGCGCGATCGGCGCGACGTACTCGGCGATGTTCTTGATCGTCGGGCTCGAGTAGAACGCCGACGACCGCAGCGAGAAGTAGATGATCAGCCCGATCGCGACGACCAGGATGCTGGCCTCGCGCCGGTTCGCGAACGCCTCGAGCGCGCGCCAGCCCAGGCCACGCGCACGCTCGCGGCGTCCGGCTTCCGACCCCGCTACCGCCATCCCCGACTACCTCAGGCGGTTAGGTCGACTTCACGTATTGCTGGGTGCTCGAGCTTCCCTCGTAGCGGGTCTTCGTCGTCAGGTATGGCTTGACATTGTCCTTCGTAACGAACAGGAGACCCGTGTTCGTGTCGGAAGGCGCCATCAGCCCGCCTGAGATCTTGTACAGGAACAGCTGGACCGCGGGGTAGAACCCCTGGAGATAGGGCTGCTGGTCGATCGTGAAGTCCAGGAAGCCCTTGTCGATCAGGTTCAGGGTCGTCGGCAGGAGGTCGTACCCGCCTCCGTGGATCCCTTTCGACGGCAGGTTGTACTTCTGCATGACCTGCGCAACGCCCTGCGTGCTTCCCGCGTCGACCGCGAACATGCCCTTCAGGTCCTTGTGGCCCTGGTAGTAGGCGTCGATCTTCGATAGCTCGCCGGCCGTGTCGGCCCCGGTCGCGATCTGCGTGAAGTTGATCGGCTTGCCCGAGTCCTTGATCGCCTGCTTCGCGCCGTCAATGCGCGGCTGGATGTTCAGCGAGCCCGGCGTCGCGATGAAGCCGGCGACGTCGCCGCTCGGGATCAGCTCGACGATCCTCTCGCCCATCTTCTGACCCGACACGAACAGGTCCTGGCCAATGTACGCGAGTCGCTCGTTCCCGCTGCCGGGCGGCACGTCCGCGTTGTAGGCGATGACCGGGATCCCGGCGTCGAGCGCCTTCTTGGTCGGCGAGTTGAACGCCTTGGCGTCGATCAGGCAGACGCAGATTCCGTCGGCACCCGCGGAAATCGCCGTGTTCATCGAGGAGACCATCTGCCCAACATCGCTGGTCTCCGAGCCGGTCCACTGGTGTTCGGTGTTGAAGATCGCGCCCATGTCGTCGATCCCGTACTGCGTCGGGACGAAGAATGGGTTCGTCGTGACGTGGTTGACGAAGACCCACTTCCACTTGGGCGTCTCCGGATAGTCGCCGGCACCGCTGCCGGAGCTCTTGTCCCCGCCGCCGCCACAGGCGGCAAGCAGTGCGGGGAGCGAAAGTGCGGCGCCACCCGCCCCGATGATTGTGAGCAGTTTCTTGCGGTCCATCCCGGCCGGAACTTCCGACTCGGGGAGATCCTCGACTAGCGACGCGAACTCGTCGAGCTGCGTCTCCAGATACTTGTTCTGGTCCACCCGGCACCTCCTTGGGACCCCGTGAGCGGCGACCATAACACCATGAGCCCAGACCCTTCCAGCCGCGCCGTCATCGCGCCGGCGCGCGTCAACCTGATCGGCGAGCACACCGACTACTCGGGCGGGCTCGTCCTGCCCGTCGCCGTGGATCTCGGGACGACGGTGACGTGGGCTCCCGCGGCGGATGCCACGATCCGCCTGCGGTCGGTGGTCTTCGGAGATTCCGTCGAGCTACCGGCGCACGCAGCGCCTCGGATCCCGCCTGAGGGCTGGGGCCGCTACGTCGCCGCGGTGGTTGGGCTGCTCCGCGAGCACGGCGCCCCGATCACCGGGCTGGACGGCGAGATCGTCTCCACCGTCCCGATCGGGGCAGGACTGTCCTCGTCGGCGGCGCTGACCGTGTCGGTCGGCCTGGCGCTCACGAGCGCCGCCTCGTACGAGCTGCCGCGCATCGAGCTTGCGCGGATCGCGCAGGCGGCCGAGCGCCTCGCGGTCGGTGTTCCGGTGGGTCTGATGGACCCGGCGAGCTCGCTGCTTGGGCACAAGGGGCACGCGCTGCTGCTCGACTGCGGGACCGAAGAGCACCGGCTCGTCCCGCTGCCGCCTGGAATCGCGCTCGTCGTCTTCGACTCGGGGGTGCGCCACGCGCTCGAGGCCAGCGGCTACGGCAACCGGCGCCTCGAGCTCGAGCGGGCGCTGTCGGCGATCGGCACGGATCGCCCGTCGTCGCTCAGCGCCGCCGAGGCAGCCGCGAAGGCAGCCGCCGCGGGAGTCGACGAGGTCGCCCGGCGCAGGCTTCGCCACGTCGTCACCGAGAACGAGCGGGTGCGCGAGGTCGTGGCCGCGCTGGAGGATCCGCTCGGACCCGACCTCCCGGCGCTCGGAAGGCTCTTCCGCGAGGGTCACGAGAGCCTCCGGGACGACCTCGAGGTCTCGATCCCGGAGCTCGACGTGCTCGTCGACCTCGCCTACGAGCACGGTGCGATCGCGGCCCGGATGATCGGCGGCGGCTTCGGCGGCTCGGTGCTCGCTCTCGCTCGCGAGGACGAGACCGAGCATCTCGCCGACGCGGTCACGCGCGCCTATGCCGACCGTGCCGGGCGCGAGACGACGCCGTACGTCTGCGCCTCGGTCGACGGCGCGCACGAGCTCGCGCCTGGGTAACGGTCACCAGCGCTGGTGCACGAGCGGGGCGACCTGCCGGCGGTAGATCTCTGCGATCCGCTCCATCGTCTCGGGCGAAGGCGCGGACAGGTCGGCGGCAGCGGCGTTCGCACGTGCCTGCTCCGGCGTCTTCGCACCAGGGATGACCGTCGAAACCGCGTCGAACGTGAGGACCCAGCGCAGCGCGAGCTGGGCCAGCGTCGCACCTGGCGGCACGAGCGGCTCGAGCTCCTCCACCACGTCGAGCCCGACCTCGTAGTCGACCCCGGAGAAGGTCTCGCCGACGTCGAACTCCTCGCCGTGGCGGTTGAACTCGCGGTGGTCGTCCGCCGCGAACGTCGTGTTGCGGTCGAACTTCCCGGTCAGCAGTCCCGAGGCGAGCGGGACGCGGACGATCACCCCGACGTCGCGGCGCCGCGCCTGGTCGAAGAAGAGCTCCGCAGGCCGCTGCCTGAGCATGTTGAAGATGAGCTGGATCGTGGCGACCCCTTCGAACTCGATCGCCTTCAGCGCGTCCTCGACCTTCTCGACGCTGACGCCGTAGGCCCGAACGAGGCCCTCCTGCACGAGCCTGTCGCAGGCCTCATGCACCTCGGGCAGGTAGTACGTCTCCCGGGGCGGGCAGTGCAGCTGCACGAGGTCGACGGCCTCGACGCCAAGGTTCTCGCGGGAGCGCTCGAGCCAGGCGCGGAGATTCTCGTAGGTGTAGAGGGCCGGATCCAGCTCCGCCCGCCGTCCGAACTTGGTCGCGACCACGAGCCGCTCGTCGCGCTCCTGCAACAGGCGCGCGATCAGGCGCTCCGAGCGCCCGTCCCCGTAGACGTCTGCCGTGTCGAAGAACGTCACGCCGGCGTCGACCGCGGCGTGCATCGCCGCCAGGGACTCCCCCTCGTCGGTCTCGCCCCAGCTGCCGCCGATCGCCCACGCGCCGAAGCCGATCTCGGAGACGTCCCAGCCGGTCTTCCCGAGGCGTCGCGACTGCATGCACGAATCCAATCAGCCGCGCGCGGCCTCTGTCAGGATCACGCTCGATGGCGACCGGGAAAGCGCTCGGGACGCACGAGGTCTGGTTCCTGACCGGGAGCCAGGATCTCTATGGAGACGAAGCGCTCCGCCAGGTGGACGACCATGCGCGGGAGGTCGCCGGCTCGCTCGACGCCGAGGCGACGATCCCGGTCCGGGTGGTGCACAAGCCCGTCGTGAAGAGCCCGGAGTCCATCCGGCAGGTCTGCCTCGAGGCGAACGCCGCAGAGAGCTGCGTCGGCGTGGTCGCGTGGATGCACACGTTCTCGCCCGCGAAGATGTGGATCGGCGGCCTGGGCTCGCTGCAGAAGCCGCTCCTACACCTGCACACGCAGTTCAATCGCGACCTCCCCTGGTCCGAGATCGACATGGATTTCATGAACCTGAACCAGTCCGCCCACGGCGATCGCGAGTTCGGGTTCATGGCGACGCGGATGGGCCTGAGGCGCAAGACGGTCGTCGGTCACTGGGGCGATCCCCAGGTCGTCGCGCGCATCGGCACCTGGACACGCGCCGCGTGCGGCTGGGACGAGGCCCGGAGGCTCGAGGTGGCGCGCTTCGGCGACAACATGCGCCGCGTCGCGGTGACCGAGGGCGACAAGGTCGAGGCGCAGCTCCGGCTCGGCGTCTCGGTGAACGGCTACGGGGTCGGTGAGCTCGTCGAGGCCATGCTGGCCGTCCCCGACGCGGCCGTGCACGAGCTCGTGGACGCGTACGCGGAGGAGTACGACCTCGTGCCGGAGCTGCGGGCGGACGGCGAGCGGCACGAGTCCCTACGCGACGCCGCCCGGATCGAGGCCGGCTTGCGCTCGTTCCTGGAGGACGGCGGCTTCATGGCTTTCACCGACACGTTCGAGGACCTTGGCGAGCTTCCCCAGCTTCCGGGGATTGCGGTGCAGCGCCTGCTGGCGGACGGCTACGGCTTCGGCGCCGAGGGCGACTGGAAGACCGCTGCGCTCGTCCGCGTCGCCAAGGTGATGAGCACCGGCCTCGAAGGCGGCGCCTCGTTCATGGAGGACTACACGTACCACCTGGCGCCCGAGGGACCGAAAGTGCTCGGCGCCCACATGCTCGAGATCTGCCCGTCGATCGCGGCCGGGAAGCCGAAGTGCGAGGTCCATCCGCTGTCGATCGGCGGGAAGGAGGATCCCGTGCGGCTCGTCTTCACCGCCAGTCCCGGGCCGGCGGTCGTCGTGGGCCTGCTCGACCTCGGCGACCGGTTCCGCCTCGTCTTGAACGAGGTGGACGTGGTCGAGCCGGCCGAGGATCTTCCCCGGCTGCCGGTGGCGCGCGCGCTCTGGGAACCGCGGCCCGACCTGGCCACCGCCGCGGAGGCCTGGCTCGTCGCAGGCGGACCTCACCACACGGCGTTCTGCCGCGCGGTCGGACGCGAGGCGTTCGCGGACCTCGCCGAGATCGCGGGAATCGAACTGCTCGTGATCGACGCGCAGACCCGCTTGGCTGACTTCGCCAAGGAAGTCCGCTGGAACCAGGCGTACTTCCAGACCGTCCGGGGCGGCTGATGGCGCTCGACGAGCTACGCGAGCGGGTCTTCGAAGCGAACCGGAAGATCGTGGAGGCCGGCCTTGTCGTCCTCACATTCGGCAACGCGAGCGCCGTCGACCACGCGGCCGGGGTGATGGCGATCAAGCCGAG
This sequence comes from Gaiellaceae bacterium, assembly GCA_035535855.1. GTDB lineage: Bacteria > Actinomycetota > Thermoleophilia > Gaiellales > Gaiellaceae > AC-32. The sequence goes on from DATLPH010000037.1 coordinate 7,166, forward strand.
CGGCGTCCCGTACGGCGAGCTCGGGCCGGACTCGATGGTCGTCGTCGACCTCGAGAGCGGCGAGGTGCGCGAGGGATCCGCGCGGCCCTCCTCGGACACCCCGACGCACCTGGTGCTCTACCGCGCCTTCGAGAAGATCGGCGGGATCGTCCACACACATTCCCCGTTCGCGACGGCGTGGGCCCAGGCCCGACGGGAGATCCCGTGCTTCGGCACGACGCACGCCGACCACTTCCGCGGGCCCGTGCCGGTGACCCGCGAGCTCACCCGCGAGGAGATCGGTGGCGAGTACGAGCGCTGCACCGGCGACGTGATCGTCGAGACGGTCACCGGTCTGGGGCTCGGCGCGCTCGAGCGGCCGGCGGTGCTCGTCGCCTCCCACGGGCCGTTCGCGTGGGGACCAGACGCCGGGACGGCGGTCGAGAACGCGATCGCCCTCGAGGTCGTGGCCGAGAGCGCGTTCCGGACCGAAGCGCTGCAGCCCGGCGCAGCCCCGATCCAGCCCGAGCTTCTCGACCGGCACTTCCTGCGCAAGCACGGGCCTGGCGCGTACTACGGCCAGCTCCCGTGAAGGCGCTTCGCCTCCACGGCACGGGCGATCTCAGGCTCCACGACGAGCCCGCGCCGGAGCCGCGCGACGGCGAGGTTCTCGTGCGCGTGACGGCCGTCGGCCTATGCGGGTCCGACCGGCACTGGTTCCTCGAAGGGGGGATCGGCGACGCCGCCCTCGACCGGCCGCTCGTCCTCGGGCACGAGTTCGTGGGGACGATCGAGTCTGGCTCCCGCGCCGGCGAGCGCGTGGCGCTCGACCCTGCCGTGCCGTGCGGGCGCTGCAGCGTCTGCATAGCCGGGAATCCGCACCTCTGCCCCGACCTTCGCTTCGCGGGGCACGGCTCGGCGGACGGCGCCCTGCGCACGAGCCTCGCATGGCCCGAACGGCTTGCCCACGCGCTCCCGGACGACCTCTCCGACACGGAGGGCTCGCTGCTCGAGCCGCTGGGCGTCGCGCTGCACGCTCTCGACCTCGCGAAGGCGCGGCCCGGGTCGACCGCAGGCGTGTTCGGTTGCGGGCCGCTCGGGCTGCTGCTCGTCCAGGCGCTGCGAGCCACCGGGGTCGAGACGATCGTGGCGAGCGACCCGCTCCCGCACCGGGCCAACGCGGCCGCGTCCCTGGGTGCGACGCTCGACGACCGGGAGGTCGACGTGGCGTTCGAGGCGGCGGGCGACGACGCGGCCCTCGCGGATGCCATGGTTGCCGTCCGGCCCGGAGGCCGTGTGGTTCTCGTCGGCATCCCCGACGGCGACCGGACGAGCTTCACCGCCTCGACCGCGCGGCGGAAGGGCCTGACCCTGGCTCTCTGCCGGCGCATGAAGCCCGCCGACCTTCCGCGCGCAATCCGGCTCGCGGAGGCCGGCGAAGTCGAGCTAGGCGGGCTCGTCAGCGGCCGCTACGCGCTGTCCGAGTGGCGCGAGGCCTTCGCCGAACTGGTGGAGCGACGCGGCCTGAAGGTCGTCGTCGAGCCGCAGCGGGCAGGAGACGCGCCGTGAGCGGCCGCTACGCGCTCGGGATCGACTTCGGCACCGAGTCCGGGCGGGCCGTCCTGGTCGACTGCGCAGAAGGGCGGGAGCTCGGCACAGCCGTCTATCCGTACCGGCACGGCGTGATCGACGAGCGCCTGCCTTCTCCCCACGACAACGTCGAGCTCGAGCCCGACTGGGCGCTCCAGGATCCCGAGGACTACGTCCGCACGCTCCAGGAGGCGGTTCCCGCGCTCCTCGCCGAGACGGGCGTCGACCCGGCCGAGGTGATTGGGATCGGCATCGACTTCACTGCGTGCACGATGCTCCCGACGCTGGCCGACGGCACCCCGTTGTGCCTGCTCGAGGACCTGCGGGGAAACCCGCACGCCTGGGTGAAGCTCTGGAAGCACCACGCGGCCCAGCCTGAGGCGGACCGCATCAACCAGGTCGCCGCCGAGCGGGGCGAGGCCTGGCTCCCGCGCTACGGCGGCAAGATCTCGTCCGAGTGGTTCTCCGCCAAGGCGCTCCAGATCCTGGACGAGGCACCCGAGATCTACGCCCGCGCGGACCGGCTGATCGAGGCCGCCGACTGGATCGTCTGGCAGCTCACGGGAACGGAGACGCGCAACAGTTGCACCGCCGGCTACAAGGCGATCTGGTCGAAGAGCGATGGGTTTCCGGGCGATCCCTACTTCGCCGCGCTCGACCCGAGGTTCGAGCGCGTCGTCGACGAGAAGATGTCGCGGACGATCTCGCCGCTCGGAAGCCGGGCCGGCGGGCTGAGCGAGCAGGCCGCCGCCTGGACGGGCCTGCGCCCTGGGACGGCGGTGGCAGTGGCCAACGTGGACGCCCACGTCGCCGCGCCCGCGGCAACGGTGACTGAGCCCGGGAAGATGGTGCTGATCATGGGCACGAGCATCTGCCACATCCTCCTGGGCGACGAGCCCGCGCTCGTCGAGGGGATGTGCGGCGTCGTCGAGGACGGAGTGGTGCCCGGCCTGTTCGGCTTCGAGGCAGGCCAGACCGCGGTCGGCGACATCTTCGCCTGGTTCGCCGACGACGCCGTGCCTCCCGAGTACCACGAAGCGGCGGCCCGGCAGGGCACCGACGTCCACCGCGTCCTCGAGGCGGAGGCGGCCAAACTGCGTCCCGGGGAGAGCGGGCTGCTGGCCCTGGACTGGTGGAACGGCAATCGCTCGATCCTGGTCGACGCCGAGCTGAGCGGGCTCCTGGTCGGCCTGTCGCTCGCGACGAAGGCACCGGAGATCTACCGCGCGCTGCTCGAGGCGACGGCCTTCGGGACGAGGGTGATCGTCGACGCATTCCTGGAGGCCGGCGTGGCGGTGGACGGGATGGTCGCGTGCGGCGGGCTACCCGAGAAGAACCGGCTGCTGATGCAGATCTTCGCGGACGTTACGGGCCGCGAGTTCGCAGTCGCCGCGTCGAAGCAGACCCCGGCGCTCGGGTCGGCGATGTTCGGAGCGGTCGCGGCCGGCGCGGAGCTCGGAGGCTTCGACTCGATCGAGGACGCTTCGAGCCAGATGGCGCGGCTCGGTGACGAGCGGTACATCCCGAACCCAGCCAACAGGGCGGCTTACGACGACCTCTACGCCGAGTACGTTCGCCTTCACGACCTCTTCGGTCGAGGCGGAGACGACGCAATGAAGCGCCTTCGCGCCCTTCAGCGAACCGTGATTGAAACCCACGCGGTCGGGTAGGGCGAACATGGGCACAAGAGGGAGCTGACGTCTCCCTCTCAACTGCTTCCTGCGGCAGTCAGTGACAACCGACTGAAGGAGGAGCAGAAATGGTCAGACCGCTTCGCAGCATCGCCCTCGGTGGCGTACTTGCCGCCCTGGTGTTCGCCGTGGTGGGCCTCACCGGCGCAGTCGCGTCGGGAGGGAAGGGCAAGCACCATGGCCATCACGGCCATCACGGCAAGCCCAGCATCGTGAGGGAGCCGTTCGGCACGGCTCCGGGCGGAATCGCCGTCGACCGCTACACCCTCGACAACGGCAAGGGGATGGTGGTCAAGATCATCACGTACGGCGGCACCGTCCAGGAGCTGTGGGTCCCGGACCGGCGCGGCCACTCGGCCAACGTCGTCCTCGGCTTCCCGACCCTCGCGGACTACGTCGCCAAGAACAGCCCGTTCCCGGCCGGCGGCCCGTACTTCGGCTCGATCATCGGCCGGTACGGGAACCGGATCGCGAACGGCACGTTTACGCTCGATGGGGTGACGTACCACCTGCCGATCAACAACCCGCCGAACTCGCTCCACGGCGGCATCGAAGGGTTCGACAACAAGGTCTGGACGGCGACGGTCATCCCGCCTAGCCACGGCAGTGTCGGCCTGAAGCTGCACTACACGAGCCCGAACGGGGAGGAGGGCTATCCCGGCACGCTGAGCGTCGACGTGACGTACACGCTCACGAAGCGCGACGAGCTGAGGATCGACTACCACGCCACGACCGACATGGCGACAGTGCTCAACCTGACGAACCACAGCTACTGGAACCTCTCCGGCGAGGGCACGGGCGCTATTTACGACCACGTGCTCTGGTTGAACGCCGACCACTACACGCCCGTGAACTCGACCCTGATCCCGACGGGCGCGATCGACCCGGTGGCCGGAACACCGTTCGACTTCACGAGGCCGGAGGCGATCGGCGCCCGGATCCGTGACGCCAGCAACCAGCAGATCACGTTCGGCCGTGGGTACGACCACAACTTCGTGCTCAACCGGCCGAACTCGACGGCGCTCGTTCCCGCCGCCAAGGTCTTCGACCCGGCGAGCGGGCGCAAGCTCGAGGTCGAGACGACGGAGCCCGGCATCCAGTTCTATTCGGGGAACTTCCTCGATGGGACGCTGGCCGGGACGAGCGGCAAGTTCTACCGGCAGAGCGACGGGTTCGCGCTCGAGACGCAGCACTACCCGGACTCGCCGAACCATGCGAACTTCCCGTCGACCGTGCTCCGGCCCGGTCAGACGTTCGCGTCGACCACGATCTTCCGCCTGTCGACGTTCCACCACCACCACTGATCAGTCGCATGACCCCGCTCGCCGCTCCGTGGCGGCGGGCGGGGTCGCATCAGTCGAGTTGCTCGACGATCGTCGTCAGCACGGCCGGGTCGGCGAGCGAGTCGAAGACGGCGTCCGCGTCGAGCTCGACGCCGACGACCGACGGCACGCCCACCACGTACAAGCCGGCCGCCCGTGCGGCCGCGACTCCCGGGGGCGAGTCTTCGAGGGCCAGCGAGCCCGTCGGCGTCGCCCCGAGCAGCCCGCACGCCCTCAGGTAGAGGTCGGGCGCGGGCTTCGGATCGGCGACTTCCTCGACGCCGAGCACGGCGTCGAAGCGGTCGGCGAGACCGGTGCGGGTCAGGCCCGCCAGCAGGTGGCTCCTGGGCGAGTTCGAGGCGACGGCGACCGGCCAACGCCCGTCGAGCGCGGCGAGCAGCTCCACCGCACCCGGCCTGGGCTCGGCCCCGGCTGCGATCTCCTCCAGGGCGAGCGCATACAGCTCCGCGCTCAACTCCTCGCCGCGCCCGGGGAGCTCGAGCAGCCGCTCGAGCACGCGCGCCGCGGTCTCGGGCGCCGTGCCGACGAGGGCGCGCTTCGCCTCGAGGTCGAACTCGCGACCGTGGCGCTCGAAGACGACGGTCTCTGCCCGCGTCCAGCACGGCTCCGTGTCGAGCAGCAGCCCGTCGTTGTCGAACACAATTCCTGTGCGCGGAGCCATGGCGGTCACGCCACACCGACGAGTGCGCGTGCGAAATCCTTCGGGTCGAACGGCCGCAGGTCGTCCAGGCCCTCGCCGATCCCGATCAGCTTCACGGGCAGGCCGAGCTCGTGTGCGATCGCGATTGCGATGCCGCCCTTGGCCGAGCCGTCGAGCTTGGTCAGGACGATTCCGGTCACCTCAACGGCCTGGCCGAAGAGCCGCGCCTGCTGCAGGCCGTTCTGGCCGGTGGTCGCGTCCACCACGAGCAGCGTCTCGTGCGGGGCGCCTTCCAGCCGCTGCGCGATCACGCGCCGCACCTTCGACAGCTCCTCCATCAGATTCGCCTGCGTGTGCAACCGGCCCGCGGTGTCGACGACGACGATGTCACGGTCGCGCGACTGCGCAGCGCCGATCGCGTCGAAGGCGACAGCCGCCGGGTCGCCGCCGCGCTCCGAGCCGACGAAGTCCGCGCCCGCGCGCTTGGCCCAGATCTCGAGCTGCTCCTCGGCTGCGGCGCGGAAGGTATCTGCGGCCGCCACGAGCACCGAGCGCTTGTGCTCGGTCAGCTTCGCGGCGAGCTTGCCGATCGTGGTCGTCTTGCCGGTGCCGTTCACGCCGACGACGAGGATCACGCTGGGGCGGGCCTGCAGCGCCAGCCGCGCGGGCTCGCCGAGCATGGCCGCGATCTCCTCTTGCAGGGCCCCCGTGAGATCGGCGTCGCCGCGGGCCTCGAGCCGCTGGACGATCTCAGCCGTCGCCGGGACTCCCACGTCGGCTGCGATCAAGGCCTCTTCGAGTCGCTCCCAGGACGCGGCGTCTCCGGGATCGAAGGCGGCGACCGCGATCTGCTCGGTCAGCGCTCGGCGGCTCTTGCCGAGCGAGTCGCGCAGCCGCGCGAACACCCCGCCGCCCTGCGCCTCCGGCTCCTCCTGCGCGCCGTTCTCGCCGAGGAAGTCAGCCCATGTCCGCGCCATCGCGGGGAGGTTAGTCCCAGCCGTCGAGCACGGGGTAGCGCGCGTCTGCGTCCAGGCACGCAGCGGCGAAGAGCGCCACGCCGACGTCGCCGGTCATGAGCGAGTACCGGCCGCGGCCGGCTTCCGTTCGCAGCCGTTCCGTCTGCGCGAGGCCGTGGACGGCAAAGCGGCGGGCGCGCTCGAGCCAGCGCTCGTCGCCGGTGTGCGCGAAGGCCTTGAGGAGGCCGTAGCCGTTGCCGGCCGTCCCATGGCAGAGCCCTGCCCCCTTGTCGCCGCCGTGAGGCCCCGCGCGCCAGGTCAGCTCCGCGCCCGCCAGTAGGAGCTCCTCGTCGAGGTAAGCCCCCGCGGTGGCGACGATCCCAGGCGAGCCGTGGCACCACTGCAGGCGGGGCATGCCGTCCCGGGGCACGAGGTCGCCGCCCGCGAGTCCAGGCCAGTTCGCCAGGCCCTCCTCGACGACCGCTTCCCGGCTGAGGATCGCCGCGGTCTCGCGGCGAAGCGTCTCGACGCGTTCGTCCTCGCCAGCGAGCAATGCGTGGACGTTCCCGACGAGCCCGTGTGCCGGGCCCAGGTACTGGCAGGGCGGGCCGCCGAAGATTCGCTGCGTCCACAACCCCTCGTCGTCCCGTCGCGACCAGAGCGCGTCGGCACTCTCATGCCACACCTCGGCCCAGCGTTCCTCGCCGGTCCACCCATGCATCGTCCGGGCGACCAGCATCGTCCCCGAGGTGCCCCACATCACCTCTTCCGCCACGTTCGCCACGTTTGCCCTAACGAGCCCGAGCAGCGTGTCCGCGAGCCCCCCGTCGGGCGCGAGACGCCAGAGGAGGAGGGCGATCCCGGTCTCGCCGCAGACGAGCGACGACGCCTGGGGCTGCGGGAGCTCGTCCAGCTCGCCGAGGTCCGGGCTCTCCCGCTGTAGCTCGAGCGCCCGCGCGGCCGCAGCCTCCAGGTCGAGGCGGGTCTCGGCGTGACCCCGCCGCCGGAGCGCGTTCAGAGCCCAGACGACACCGGCCGCCCCGCAGTACAGATCCTTCAGCGGCGGCGTCGACTTCCACGCGTCCCACTCGTTGGCGGGCCAGAGGGTGTCCGGATCGAACGCGTCGTCCGCGTCGGCGACGATCGCCTGGATCGCCGAGCGAACGCGCGCCTCGTCCCAGGGCTCGTCCGCGAGCGGCTCGAACGCCTCCGGGCGGTAGAGCATCAGGCCACTGCGGGGACTTGCTCTTCGCGCGGCAGCCTGCGCGAGACGATCTGCGAGACGCCGTCGCCGCCCATCGTCACGCCGTAGAGCACGTCGGCCGCCTCCATC
>DATLPH010000038.1:0-24075 GCA_035535855.1 Gaiellaceae bacterium
GATCACGGGGATCGCCGTGTTCGGAGCGACCGGCGACGTCTACGCAGCGACGGACTTCGGGGTCCTCCGGCTCCCGAGAGGCGCAAGCCACTGGCAGGCCGCGGGCTCGGGACTGCCGACCGCCACTGTCTACGGGCTCAGCCTGTCGCAGTCCGGGAACGTGCTCTACGCCGCGACCCACGGTCGCGGTGCCTGGGCGCTCACCCTGCCGCGGTAGCGAGGTACGAACCGAACGTGTCGCCCCGGCCCGCGCCGGGGCGACACGTTCACGTCAGCTCCTGCGGTTCTCGGCGAGCCAGGCGTCGAGCTCGTTGCGGCTGAAGAACAGGCGCCCTTCCACCTTGCTGTGTGGGACCTGGTGCAGGTGCTGGCGAAGCCACCGGACCGAGACGCGCATGTACTCCGCGGCCTCGGCCGTGTTCATCCACGGCGAGGCGTCCGTGAGCTGCAGGCGCTCGGCCAGCGCGGCGGCGAGTGTGTCGAGGTCCGTCCGCGAGGAGTTATGTGTTTGGGACTGTTGTTGCACGAAATCTCCCTTGTACGCCGTTGCGCAGCCACGAGGCGTGGCTGCCCTGTTAGGCGCAGGCGGGAGGAGCGCGGCCGGCATGGAGGCCAGCGAGAACCGGCAGGCGAGGCGGCGCGGCCTGGTTGAGGCCGACCTGGTTCTGCGGCAGCTGCCGGGCCTCGGCGGCAGAACGGCGCGCGAGGGCCCAGCCGAGCTCGTCGGCGGCACGCAACAGGGTGCGCATCAGCCAGACCGCGAATAGGCCGCACGGAAGCTGCAGGGCGACGCCGACCACGACCGCTGGCTCGACAGCGGTGAGCAGGCCGACGTTTCCGTCGTGGATCAGGTGCTCGAGGTGCTCCTGCAGGAGAAAGGCCAGCGACGGGATCCCCGCCAGCCGCCACGACGGGAGCGGCTTGGGCCCGGCCTGGCGGAACGAGGCGACGGCCCGCTGCACGAGCACGACGGCTGTGGCAGCCAGGAAGAGCGCCAGAGCGGCATGGGCGTACTCGAGGTAGTCGCGGGCAGCTTGCAAGAAGAGCCCGTGACGTCCGTCGTGGGGGTCGAAGACGCGTGCGACGAACGCGTGTCCGACGGTCTCGCCCACTAACAGGATCGGAAGGGTGAGCAGCCAGGCGGTGCGGGACCTCACCGGATCATGGTGACAGTTCGCCGCCTCGAATGGGAAAACTGCCGGAAATCGCCTTATTTTGCGCGTCATTGCCGAGCTCGCAGGCGCTAGCATCGGCGGTTGCGCCAGATGCTCTCCCCTCCAAGAGACCATTCGGCGCGCGACGAGCCGGGCAGTTGCCCGGCTCGTTGTTCGCTAGGTGCCGAAGGGCCTGACCGCGCCGACGAAGCCAAAGGCGTAGCTCGGCTCCGAGAGCGAGGAGATCTTCACCACGTCGCCCGTGTGCGGGGCCTGGACGAAGCGGCCGCCGCCGATGTACATGCCCTCGTGCTGGGGGCCGCGGGAGCTCGGCTCGAAGAAGACGAGGTCGCCGGGCCGTAGCGCCGACGGCGGCACGCGCGTCCCTTCGTAGAACTGCGAGCCCGTGTAGTGGGTGAGGTGGATGCCGAGCTGCGCGTAGACGTACATCGTCAGGCCGGAGCAGTCGAAGCCGCCGATCGGGTCGGCGCCGCCCCAGCGATAGGGCACGCCCAGGTACTGCAGCGCGATGCGCACGGCTTGCGAGCCGGTCGAGCCGTCCCCAGATGTAGAGCCGAGCAGCTGTAGCCCAGGCAGCGCGAGGTCGCTGCTCCCCGTGTCCGCCCCGTGGCCGGTCACCCCGAGGGCGAGCCAGGACAGGCGGGCCGCGCGACGGTTCCGGTGGCGAGCGGGAGGCTGAGCGGCGCGAGCGAGCCCGACCAGCAGCTGGGAGCCGGGGTCGAGCCCGAGCGACGAGTCGCCGGCGACGAGCCTGAGTCCGACGACGCCGCTGCCCTCGCCGGGCACGACGGCCTCCTGCAGGACGACGAGGTAGCTCGCCGGGCCGAGCGGCACGAGCGTGTTCGGCGTCGCGGCGACGGCGCGACCGTCCACCGTCAGCCCCTGGACGCGCGCACCGCGCAGCCCGTGGGCCGGCACGACGATCCGCTCCGCGTACACGAGCCCCCCGGCGAGCGAGACGCCGCTCAGCGAGACCCCGCGGGCGCTCCGCGTCGCCGAGTCGAAGCGAATCGCCCACCCGCCGTCGTTGTTCGAGGCATAGGCGCCCTGGCCGGCAGCGGCCACGAGGTGCCCCTGCCCGTCCCGAATCTCGGCGATCCCGCCGAGCGCGGCCGGGGCAAGCGCGAGCGACGCGATCGCCGCAAGCGATCCGACCAAGGCCCGGCGGTTCACGCACGTGATGGTTGCACAGCCGCGGTGTGGCGCCGTGTGTTGAGAATGAGAATCGTTTGCATTAAGCTCGCGCGATGCCCGTGAGAAGTACCCGGCAGCGGCGGCTGCTGACCGATCTCGTGGCCGCGCGCCAGCATGCGTTCTCGGCCGAGGAGCTCTGGAGCGTGGCCCGCGCGGACGGCTCGCCGGTGAGCCTGGCCACGGTCTACCGGACGCTGGCCTTGCTCGAGTCGGAGGAGCGGGTGCGCCGGCTCGACCGGGGCCGTTTCATCGCCTGCGAGCCAGGCCATCACCATCACCTCGTCTGCGTCTCCTGCGGCGCAGTCGAGGAGACCGAGCTCTGCGCGGCACCGCCCGTGACCGAGGTTCGCCGGAGGCACGGCTTCGTCGTGCAGCACCACGAGGCGGACCTGTACGGCGTCTGCGGGAAGTGCTTGTGACCTGGATCGCGATCCCGCTCTCGCTCCTGACGGTGGTCTCGACGCTCATCGGCGGCCTCACCGCGCTGAGGCTCCGCGGCCACCTCGAGACAGTGCTGGCTCTGAGTGGCGGCATCGTGGTCGCGGTCGCGCTCTTCGACGTCCTGCCCGAGGCGATCTCGGGCATCGACGACCCCCGCCGCGTGACGACGCTGGTGGCCGCGGGCTTCCTCACCTTCTTCTTCTTCCAGCGGGCGCTCGTCCTGCATCACCGCGACGACCCCGACGAGGCGCGAGCACACCGGCGGGTCGGCGCCCTCGGCGCAGGCGCCCTCTCGCTGCATAGCTTCGTGGACGGGCTCGGGATCGGGCTCGCGTTCGGCGTCGACAACCTGACCGGCTTCCTGGTCTTCATCGCCGTGGTCAGCCACGACTTCGCCGACGGGCTCAACACGGTCACGTTCGTCCTGCGCCAGAACGGCGATCGCGGGCAGGCCCTGAGGTGGCTCGCCGCCGACGCGGCAGCACCCTTCTTCGGCGCGATCGTCGGCAGCCTGGTGAGCATCTCCGACACCGGCCTCGCGTACCTGCTCGCCGTCTACGCCGGCTTCTTCCTCTACGTCGGCGCCTCCGACCTGCTGCCGGCGGCGCACGCGCGCACCTCGCCGCTGCGGATCGCGCTCACGCTCTCCGGCTTCGCGGTCACCTACGCGATCGTCGCGATCGCCTCACAGTGACTAGGGATGCGCCGCGGGCACCCAGTGCGGCCCGCCCCAGCTGAGGTCGTACGGGTAATGGTGGATCACGTGCGCCCACAGCGTCCACGCGATCCAGCGTGAGGTGCCGTAGAAGAACGCGGCGCGGTAGAGCGTGAGCAGCGCGCCGCGCGGGACGGCGCGGTTGCACCAGGGCCAGAAAGCGTCGGCGCGGAAGATGACGTTGTCGAAGTAGTCGCTCGTGAGCACGCGCCAGCTGAAGAACCCGTAGACGATCCAGACCAGGTCCCACATCCCGCCGAGCCCGCTGAAGTAGGCGGCTGCGTCGGTCATGCGCCCGGTCTGGCCCGCGTACGCCCAGGCGTCGAGATGGAAGTGGAAGGTCCACGGGAAGAGCAGCATCGTCCCGACGGTGTCTCCCGTGTCGGTGAGCGCGTGAGCCCAGTGGCCGATCAGGAAGCTGACTCCCCAGAGCTTGCTGCCGAAGCCCTTCCAGAGGATCAGGCAGATCACGAGCCCGAAGAGGAATGAGTGGGTGAAGCCGACGCCCGGCCAGCCGCGGTGGAACTGGGCCGGGTTACTGGCCTTCAGGTCCCAGGGCCCAAGGTGGATCCCGTAGACGAACCACTTGCTCATCATGTCCGGCGAGTACGAGCCGATCAGCAGCGGCACGAAGGCGACCTTCAGGTTCAGGTGCCGCTGGAAGGCATACGGCTCGAGGTCGTGCGCTGCCCAGCTCACAGGATCCGCCTCACGGCGGTGGGGATCAGCCACGCCGTCACCAGCAGGTAGACGACGCCGACCCAGAACGAGAAGAGGAAGTCGATCCATGTGAGCCCGATCGCGATGTAGACGGCCGCCGCCACGCAGTAGCCGCCGAACACGATCAGGTCGTGCCGGTCAGGGGTGCCGGTGCTCAGTCGCAGTCGCATGTCCGCTCGTTCATCAGCATCCGCCGGCCGCAGGCGACACAGAACCGCTCACCGCGCCGGAGCGACTTGCGCAGGCCAGGGAGCGCGAGCAGGCCGGCGAGGGCGAGCGCGAGCAGGATTGCGAGGAGATCCGGGTCGATCACCGGCGGGAGGCTAGCGGCCGCCTCAGGCGACCGTCACGTCGAGTCCGCGCGCCGCCCGAACCTAGAGGTACATGATCCACTTGGAGCTGCAGGCGCAGTCCTTGTGCTTGCGGCCGCACTTCGCGCACTCCCAGTAGCTCCACCAGATCCACTTCAGGTGGTTCAGCTCCAGCAGGATCAGGGCGACGCACCAGAGGAGGATCTGCGTCCGGCTCACCTCGCAAGCCTCGGCATCCCGGCCGGCCGAGTCAATGGGCCGAATGTCCCATCCGCAAAGCCGCTGGGACTAGCCGCTACTCCGCTCGCGGGCGCGCCAGTACGCGACGGCCGCGACAGTCGCGCTGGCGACTACTCGGCCGTCTGAGGTGCGGGCGATCAGCATTCTCGGCTGCATGAAGGCGCCGACTCGCTGCGGCGGGATCGTGTACTCGTAGCTCCCGTCGGGCCGGGGCAGGATCGTCGCCTTCGTACCGTCGCCGTAGTCCAGCTCGAGGGTGGCCGCTCCCGCTCCGACGTGGCCCTCGATCCCGTACACCTTGGTGAAGTCCGACTCGTCCGAGCGTGTGCTGACGTAGAGCGGCGACTGCTCGTCGGGGACCGCGGGATCGTCCCAGTCGGCCGGCAGCTGCTCCTGCCCGACGACCGCACCCGCTTCGTCGCGAGCGAGTAGCTCTAGGCCGACCGCGTGCACTGACGCCAGACGCGCAGCCGGCACCTCGAGGAGGAAGAAGCGGTCGTCGCCGAGGCGCACAGGTTCTGCGGAGCCGTCGGCATACCGGACCTCGAGCTTCGCAGCGTTCTTGGCGTTGAGCCGCCCGCCGACCACGACGGGGGTCTGTGGGCTGGCTCCTGCGTCCGACGGAACCGTCATCACCAGCGCCCTCGACGCGACCTCCGCGCCGGTCGCGCAGGTGGCACCGCGACCGCGCTCGCCGGCAGTGACGATCTCGGTGCAGCTGCCACCGTCGCGTAGGGAGGCCGCGTACAGCGTGGCGGTCGCGGTTGCTGCGACCGCGCGAGCGTGCTCGACGTCCGGGTTGAGCCTCAGGTCGGCGGGAAGCCCCTGGTCGACGGCGGCGAGCTCGTTCTTCACGTGCAACGGCGCCGGCCAGCCGAACAGCGCCGCGGCGCCGAGGCCTGCGCCCGCGAGGACGAGGCCGCCGGCACAGGCGATCGCGGCGGTTCGCGCCAGCCGGCGACGGCGTCTGCGCCGCTCGAGCAGGCCGCCGTACGCGGCGACGAGGTCGTCTTGGAGTGCATCGTTCGCGTTCATCTCCTCCTACATGCGGGTTGAGCGCCGGGTCGTTTCGCGGCCGCGGAGGAAACGCCGCGGCCCGGCCGGTGTATATGCACGTAGTGGCGGCTACCGACGCACAGCTGATCAGGCGTGCCCGAGAGGATCCCGAGGCGCTGGCGACGCTGTACCTCCGCTACCGCGACCGGCTCTACGCGTGGTTTCGCTCGCGTGCACCGGAAACGGCGGCTTCGGAGCTGACTGCCGAGCTGTTCGCCCAGGTCGCGCTTGGACTGAGGCGCTTTCGCGACGAGGCGAACGGCTCGGCGGCGCCGTGGTTGTACGGGATCGCCAAGAACCTGCTTCGCCGCTACCACGAGCAGGGACGGCTCGAGGACGCCGCGCGCCGGCGGCTCGGGATGCCTGTCCGCTCCTATGAGGATGACTTCGCGGCGGTCGACGACCGGCTCGCCTCGGCCGCTTCGGTGCTCGAGCTGCGCTCGACGCTCGAGTCTCTCCCGAAGCCCCAACGCGAGGCGCTCCAGCTGCGAGTGGTCGACGGGCTCTCGTACGAGGAGGTGGCCGGCGCGCTCGACTGCTCGGAGACCGCGGCCCGGCTGCGGGTGATGCGGGCGCTCGGGCGCCTGCGCTCCGCTCACCCGCCGGCCTGAACGCGGGTTGCCCTGGTGCGGGGGCGGCGCTGCTGGCACCGTGTGCGCCATGAGGGCTCTCCGCAGGATCGTGTTTCCGCTCTGGCTCGCGCGCGTCCGCCTCGGCAGGCGCCTCGGCCGGCTCGCGCTCGTGGTCGCGGGCCTTGCTGCTGCGAGCGGCATGCTCGCCGCCGTGCTCGCCGGCACGGTTGCGGCGCAGGACCGAGAGGTCGGCCGACGCGTGGCCGAGCTCCCGGCGAAGGTGCGCGCCGTGCGCGTGAACTGGTTCAGCGTCGGCGGCCAGGTGGCGCCGTACGCGAAGCTCGATGCGAGCGTCCGCCGCGGGCTGCACCGCGCGGTGGACGCGCCAGCGACCGGCACGGCGCTCTACCGCGAGAGCCTGGTCCGCGGCGTGCTGCTCGGGCTCGGCGCAGTGGACGACCTCGGCCGCTGGGTGCGCGTCCGCTCCGGGCGGGTGCCGCACGTCTGCCGCCCGGAGCGCTGTGAGGTGCTCGTGATCAGAGGTGGCGCGAGCATTCCGAACGTCCCGGGCCTGCGGCTCGTCGCGGTCGGCGAGGGCGACCTGCGCACGGCCGCGCTCTTCGGCGACGCCGTACCCGCGGAGGGACTCGGCCAGCCCGCGTTCGTCCGCAAGATCAGCCGCTACCACCGGCCGGCCCCGCCGCCCCTGCTGCTGGCGAACGGCGTCGCCGCCCTCGACCGGTCGCCGCGCCTGCACAACACCTACCGCAGCTACGGCTGGGTCGTGCCGCTGCGTCGCAGCTCGGTGCGCTCGTGGTCGGCGGGTGCCCTCGTGACGCGGATCGAACAGGCACGCACGGCCTTCCAGGCCTCCGGGTTCGGCTTCGAGCTGAGCGCGCCGACCGACGAGCTCCGCGCAGCAGCGGACGAGAGCAGCCTCGCCGGACGCAGGCTGCTGCTGCTCGGCGGGCTCGCGGTCGCGCTGCTGCTCGCGTTCGCCGTGCTCGTCGCGGCCCGGCTGCGCCCGGATGTCGAGGCGACGCGTGAGCGCCTGCGCGCATCCGGGGTGCGAAGCTGGCAGACGGGCCTGCTGCTCGTGTCGGAGTCGCTCGCCGCCGCGGTCGCGGGGACGGTGCTCGGCTGGCTCGTCGGCTCGGCGGTCGCCGCGGGCATCGCCGGGCGGAGCGGTGAGCCTGTCGGCGCGCTGCTTCGGCACTCGTTGCTCTCGGGGCGCGGCGTCGCCGTGGCGCTCGTGCTCGGCGCCGCTGCCGCGCTTGTGCTCGTGGCCGCGCTCTCGATCGGCTCAATCGAGCTCGGTGGGCTCAGCCTCTCGCCGCTCGACGTGGCCGCGCTTGGCGCCGCCCTGGCCGTAGTCGTGGCGCTTGCGCGAGGCTCGGCGGACGCCTCGGAGCTCGTCGCCACGCAGGGCACGGGGATCGTGCTCCTGCTGCTGCCGGCGCTCGTCGGGCTCGTTGCTGCCGTGGTCGTTGCGCGTCTCCTCCCGCTCGGCCTGCGGCTGCTCGAGCGAGCGGTGCCGAAGGGCGCGCTGACGCTTCGTCTGGCGGCGCTCGGGCTCGCGCGGCGGCCCGGCTACGCGGTCGTCGCGGTCGCCTTCGTCGTCGTCTCGGTTGGCTTCGCGCTCTTCGCCTCTTCCTACCGCTCGACGCTTCGCTCGGGGCAGGGCGAGCAGGCGGCCTTTGCCGTCCCGGCCGATGAGATCGTGCGCGAGGACCTCGCGCAGCTCGTGCCGGTCCGAGCCGCGGTCACGCCCGCTGTGGTGCACTCGCTCGGTCCGGGAGTCCGCGTTCGCCCGGTGACGAGGGTGGCCGGAAACATCGCCGGCGCGGCCGACGTGACCGGGATCACCGTGCTCGGCCTGCCGCGGAGCTCGCTCGAGCGGCTCGGCGGCTGGCGCTCGGACTTCTCGACGCGTAGGCCGGCCGAGCTCGCGCGGCTGCTCGACCCGCGGCGGCCGGTAGGCCTGCGCGGGCCCAGGATCGGCTCCGGCGCGATCCGGTTCACCCTGCCGCTGAGGGTGACCGGCACCGAGATCGGCGTCGTCGCGTACGTGCGCGCTGTCGACGGCTCCTTCGTCCCGCTGCGGCTCGGGCGCACTCACGGGTCGCAGGCCCAGCGCCTCACCGTTCGGGTTCCGGCGCGCGCTCGAGCGGGAACCCTGGTCGCGCTCCGCTTCGAGCCGCCGCCGAAACTGGAGGAGCGCGGCGCCGACGCGGGCGCGCCGGCGACCGGCTCTGTCACGCTCGGCCGGCCGCTCGTCGACGGCTACACGATCACGGACTACGGCGGCTGGGCCGGCACCGTCGGCGTCAACCGTCTCTCCAACGGCGACAAGCTGCGCTTCGGGCTGACGCTCACGAATGAGGTCGACACCTACGTCCGCCCGCGCCAGCCGACCGACGGCCTGGCCCTCCCGGCGGTCGTCTCACCGCGGATGGCCCAGCTCGCCGGGCCGGACCGGCTGCTCGGTGTGGTCACGAACGCCGAACCACTCGTCTTCCGCGTCGTCGCCGTCGCGAGCCGCTTTCCGGGGATCCCCGCGCGCGAGACCTCCGACTTCGTCGTAGCCGACCGCAACACCCTGGAGTCGGCCCTCAACACGTCGGCGCCTGGCAGCGGCTTCCCGACCGAGTTCTGGCTTGGCGTACCGTCGGCCCGTCGCGACGCGGTCGAGGCTCGCCTGCGAAAGCAGCCCTTCACGGCGCTCACGGTCTCCTCGCGCTCGGGGCTCGAGCGGTCGCTGCGCAGCGAGCCCGTCGCGCGCGCCGCGCTCGCGATGCTCGAGGCCGCTGCGCTGACGGCCGTTCTGCTCGCGTTGCTGGGCCTGGTGCTCGGCGCGGTGTCGGAGCGGCGGGACGACGCTGCCGAGCTGTTCGACCTGGAGGCGCAGGGCGTGCCGCCGGCCAGCCTGCGGCGGCAGCTGCGACTGCGCGCGTCGATCGCGGGACTCGCGGGTGCGGCCGGCGGGCTGCTGACCGGGCTCGTGCTCTCGCTTCTGGTCGTGCGCTTCGTCGAGCTGACGGCCAACGCGACCGCGCCCGAGCCGCCGCTCCAGCTCTCGGTCGACTGGGCGGCGGTCGCGCTCTCGGCGCTTGCGGCCGGGCTCGTCGCGGCCGCGCTCGTCGGACTGGCGACGCGGCGGGCGTTCAGTCGCCCGGCACCGGCGCGCTACGGAGGCGAGGCGTGACCGTCGCGGTCGAGGCACGCGACCTCTTCCGCGTCCACTCGACTCCCGAGGGCGACGCGGCCGCGCTGCAGGGACTGACCCTGACGATCCCCGAGGGCGAGATCCTGACCGTGCTCGGCCCGAGCGGCGCCGGCAAGACCAGCTTCCTGCGCATCCTCGCCGGCCTCGACCCGCCCTCCGCGGGGACGATTCGCTCCTTCGGCTTCGACCTGCGCGTGCTCGGGAACGCAGCTCGCGCGCGCTACCGCTCGCAGGTGCTCGGGTATCTCGACCAGCACTACGAGCGCGCGCTCGCGCCCGAGCTGACCGCGCGCGAGCTCGTGGGGCTGCGGCTGCGCGCGGAAGGCGTGCCGCGCGAGGAGCGCGAGGCGCGGGCCGACGAGCTGCTCGCGCGCGTCGGCCTCACCTCGAAAGCCGACTCCCTTCCGGGCCAGCTCTCCGGCGGCGAGCAGCAGCGGGTCGCACTCTGTGCGGCGCTTGCCCACCGGCCGCGGCTGCTGCTCGCGGACGAGCCCACCGGCGAGCTCGACGAGGCGAGCGCGCGGCCTGTCTACGCGGCGATCGCGGAGCTCGCGGCTGCTGAGGGCTGCACCGTCGTGATCGTCAGCCACGACCCGGCCTCGACCGAGATCGCCGGCCGCTTCGTGCACATCCGCGACGGCCGCGTGAGCGAAGAGACCGTGCGCGGCGCGGCGGACGAGGGCCTGATCGTGGTCGGCCGCGGCGGCTGGCTGCGACTGCCGCAGGAGTTCCTCGAGCGCGCGGGGATCGGCGATCGCGCCGCGGCCTCGCTCCAGGACGGCCGCATCGTCGTCAGCGCCGCCGGTGGCGACGGGGCGCGCCCCGAGCGGGAGGCTGCGCGAGCCGCGCCGCCGCCGGGCGAGACGGTCGCGGCGCTGCGTGGCGTCGCCAAGACCCACGGCCGCGGCGCGAGCGCCGCACACGTCTTCTCCGGGCTCGACGCCGAGTTCGAGAGCGGCCGCCTCACCGCCGTGACCGGCCCGTCCGGCTCTGGGAAGACCACGCTCCTGCACCTGCTCGCCGGGCTCGACCTGCCGGACGGGGGCCGGGTGCTCGTGGGCGGCGCCGAGGTGCAGTCGCTCGATCGCGCGGCACGGGCCGAGCTGCGCCGTCGCGAGATCGCGCTCGTGCCGCAGCAGAGCGGCCTGATTCCATTCCTGAGCGCCCGCGAGAACGTCGAGCTCGGCCAGGCGATCCGCGGGCTCTCCGGCGACGCGCACGAGGCGCTCGCGGCGGTCGGCCTCGCCGAGCGGGCAGGCCAGCGGGTCTCGCGGCTCTCCGCCGGTGAGCAGGTCAGGGTCGCGGTTGCGCGGGCGCTGGCCGCGCGACCGTCGCTGCTGCTCGTCGACGAGCCGACCGCGAGGCTCGACCAGGCCAACGCCCTCCGCCTCGCAACGCTGTTGAGCACGCTCGCGCGCGAGACCGGGGCGGCGGTCGTCTGCGCGAGCCACGACCCGGTCGTGATCGAGCAGGCCGACACCGAGCTCGCCTTGGCCCAAGAGCTCGTGCCCGAGGCGGTTTAATGACCCCGTGGAAGGGATCAGCCTCGAAGAGCTCCAGCTCGCAGCGCGGAATCACGGCATGCCGCTCGAGGCGCTGCGCTACCCGGTCACGCCGGTCGGGCTCCACTACCTGCTGATTCATTACGACGTCCCGGTCGTCGAGCCGGGGGCATGGCGGCTGACGGTGCAGGGCGAACGCGGGCTCGAGCTCGGGCTCGACGAGCTGCGCGCACGGCCGGCAGTGGAAGCGACCGTGACGATGGAGTGCGCCGGCAACGGGCGGGCCAGGCTCGAGCCGCGGCCGGTCAGCCAGCCGTGGCTGCTCGAGGCGGTCGGTACCGCACGCTGGCGAGGGACGCCGCTGCGACCGCTGCTGGAGGCGGCCGGTCTCGCCGACGGCACGGTGGAGGTGCTCTTCACGGGCCTCGACCGCGGCGTCGAGGGCGGGGAGGAGCAGGCCTTCCAGCGGGCGCTGTCGCTCGAAGACGCACTCCGCGACGAGGTGCTGCTCGCCTACGAGATGAACGGCGAGCCATTGCCGCCGCAGCACGGCTACCCACTGCGCCTGGTCGTGCCCGGCTGGTACGGGATGACGAACGTCAAGTGGCTTTCGCGGATCGAGTTGCTCGACAAGCCCTTCGACGGCTACCAGCAGTCGTGGTCGTACCGGGTGCGCCAGGCCGAGGACGAGGCGGGCGAGCCGCTGCAGCGGATGCAGCCGCGCTCGTTGTTCGTCCCCCCCGGGATCCCGGAGTTCCTGACGCGCGAACGCACGGTCGCCGCCGGCGAGGTGCTGCTCGAAGGGCGGGCCTGGTCGGGCCTCGCACCGGTCGAGTCGGTCGAGGTGAGCGCCGACGGCGGCTCGACCTGGGCCGCGGCCGAGGTGGAGCCGCAGGGGGAGCCGTGGGCGTGGCGCGGCTGGAGCTTCCGCTGGGAAGCGCAGCCCGGCGAGTACGTTCTCTGCTCACGCGCGCGAGACGAGGCGGGCAACGAGCAGCCCGTCGAGCCGCCCTGGAACCTCGGCGGCTACGCGAACAACGCGGTGCAGCTGGTCCGCGTGACCGTCAGCTAAAGGGAGGGCTTGACGAAATACCGCTGAGCCGCCGGAACACGCTGCTCGCCCCGAGGCGGCGTCCTCGGTCGCGCCCGTACCTTCCAGGTACGAACGCTCCCTACGTCCTTGCCTCGGAACGACCATCGCGCCCCGTCGACGAGCGCTATTCCGACAAGCCTCCTAGGTGTCGTCGGCGAAGCGCTCGGCGTCTTCGATGTTGGGCTCCCGAAACGTCCGCGCGGCTCGCTCGTCGGCCTCGAGACCGGAGAGGTCTTCCGTGGCGTGCCGTTCCTCGTGCGTCTCCAACTGACGCTCCTGTGCGTGCTCGATCGCGCGCTCGTCCTCCCGCGCTCGGAACCGCTTCAGCCAGGAACCGATGCTCATGCGGGCGAGTCTACGCCCCGTTGAAAGCCACCGTCAGCGCCACCGCGACGAACGCGAGCACGACGGCTGTCACCACGATCACACTCCCGTAGAAAGCACGCCCCACGACCCCTCCTCCTTCCCGTTCGCTCCACCGTAGGCGCCGGAGTGGAGCGCGGCATCCCTCGGGCGGGGGGTCTCGCTAGGCCGGCTTCTCGATCAGGGCGAGCAGCGTGCTGGCGGTCGACGTTGACGTGGAGCAATGGTGCTAGTCATAATAGCTCCATCATGACCATCGTCGAAGCTCCGCCGCAGCCACCACCCTCGCACGACGAGCTCGAGGCTCTGATCGAGGAGGCGCGCCGCCGGGCGCGCCGGAGGCGGCTCTTCATCGGAGGCGCCCTGGTGGGCGCGATCGCCGTGGCGGGGCTGGTCGTCGGTCTCGTGCTGGTCCTCCGCGGGGGGACCGGTACCGCGGTGCCCCGGGACTTTCACCTCGTCCACGCCCGCGGGCCGGTCCGGCATCTCCAGCTCGAGACTCTGCTCGGGCAGCAGCCGGCGACGCTCGACCTGGCCACCGGCGACGCCGAACGGACGCGGGTCACGCAGGAGCTGTGGTGGAACGAGGGGACGGGCTTCGTGCGAACCGTGTACCGCCAGGACGGACGACTCGTCGCCGACTGGGTTGAGCAGCAATGTCAGGGCGCCGGCCCGTCACGTTTCTGCATCCCGCCCTGGCCGTACGTTCCCTACTTCCAGCTTGGCGGGGTGCAACCGAAGCCCGGCGCGACGCGACACGTCGCCAGGGGAAGCTTCCGCGGGCACCGTGTGGTCTGGGTCGAGCAACTCGAGAGGTCGGTTGGCGGCAAGCTCCACCTGAGCGGCGACCAGGTGGCGTTCGACGCAGTCACTCATCAGCCGGTCGCGCTGCGGACGATCGAGCACAGCGGCCACTTCAAAGGCAGAACGTTCAGACTGAACGCGATCACCGTCTTGCCGGACCTGCCCGGGAAGAACGTCGCGTTCGTCGTGCCCAAAGGCGGAGCTGGCCGCAACCCGCCGAATTCGCTCGTGATCGTCACCGGCCAGCGACTCCCCGCAGCACGGGCCGCGCTCGGGCGTACACCGCTCTGGCTCGGCCGCTCCTTTCATGGCCAGCGACTGGCGTCGGTCGTGGTGGGCCGAGAGGGGCAGCAGTCTCAGAACGTGAGCGGACATCCGCTGCCGCCGGTCGGTTTCGTGCGCTTCGCGCGCTTCGACTACGGCAGCTTCGCGGTGTGGGAGTTCGGCCGGGACCGGCCCTCGTGGTACCTGCACGGTCCGCCTGCCGGAAAGCTCGTGCTCAGCGGAGGTGACGTCATGTTCGCGCGTGATGGCATCGGGGTGGACATCAGGCCGACCGGAGCGAAGTTCCAGCTCGACCGCGCGACGGCGCTCGCGCTGGCCAAGGCCATGCGCCCCGTCGACGGCTAGCGCTCCGGGGGCCGCAGCACAGCGAACTGGTCCGTGATCTCGAGCCGCCGCGAGCGGAAGCGGTAGCACGCGGCAGGGCGGCCGCCCGCGCGGCCGGGCTCTCGCCGCTCGCCGGTCGGCTCGAGCTCCCCGCGTCGCAGCAGGACGCGCTGGAGGTTCGTCGCCGAGACCTCGTGGCCTAGCGCGGCTACGTACAGCTCGCGCAGCTCCGAGATCGTGAACACCGGTGGTGCGAGCGCGAAGCCGATGTTGGTGTACGAGAGCTTCGCGCGGAGCCGGTCGCGGCCGGCGAGGACGATCGCGCGGTGGTCGAAGGCGAGCTCGGGCAGGCGCGAGACCGGATGCCAGCGCGTGTCCTCGGGCACGACCGGGTCGACGTCGGCGGGGACGAGCCCGAGGTACGTGGTCGCGAGCTCCCACTCGAGCGGGTTGCGGTCGGGGTCGCTACGCGTCTCGAGCTGCTCCAGGTGGGCGAGCTCGCGCACGTCCACCTTCTCCGCCAGGTGGCGCCGGATCGAGCGCTCCAGCGTCTCGCCCGGGTCGAGGTAACCGCCGGGGGCGGACCAGGCCCCGAGGAAGGGCTCGCGCGCCCGCTGCCACAGCAGCGCCTGGAGCCGGCGCTCTCGAACCTGCAGCACGACGGCCAGCGTGACGTGTGCCGGTCGTGCGCTGGTAGACTCCCGCGGAGGTTTTCGACCCACAGGCGGAAACCTACCCGAAGATGACCACAGCCAACGTCGCAGTCCCGGTCCGGGACGTCGAGCAGGTCCTCCGCGAAGGCGGCCTGTCGCGCTTCCACAAGAAGGCGATCCTGGTCACCGGCGCGGCCTGGACGTTCGTCGCGATGGAGATCCTGCTCGTCGGCTTCGTCGCGCCGATCTTCACCGGGCTCTGGGGCCTCGACGGGCGAATGCAGGGGCTCGTCAACAGCGCCGCGCTCGCGGGCTCGCTCTGCGGCTCGCTCGTCCTCGGACGGATGGCAGACCGGATCGGCCGGCGTGCGATCTTCCAGTACTCGATCCTCTGGTACGCGGCCTTCACGGCGGTGACCGCGCTCGCGTGGGGGCCGTGGTCGGTGATGACGTTCCGCTTCCTGGCCGGCCTCGGCCTGGGCGGCATGCTCGTCGTCGACCCGTCGATGCTGACCGAGTACCTGCCGCCGCAGCGGCGTGGCCGGCTGCTCGTGTTCCTCGACTTCTGGTGGCCGGTCGGGCTGCTGATGGCGACCGGCCTCTCGTACATCTTCCTCGGCCCGACGTTCGACCGCTTCGGCGACTGGAGCTGGCGCTACCTCTTCCTCGCCGCCTCGTTCCCGGCCTTCCTCGCCTTCGTCGCGCGACGCACCCTGCCGGAGAGCCCGTACTTCCTCGCGCGCCAGGGGCGCAAGCAGGAGGCGGCCGAGGTGCTGACGGAGATCACGGGCCGCCCGGTCGCGGAGGCGGAGTTCAGCGCGCCGGAGGAGACGCGCTCCTCGATGCGCGAGCTCTTCGACGTCAAGCTGCGCAGCCGTGCCGCGACGACGGCGCTCATCTGGATCGCCCTGAACATCTCGTACTACGGGCTTTTTCTCTGGCTGCCGTTCGTGCTCCAGGGCGAGAAGAGCTTCCACGTGAACGTGTACTTGCTGCTGACGCTGAGCGCGCTCTCGCAGTTCCCGGGCTACGCGGCGGCGATCTGGCTCGTCGAGCGGGTGGGGCGGAAGCCGACGCTCGCTGTCTTCCTGCTCCTAGGCGGGGTCTCGGCGTACGCGTTCGCGGTCGCCGACTCGTCGGGCGTCTACATCACGGCGCTGTTCTTCGTCGGCTTCTTCAACCTCGGAGCGTGGGGGGCGGTCTACCCGTACACCGCCGAGACGTTCCCGACCCGTCTGCGCTCGAGCGCGTTCGGCCTGATGGAGGGTGTCGGCAAGACGGCCGCGATCGCCGGTCCGTACATCTTCGGGCACCTGAAGGACGCGACCGGCAGCACGACCTGGTCGCTCACGTTCATCGCGATCGTGATGGCCGCCGGCGGGGTGGTTGCGGCGATCTTCGGTCGCGAGACACGCGGCCGCGCACTCACCTAGCGCTCGGCCAGCGCCTCGCGGGCCGCCTCGTCGAACGAGGTCAGCTCGACCGGGACGAGCTCGCGGATGCGGTCGTCGTGCGCCACCGTCTCGTTGCGCAGCCCCTCGATCAGCGGGCGCGCGATTCCAGCCTTCACCGGCGTGATCACGTGCAGCCATAATGAGGAGAGGTACGGCGTGAGCAAGGGGACCTCGAAGATGAACGGATGCTTGTCGCGCAGGCGAGCGATGCGTTCCATCATCTCGCGGTAGGTCATCACCTCCGGGCCGCCGACGTCGAAGGCCTGGCCGATCGCCGGCTCGAGGCCACAGACGCCCGCAAGGTAGGCGACGACGTCACGAAGCGCGACCGGCTGCGTCCGCGTCGAGACCCAGCGCGGCGTGATCATCGCCGGGAGCCGGTCGACCAGCGAGACAATCGTCTCGAAGGCGGCGCTTCCGCGGCCGACGACGATTGCCGCCCGCAGCGTTGTGACCGGCACCGAGGTGGAGGCAAGGCGGAGGCCGGTCTCGCGCCTGCTGCGGAGGTGGGGCGAGAGGTCGGGCGAGTCGTCGCCGAGCCCGCCGAGATAGACGAGCTGCTTCGCACCGGCGCGCTCGGCCGCGCGGGCGGTCGTCTCGGCGGCCTTCTGATCCTCCGCCTCGAAGTCGGCTGCGCCGAGCGAGTGGACGAGGTAGTAGGCGACGTCTGCCCCGTCGAGCACGCGGGCGACGGAGTCCGCGTCGGTCGCGTCCGCGTGGGCCCACGTGACGCCTCCCTCGTCCGGCTGCTCGCGGCGTGAGACGGCGGTGACGTCGTGCTCTGCGGAGAGCGCGTCGACGAGCGGCTGCCCGATCGTCCCGGTCGCGCCGAAGACAACGACCTTCACTCGGGGGCCTCGGCGCTAGCCGCCGGCGATCGCGGCGACGAGGCGGATCTCGTCCTCGGCGCCGACCTCGCCACCCAGGTCGTCGACCTGGGTGCGGTTCAGGTAGACGTTCACGAGCGGCCGCAGAGTGCCGCGCTCGTCGAAGACCAGGTCGCGCACCGGGAGCTGCAGCAACGCCTCCCGCACGGTGGCCGCCTCCAGCTCGAACCGCCCCTCGCCGCCTGCTTCGCGGGCGAGCAGCGAAGGGATCAGAACTAAGACCACGTCGTTCGCCTCCGGCTCACTCCCGCGGAGGAAACCATGTTTCCCCAACGTGCCCCCTTCTTCTTCCGGGCTCGCCTCGGTCTGCTGACCGAGGATCTCCAGGTGGGGAACCTCCCGGTTCCCCACAACCCCTCCACCGTGGTCGTTACGACCACTCGCAGGCTTCGACGGAGAGGATCGTCGGCAGGAAGCGCGCGGCCTCGAGCCACGAGTCGCCCTCGTCCGGCGAGACGAAGACCGAGCCGCCCTGCGTGCCGAGGTAGATGCCTGCCGGGTCGAGCCGGTCGAAGCTCATTCCCTCGCGCATCACCGACGCCCACGCCTGCTGCGGCAGCCCGTCAGTGAGGAGCTCCCACGATGCGCCGGCGTCTCGCGTGCGGTAGACGCCGAGTCGCCCGTTGGGTGTGACGCGGTTCTCCGCGCCCTCTTCCGGGATCACATACGCCGTGTCCGGATCGTCGTGATCGAGTGCCAAGGGGAAGCCGAAGCCGGACGGCAGACCATTGCCCTCGAGCCGCTCCCAGCTCTCGCCGCGGTCGTCGGAGCGGTAGACGCCGCAGTGGTTTTGCTGCCAGAGGCGCTCGGGCTGCGCCGGGTGCACGAGCAGCTTGTGCACGCACTGGCCGACCTCGGGGAAGTTGTCGTCCGGGAAGAAGTCGGCGGCGACGCCCTGGTTCTTCGGCTCCCAGGTCTCGCCGCCGTCGTCGCTGCGGAAGGCCCCCGCCGCCGAGATCGCAATGTAGAGGCGCTGCGGGTCGGACGGGTCGGCCTGGATCGAGTGGCAACAGAGCCCGCCCGCGCCGGGGTTCCACTTCTCCCGCGTCGGGTGCTCGATCAGCGACTGCACGGGCTCCCACGTCGAGCCGCCGTCGTCCGTGCGGAAGAGCGCGCCCGGCGTGCCGCCCAGGAACAGCGTCTCGGGCTCGTCGGCATGGCCCGGCTCGACGTGCCACGACTTCTCCCAGCTGAGCCCGCTCTCCTCGGGCAGGCCGATTCCCTCGGCCCGCTCCCACGTCTCGCCGAGGTCGGGCGAGCGGTGCGCGGTCGCGCCGTAGACCCAGTTGTTGGTGGCCGCGTGCAGCGTTCCGGTGCGGGGATCGCGCATCGCGTGGAAGACCTCCCAGCCGGTCAGGTGCGGCCCTGCGACCGACCACTCGCGACGCGACTCGTCGCTCGTGAGCACGAACAGCCCCTTGCGGGTACCGACAAGGACGGCAGCTCCCATCGAGCGACTAGCCTAGCGGCAAGACCGAAAGGAGAGCGATGGCAACGCTGGACCAGAAAGCACGCAGCTTCCTTGAGCAGCCGTTCGTCGGCACCGTGACCACCCTGCGGCCCGACGGGTCGCCGCATTCGACCATCGTCTGGGTCGATACCGACACCGACGAGGTGCTGTTCAACACCGCAGCCGGCCGCGCGAAGGAGAAGCACCTCCGCCAGGACCCGCGCGTCTCGCTGCTCGTGGTCGACCCGGGGAACACGTACAAGTGGGTCGCCGTCAGCGGCACCGCGGAGCTGACCACCGAGGGGGCGGACGAGCAGATCGACAAGCTGGCCAAGAAGTACCTCGGCAAGGACGAGTACCCCTGGCACAACCCGGAGGAGAAGCGCGTCAAGGTGCGCATCCGGCCCGAGCACGTCGAAGCCAGCGGCTTCGACGAGTAGCGCTTGGCTCTGACGCTCTGCGACGTCGGCCCGCGCGACGGTCTCCAGAACGAGGCCGAGGCGCTCGAGCCCTCGACGCGGGCGAAGCTCGTCAACCGCCTCGCCGCTGCCGGCCTGCCGCGCGTCGAGGTGGTCAGCTTCGTCCGCGACGACCGCGTGCCGCAAATGGCGGGCGCCGAGGACGTCGTCTCCGGAATCGAGCGGCGCGAGGGCACGGAGTACTCCGGCCTCGTCCTCAACGAGCAGGGCTACGAGCGGTTTGCCGCGACGGACCTCGACCGCTTAAACGTCACCTTCGGCGCGACCGAGGAGTTCAACCGCCGCAACGGCAACGCGTCGCTCGACGAGGCGGTCGAGCGCGTCGAGCGGATCCAGGCCGAGGCGGCCAAGCCCGCGACGGTCACGATCAGCGTCGCCTTCGGCTGCCCGTTCGAGGGCCGGGTCGACCCGGGGCGCGTCGCCGAGCTCGCCGGCCGCTTCGACGGCGCGGAGGTCGTCCTCGCCGACACGATCGGGGTCGCGGCCCCACGCGAGGTGCGTGACCTGATCGCCGGCTCGGGCGCGGCCGGCTTCCACGGCCACAACACGCGCAACACGGGCTACGCGAACGCGCTCGCCGCGCTCGAGGCGGGGGCGAGGGTGCTCGACGCCTCGGTCGGTGGGCTCGGCGGCTGTCCGTACGCGCCGCGCGCGAGCGGCAACGTCGCGACCGAGGATCTCGTCTACCTGCTCGAGCGCGAGGGCGTGACCACGGGCGTCGACCTTGACGCGCTGATCGCGATCGCTGCCTGGCTGGAGGGGATCTTCGGCCGGAAGCTCGAGGGCCAGCTCTACCGCGCCGGCACCTGGCCGTAGGCCTCTCTAAAGGCGTCGACGGCGAGGTCGATCTCCTCGTCGCCGGTCTGCCAGTTCGAGACCGAGACGCGAATCGCCTTGTGGCCGGTCCAGGTCGTGCCGCTCATCCAGACGCGGCCGTCCTCCTGTACCAGTCGCAGCACCTCGTCAGTGCGCTCGTCGGACTCGAAGCGGAAGAGCACCTGGTTGAGCACGACCTCGTTCAGCAACTCGACACCGTCGAGCTCGGCGATCGCGGCCGCGAAGCGAGTGGCGCCGTCGCAGCAGCGCTCGACAAGCTCGACGAGGCCGCTGCGCCCGAGCGAGCGCAGCGCCGCGTACACCGCGAACCCGCGCGCGCGGCGCGAGAACTCCGGCACCCAGTCGACCTGGTCGCGCACCCGCCGCGCTCCTTCGTCCTGGATCAAGTACGACGCGGTCGTCGTCATCGCGGCCCGGTGCGACTCCGGGTGGCGGCAGAGGACGATGCCCGAGTCGTAGGGCACGTTCAGCCACTTGTGCGCGTCGGTTGTCCAGGAGTCAGCGCGCTCGAGCCCGGCGACGAGGTGACGCAGCCGCGGCGAGACCGCGGCCCAGATCCCGAAGGCGCCGTCCACGTGGAGCCAGGCGCCGGCGGCCTCGCAGGCGTCGGCGATCTCCGGGAGCGGGTCGAAGGCGCCGGTGTTGACCTCGCCAGCCTGGGCGGAAACGATCACCGGCCCCTCGCCGAGCGCGTCGCGTAACGCCGCGGGCACGAGCCGGCCCTGGTCGTCGGCTGCCACGACCTCGGGCGCGCCGAGGCCGAGCAGACGGAGCGCCCGGTCGACAGTCGCGTGCCGTTTCTCGCCGGCCACGACCTGGATCGACGGCGCGCCCGTGAGGCCCTTGGCGCCGACGTCCCAGCCGACCGCGTCGAGCACGTGCCAGCGCGCGGCCGCGAGCCCCGTGACGTGGGCCATCTGCGTGCCAGTGACGAAGCCGACCGACGATTCGGCCGGCAGGCCCAGCAGGTCGACGAGCCACTCGCCGGTGACCTGCTCGACCACGGAAGCCGAAGGCCCGCCGGCGTAGAGGCCGGCGTTCTGGTCCCAGGCCGAGGTGAGCCAGTCGGCCGCCAGCGCGGCCGGGAGCCCGCCGCCGATCACGAAGCCGAAATAGCGGCCACTCCCCATCGCGACGACGCCCGGCTCCGCCGCCGACGCGAGCTCGTCCACCACGCTCTCTGCCGCGCTTGGTCCCGCGGGCAGCGGCCCGCCCAACGCTTCCCGGAGCTGCTCCGGCTCGACGCGCGGGAAGACCGGTCGCTCGTCCAGGCTCTCGAGGTAGTCGGCCGCGAGCTCGGCCGTGCGCCGGAGCAGGTCGCGGATCTCGCTCATGCGTCCATCGCGAACAGCTGCGCCTCGCGCCGGCCGAGCATGATGTTGCGCTCGTGCGCGAGCCCGAGCTTGCGCGCGACGTTCTCGGAAGCCGTGTTGCCGTGGATGATCAGCGCGATCAGCCGCTCCGCGCCGAGCTCCCCGAGCGCGTAGTCGCGCACCGCGCCCGCGGCCTCGGTCGCGTAGCCCTGTCCCCAGTAGTCGCGGCCGAGCGTGTAACCGACCTCGACCTCGGTCGGCCCGTTCGGCGACGAGGCACGCGTGGTCGGCTCCCAGGTCTCGGTGTTCCAGACCAGCAGCCCGACGCGCCCGATGACGGCGTCGTCCTCCTTGCGCACGGTGGTGAAGAGGCCGAACCCGTCCGCGTCCCAGCGCTCGATCATGCGCCGCACCGAGCGCTCGGTCTCTGTGCGGGTGAGCGTGCGGCCCTCGCCCACGTAGCGCATCACCTCCGCGTCGGCGTACATCGGCGCGAGGGCATCCGCGTCGGATGCAACCGGAGCGCGCAGCAAGAGTCGGTCGGTCTCGAGCGAGAGCATCGGCGAGAGCCTAGAACGCGAGCCTCGCAAGCAGCACGATCCCGACGATCGCGGCGACCAGGAAGGCGAGCGTGACCAGTCCGCCCACGGCGTGACGGGTCGGCGAGCGGCTCAGCGACGCCTCGAGCTGCTCCTCGACGTAGCGGTTGATGCGCTGCTCGAACCGGTCCTCGAACGAGTCGCCGCCGGGTGGCGGGCCGGCCTTGAGCGGCGGGAAGGAGCGCTGCGACTCGTCGAGAGCAAGCTCGTAGACGTGCTCGTGCTGAATGTCCTTCAGGTTCTGCTGGCCGAGATCGCGGACGCTGACGCGCTCAGGCAGCTCGTTGCCGAGCAGCGCGCGGGTCGTCTCGGAGATCAGGATCTGGCCGCCGTGCCCGGCGGAGCAGATGCGTGCGGCCCGCACGACGTCGAGGCCGAGGTAGCCCTCCTCGCCGACGCTCGGCTCTCCGGTGTGCAGGCCCATTCGCACCCGCACCTCCGCGCCGCCGGGCCACTCGTGCCCCGCGAGCGACCGCTGGCCCTCGACCGCAGCGCGCACGGCGTCCCTCGCGCGCGGGAACGAGTAGAAGAAGGCGTCGCCCTGAGTGTCCACCTCGCTGCCGCCCGCGGCCTGGAAGACCTCGCGCAGCAGCCGCCGGTGATCGCCGACCACGGTGCCGTAGTCGTCGCCGAGCTCCTGCATCAGGCGCGTGGAGCCTTCGATGTCGGTGAACAGGAAGGTGACGGTGCCGCCGGGGAGAGTCACGCCGTTACCGTACAAAGCGTGAACAGGCTCGGCCACGAGACGAGCCCCTACCTCCTGCAGCACGCGGAGAATCCTGTCGAGTGGTACCCGTGGGGTGAGGAGGCTCTCGCGCGGGCGCGCGAGGAGGACAAGCCGATCCTGCTCTCGGTCGGGTATGCCGCGTGCCACTGGTGCCACGTGATGGCCCACGAGTCGTTCGAGGACGAGGCCACGGCCGCCCTGATGAACGAGCGCTTCGTCAACGTCAAGGTCGACCGCGAGGAGCGGCCCGACGTGGACGGGATCTACATGGACGCCGTCGTCGCCATGACCGGCCACGGCGGGTGGCCGCTGACCGTCTTCCTCACGCCAGGCGGAGAACCGTTCCTCGGCGGCACTTACTTCCCGCCCGAGCCGCGGCACGGGCTGCCCTCGTTCCGCGATGTGCTCATGGCCGTTTCGCAGCTCTACCGCGAGCGACCGGAGGAGGTGACCCGGCGCACGGACGTCTTGCTCGACGCGCTCAGGGCTTCGGCGGCCAGCAAGGCTTCGAGCGAGCCCCTGACGGAGTCGTTACTCCTCCAGGCGGTACGGCGGCTCAGCGAGCTGCACGACCCGGAGTGGGGCGGCTTCGGCCGCGCGCCGAAGTTCCCGCCGGCGTCGGCGCTGGAGCTCCTCCTGCGGCGCGGCGAGCTCGAGCCCGCGATACGCACGCTGGACGCGATGGCCGCGGGCGGGATGTACGACCTCGTCGGCGGCGGCTTCCACCGCTACTCCGTGGACGAGCGCTGGCTCGTGCCGCACTTCGAGAAGATGCTCTACGACAACGCGCTGCTCGTCTCCGCGTACTTACACGCGTGGCTCGTGACCAGGACCGAGCTCTACCGCGAGGTCGTCGAAGAGACGGTCGAGTACCTGCTCCGCGACCTGCGGCTCGACAGCGGCGCGTTCGCCTCCTCGCAGGACGCCGACACCGAGGGCGTCGAGGGCCTGACCTACAGCTGGGCCCCCGGCGAGGGCGCTCCTGAGGAGCTGTTCGAGCCGTTCGAGGACGGGCGCTTCGTGCTGCGCGGCGAGCTCGACGCGGAGACCCGGGCACGCCTGCTCGAGATCCGTTCGCAGCGCGCGCAGCCCGGGCTCGACGACAAGGCGATCGCCTCCTGGAACGGTCTCGCGCTGGCGGCGCTGGCCGAGGCGGGGCGGCGTCTCGGGCGCGACGACTGGCTCTCGGCGGCTCGCGAGCTCGGCGCCTTCCTGCTCGGGCCCCTATCGGACGGGCGTGGCCGCCTCTACCGCAGCATCCGCGATGGGCGCACGAGCGGCGCGGGGTTCCTGGACGACTACGCCAACGTCGCCCACGGGCTCTATGAGCTGCACGTGGCCACGGGCGAGCTGCGTTGGCTGGAGGAGTCGCGGCGCGTGGCGCTGCTCGCGGTCGAGCTGTTCGCCGACGAGGAGCGCGGCGGTTTCTTCCTCGCCTCGGCCGAGGGCGAGCAGCTCGTCGCCCGCAAGAAGGACCTCTTCGACCACCCGGTGCCCTCGGGGAACTCGATGCTCGCCTACGTCCTGCTGCGCCTCGGGCGGATCTACGGCGACGACGAGCTCGAGCGGCGGGCGGTTGGCGTGCTCCGTCTGCTCGGCGAGAGCCTCGGCCGCGGGCCGACGGAGTTCGCGTGGTCGCTGAACGCGCTCGACCT
>DATLPH010000039.1:0-3872 GCA_035535855.1 Gaiellaceae bacterium
CGATCGCGATCGGCGCGGCGACCGACCCGTACCAGCCCGCCGAAGGGCGCTACCGCCTGACGCGCTCGTGCCTCGAGGCGCTGCGCGACGCCTCGAACCCGTTCAGCATCATCACCCGCGGTCCGCTGATCGTCCGCGACGCGGACGTGCTCGCCGAGGCCTCGCAGCGCGCAGACGTGTCGGTCACGTTCTCGGTGCCGACCCTGGACGACGAGATCTGGCGCCGCACCGAGCCCGGTACCGCTCACCCGCGCCAGCGGCTGCGGGCGCTGAAGGTGCTCGTGAACGCCGGCGTCAGGGCCAGCGTCGGGATGGCGCCGTTGCTTCCCGGGATCTCGGACCAGCCCGCGCTGATCGAGCAAGTCGTGCGCGAGGCGCGCGAGGCGGGCGCCTGCGGTGTGTGGGCGAACCTGCTCAACCTCCGGCCGGGAACGCGCGAGCATTTCCTCGAGAAGCTCGCCGAGGATTACCCGGAGCAGCTCCCCGCCTACGCGCGCCTCTACTCGCGAAAGGCCTACCTGAGCTCGGCTGAAACCAAGCCGGTGCGGGCGCTCGTACGCGATCTGAACCGCAGGCACGGCATCCGCGACCGCCGCCGCACACGCTTTGTCCCGGAGCCCGAACCGGAGCAGCTGGCCCTAGCGCTGTAGCCGTAGCCGACGCGCGCCATACAATCCGCAGGCCGTGTCAGAGCAGGCAAGCGAAGACCAGCAGGGCAACGGCAAGGGAGAGATCACCTGCCTGATCGTCGACGACCACGAGGTCGTCCGCGAGGGGCTCCGCCTGTCCCTTTCCCGCGCCCCCCACATCCGCGTAGTCGGCGAGGCGGCCGACGGCGCGACCGCGGTGGCGCTGGCCGAGCGGCGCAAGCCCGACGTCGTGATCATGGACGTGCGCATGCCCGGGATGGACGGGCTCGAGGCGACGAAGATCCTGACGCAGAAGGTCCCCGAGACGGCGGTGCTGATCTTCACCGCCTACAGCGAGCGCAGCCTCCTGGGCCGAGGGCTCGAGTCGGGCGCGAAAGGCTACATCCTCAAGGAGGCGCCGCACCAGACGCTGCTGAAGGCGATCGACAAGGTCGTCGCCGGCGAGGGCTTCGTCGATCCCGCGCTGATGCCGGCCTTCCTCTCGGGCGACCGCGAGGACATGCTCACGGCCCGCGAGCGCGAGATCCTGCAGCTGCTCGCGGACGGGATGTCCAACGCCGACGTCGCGGCGCGGCTCTTCATCAGCCAGGAGACCGTCAAGAGCCACGTTCGCCACATCCTCACCAAGCTCGAAGCAGACACGCGCACGCACGCCGTGGCGATTGCGCTCCGTGACGCGATCATCGACTAGAGCGGCGTTTCTGGTCGCGGCGGTTGCGGCCGCTGCGGTCGTGTCGCTAGTCGGCCTCGCTGTCGGCTCGAGCGAGCTGGCCTTCGTCGGCCTCGGCGCGGCGATTCTCGGCGCGGCCGCCTTCGCACTCCACCTGATCGTCACCGAGCGGCGGCGCCACGAGGTCGTCGAGGAGGAGCTCTCGGCGCAGTCGAGCTTCCTCGAGTCCCTGATCGAGTCGATGGGCTCGATCGCGGCCGCGCACGAGTCGGACGACGTGCTCGAGCGCACGCGGCGCGAGGCGAAGGAGCTGTTCGGGGCGAAGGCCACGATCCTGCGGCCCGACGAAGCGTCGGCGGCAAACGCGGTCGTGCTGCCGCTGCGGATCCGCGGTGAGGCGATCGGCTCGCTCCAGCTCCAGCGCTCGAAGCCGCTCGACCGCGAGGAGCGCGCGCGGGCGACGCTGCTCGCCGACTTCACGTGTCGCGCGATCGAGAACGCGCGGCTACTCGCCGAGGCGACCGTGCGCGAGGCCGAGCGGGCGCGCCTGTCGGACCAGCTGATCATCGCCGAGCAGGAGGAGCGTCGCCGGCTCGCGCTCTTCCTCCACGACGGGCCCGTGCAGTCGCTCTCCGGGATCAGCCTGATGCTCGACGCCGTGATCGACTCGCTCGAGGGCAACCGGCTCGAAGAGGCGACCGGGGTGCTCGACTCGGCGCTCCAGCGCCATCGCGACACGATCCGCTCGCTGCGCGACCTGTCCTTCAACATCGAGCCGGTCGTGCTGCGCGACCAGGGCTTCGGGCCTGCGGTGCGGGCGTTCGCGGAGCAGGTCGGGCTGTCGAACCGGATCCAGGTCGACCTCGACGTCGAGGCCGCCGACGGGCTGGCCGAGAACGTGCGCGTCGCTATCTACCAGATCACCCGCGACGTGGTGAACCAGTCGCTGCGGCGCGGGCCGACGCGGATCTCCATCTCCGTGGCCGAGACGACGGACGGGACCGTGGAGGCGGTGATCGCGGACAACGGCGCGGGCGAGCGGCGGCGGGCGAGCTTCGACGACGTCGAGGAGCGCGCGCGGACGCTCGGTGGGCGGCTGGACGTCGAGGCGGGCGAGGACGGCGGCACCGCGGTCCGCGTCGTGCTGCCCTCTTACGTCGCGCGCCGTTAGCATCCAGGCTATGGAGAACGGCCAGCGCCCGACGCACCTGCGCTTCGTCTGGACAACGAACGGCTACGAGCTGCGCGAGCGCGAGGGCGACGCCCCTGGGGTCGGCGACGAGGTCGAGGAGGGCGAGACGCGCCTGACCGTGGTCAAGGTCGCCCCCTCCCCGCTTCCGGGTGACACGCGCCGCTGCGCGTACCTGCAGCCGCTCGCGTCCTAGACCGCGCTCTCGGCTGCGGTTCTGCCGAGGACGAGCGCCGAGGCCAGGCCGCTGGCGTAGCCGCCAGCGGAGATGCCGCCCGCGTCGGCTCCGGCAGCGAAGAGGCCCTCGATCGGCTCGTCGTCCTCGTCGACCACTCGCGCGTTCGTGTCGACGCGTAGGCCGCCGATCGTGTGCGTGATCGCGGCGGCGACGCGGACGGCCGCGACGGCTTGGCTCGGCGCAGGGAACGGCAGGTCCGCGAGATCTGTGCGGGTCGGCGCCTGGGCGATCAGCTCGCGGACGGTGCCGTAGCGGACGCGCTCGTCGAGGGCGTCCTCGTCGAAGACGTACCACGCCCGCGCGCCCGGCTGGTGCGCCGTCGCCTGCACCAGGTCGAGCTCCGACCACGAGACCTGCTCCTGGTCGAAGAACTCCTCGCCGCGCTCGTTGAAGATCCGTGCGTAACGGCCGTAGACCTGCGCGAGCGAGACGAACTCGTCCTCCCCGAAGTCGACGTCGGCCATGTTGCGGCCGTAGAACTCGGCGAGGCCCGCGGAGAGAGCAGCGTTGAGCTCGAGCCCGTGCCGCAGCCCGTCGCCGGCGCTCCACGGGTTGGCGCGAAGCCGCAGGGGTGCCGCCGGCTTGACGAAGCGTTCGACGAGCTCCGAATCGCCTTGGAACCCGCCGGTCGCGAGCACCACCGTCCCTTTCGGCCCTGTCCCGGGGACAGTCCCTAGGCCATGGCCGAGGCGGACAGGTCCGGCTGCTCGGGACAACGCCTCCGTCAGGCCAGCGGGGTCGAAACGGACCCCCGACGTCAGCGGATTGCCGGTCTCCCGCGCCAGCGCCGGTGCGCCAAGCGATTCAAGCCAGTCGAGGCCCTCGTCGAGGCCGTCGAAGACCAGTCGCTGCAGCGCTTCGTCCCCGGCAGGGCATTGCGCCCTGAACTCCTCGAACGTGCGGTAGCGCCAGATCACGCCGCTCGAGAGCAGCATCGAGCCGCCGGCCCGCGAGCCTTTCTCGAGCACGGCCGGCGAGGCGCCCAGCTCCCGCGCGCGGGCAGCGGCACAGAGGCCCGCCATCCCCGCCCCTGCGATCAGCACAGGGCTACCTAGGTCAGCGAGAACGTGGGCTTGTGCTCGACGTACTCGACCTTGACGCGCTCGGGTCCCCAGACGAACACGG
>DATLPH010000040.1:0-2135 GCA_035535855.1 Gaiellaceae bacterium
GACGCGAGCGGCCGCCGCTTCGCCCTCGCGGAGACGCTTGCGCACCTGGAACGGCTTGTTCAGGAGGGCCGGGCCGCGCGCACCGGCGACGACAGGAACGTCTCCTATACTGCGACGTAGATCCGGTTGGACGACGAAGTCATTCCTAGACGTCCGCCCGGCGGGGCGCAGACGTGATCCTCTTCCTCGAACTTTTCGCCGTCGCGGTGCTGATTCTGCTGAACGGCTACTTCGTCGCGGCCGAGTACGCGCTGGTCACCGCGCGGCGGACGCGGATCCAGGAGCTGGCGCAGAAGGGCAGCCGGAGCGCCCGCGCGGTGCTGCGGATCGTCGCCGACCCGCCGCGCTTCATCGCGGCGATGCAGCTCGGCGTGACCGGGACGAGCCTGGCCATCGGTGCTCTGGGCGAGCAGGTGCTGGCGCGCGTCTTCGACCCGATCTTCGCGGCGCTGATCTCCTTTGCGCTCGCGTTCCTGATCATCACCTTCCTGCACGTCGTCGTCGGCGAGCTCGTGCCGAAAGGCCTCGCGCTCGGCTACGCCGAGCGGGTGGCGCTGGCCGTCTCCACGCCGGTGCGCGCCTTCTTCGTCGTCTTCAAGCCGCTGATCTGGGTGCTGCAGAAATCGAGCGAGGTGATCCTGCGCTCGCTCGGGCTGACCCCGCCTGGTGGCGAGATGGAGGTCTACTCGGAGGCGGAGCTGAAGATGCTGCTCTCGCGCTCGACCGAGGAGGGCGAGCTCGAGCAGCAGGAGCAGGAGATGCTCTACAAGGTCTTCGACTTCGCCGACAAGGAGGTCTCGGCGGTGATGGTGCCGCGACCCGAGGTCGTGGCCCTGTCGGTCGAGCTGCCGCCCGAGGAGGCGCTCGCGGCGGTGATCGAGTCGCCGTACACGCGCTACCCGGTCTACCGTGAGTCGCTCGATCACATCGTCGGCGTGTTGCACGTGCGCGACCTCTTCTCGGCCCTGGTTGACCGCGGCATAGGCGGCGTGCAGCTCGAGCAGCTGCTGCGGCCGGCGCACATCGTCCCGGAGACGAAGGATCTCGCCGCGCTGCTGACCGAGTTCAGGCGCACGAACCAGCACATGGCGATCGTGGTCGACGAGTACGGCGAGCTCGAAGGGATCGTCACGCTCGAGGACCTGCTCGAGGAGATCGTCGGCGAGATCGAGGACGAGTTCGACCTCCCCGACGAGTCCGTCGAGCGGCTCGAGGACGGCCGCATGCGGATCCACGGAACCTTCCCGATCGACGACTTCAACGAGCAGTTCGACCGCTCGCTGCCGATCGAGGACTACCACACGGTCGGCGGCTTCGTCTTCGGGCTGCTGGGCCGCGCGCCGGAGCCCGGCGACGAGGTCGAGCACGACGGCGTGCGCTTCAAGGTGCTGGAGGTCGAGGGCTCCCGGATCGAGCGGCTGGAGGTCGAGCTCCGGCCTGACGACGCACCCGAGCGGCTCGAAGAAGCCTCGTAGGTAAGCTGGCCCCAGGCGGGGTCAACTACCTGTGAGGAGTTCCATGAAGCGCATCGTTTCACTCGTCGCGGCGCTTGCCGTGGCCGCCGTGACGGTCTTCGCCGTCGTCGCCTACGCCGGCCCGAGCACGGCCACCGGCACCACGGTGAAGGTCGCCGCGAAGGACACGTTCCGGTTCACGCTCTCACGGAAGAGCGCGCCGCACGGCAAGGTCACCTTCAAGGTGACGAACAAGGGCCGCCTCAAGCACGACTTCAAGATCGCCGGCAAGCGGACGAAGATGCTGAAGCACAATCAGACCGCGACGCTGACGGTCACGCTCAAGAAGGGCAAGAAGTACACGTACCTGTGCACCGTGCCCGGCCACGCAGCCGCCGGCATGAAGGGCACCTTCAAGGCCACCTAGGCGGCTTCGAGCGTCACAGGCGATACCTCGCCGCCGGCAATGCGCCAGGCGGCGAGCTCGCCCGTGCCGAGCGACAGGATCAGGTAGGGCCGGCCTTCCCAGAGGCCGATGTTCTCGACGTCGGTGCGCGAAGGACGCGGGGGCGAGGAGACGTGCGAGTGAAAGACGGCGAGCTCGTAGCCGTCGTCCTCCAGGAACCAGTTCTCGGGCTCGGTGTCGAGCTCGAAGCGGTAGGGGCTGGCCGCGGCGTTCCG
>DATLPH010000041.1:0-5406 GCA_035535855.1 Gaiellaceae bacterium
TCGCCGTAGACCTCGCAGGTCGAGACGTGATGGAAGCGCCCGACCTCGCAGCGCCGCGCCGCCTCCAGCAGCGTCTGCGTCCCGATCACGTTCGTGCGGAAGAAGCGGCCGGGGTCGACGACCGCCAGCGAGTTGTGCGACTCGGCGGCGAAGTTGACGACGACCTCGACCTCCTCGTCGCGCAGCGTCCGCTCGGCCAGCTCGGCGTCCGCGATGTCGCCCTCGACGAAGACGATCCGGTCGTCGACGTCGGCGAGGCTCTCGCGGTTGCCCGCGTAGGTGAGCAGGTCGTAGGCGACGACGTGGTCGTCCGGGTGCCGCTCGAGCCAGAAGCGGACGAAGTTCGAGCCGATGAATCCGGCCGCGCCGGTGACGAGGATCCGCATGCAGCTCAGTCTAGTCAGCAGCGTTCGGCGCGCTTGAGCAGCTGCTTAGGCTCGTGGCGGTCGGGCTCCAGCCGCTCCGCGGCCTGCAGGTAGGGGACGGCTTCGGAGCAGCGGCCGAGGCTGTAGAGCGTGTAACCGAGGTTGTAGTTCGCATAGCCCTCGTACGGGTCGCCGGGCCCGGTCCCTGCGAGCTTCTGCACCGCCTGCTGCAGGAGCGGGAGCGCCCGCGAGTAGTCCTCGTTTTGCATCAGCGAGTAGCCGCGGTCGTTGAGCGTGTGCCCGTCACCAGAGACGGCGGCCGGAGGAGGCGGAGGCGGAGGGGGCGGGGGCGGTGGCGGTGGCTCCTGGGTCACCGTCTGGTGCACCGTGGTCGTCCCGCCGGGCCCGGCGACGGTTTGCGTGATCACCTGCGAGCTCGAGTCTCCCCGCGTCGCGAGGAAGGCGACCACCGCGCCGATCGCGGCGGCCGCGACCAGGAGCGCCACGGGCAGGACGAAGCGCAGCGGCGTACGGCGAGGCGGGGCTTGCGGCGCCAAGACCCGCGTCGTCGCGAGAGAGCCCGAGAGCGCCGCGCGCAGCTCGGCGACGAACTCGCCGGCGGATCGCGGTCGTTCTCGCGGATCCTTGGCGAGCGCACGCTGAAAGACGCGGTCGAGGCCCTGCGGCAGCCCCTGGCTGCGCGCAGCGATCGACGGCACCGGCGCGTTGACGTGTGCCGCGGCCTCGGCGGTCGTCGACTCGTTCTCGAACGGCCGCTCGCCGCTCAGGAGCTCGAAGGCCACCACCGCCAGGGCGTAGATGTCGCTCGCAGGGCCCACGCGCTCGCCCAGCGCCTGCTCGGGCGAGAGGTAGCCCGCGGTCCCGAGCACGGTCCCCGTCATGGTCATCGAGTCCATTCCGGTCGCGCTCGCGATCCCGAAGTCGGCCACACGCAGCTCGCCGCGCTCGCTCAGAAGCAGGTTCGCCGGCTTCACGTCGCGGTGGACGACGCCGTGCCGGTGCGCCGCGTCCAGCGCGGCGGCGGCCTGCTCGAGCCACTCGAGGACGCGCTCCGGCGGCTGCGCGCCCTCCTGGCGCAACCGGTCCTCCAGCGAGCCGCCGGCCAGGTGCTCCATGACGATGAACGGCCGTCCCTCCCATTCGCCGACGTCGAAGATCGTGACCGCCCCGGGCTCGCCCGAGAGCCGTGCAGCGGCGAGGGCCTCGCGGTTGAAGCGCTTGCGGATCCCCTCGTCGGCCGCGTAGCGGTCGGCCAGCACCTTCACCACCACCTCCCGCCCGAGCGTCTCGTCGGTAGCGAGAAAGATGTCGCCCATCGCGCCCTTGCCGATGCGGCGCGGATTGCGGTAGCGAGGGGGCAGAAGCTCCGTGTTCACAGCCATCGCGACGGGGTTCCCCGCCCGAGCGAGCGGAAAACGGCCCTTTTCGAAGGTGTGAGTTGTGTAAGGAAGCCCAAAAAGCCGCAAACGGGTGCGCTACGCTCCTAGAAGTCCGGCCGTGGCGTCCGGCCCAGGATCGCTACGCATTCTGTAACCGGGCACCGGGGCCACGAGGCGATGTTCAGCACTTTCGCAGCAGCCATTCTCGCAGCGCTCGGGCTCGCAGGCCCGGCGGGGCACGCCGCGCAGCCGGCGCCTCCGGCGTTCTTCGTCGCCGGGCACGGCTGGGGCCACGGGGTCGGCCTCGCGCAGTACGGCGCGTACGGCTACGCCCTGCACGGGTGGACCTACGACGAGATCGTCGCGCACTACTACCCGGGCACCACGCTCGGCGAGGCGCCGCTGAAGCGCGTGCGCGTGCTGCTCGTCCCCGGCTCGAAGCGCGTCGTCGTCTCGTCGCGCTCGCCGTTCACCGTGCGCGACGGCGCGGGCAAGACCCACAAGCTTCCGGCCGGCAAGCAGCAGCTCGGGCCGGGTCTCCGCCTGAAGCTCACCGCGGCCGCCGCCGCGAAGGCGCTCCCCGGCCCACTGGTGTTCTCGCCCGGCGGCGACCCGCTCGCCCTCGGCGGCCACTCCTACCGCGGCACGCTGCGGGTGACCGGCGGCCGCTCGGTGCGTGTCGTCAACACCGTCGGCTTGGAGTCGTACCTCTGGGGCGTCGTCCCGAGGGAGATGCCCGACCGCTGGCCCGCCGAGGCGCTCGAGGCACAGGCCGTCGTCGCGCGCACCTACGCCCTCACGCATCTGGCCAAGGGCGGCGACTTCGACCTCTACCCCGACACGCGCAGCCAGGTCTACGGCGGGATCGCCGCGGAGTCCGACCCGGCCAGCGAGGCCGTCAACGCGACTGCAGGTGAGGTCGTGCTCTACAAGGGTGACCTCGCCCAGACGTTCTTCTACTCCAGCTCGGGCGGCCGCACGGCCAACGTGCAAGACGTTTGGCTCGGCTCGAAGCCGACGCCGTACCTGGTCTCCGTGCCCGACCCCTACGACACGCTTTCGCCGTACCACGACTGGGGGCCGCTGCGGTTCACCGGCTCGTCGCTCGGCCGCCGCCTCGGGGCCCGCGGCAGGCTGCTAGACGTCCGCACCGACGCGGGAGCCTCCGGCCGTGTCCGCTCGCTGACGCTGGTAGGCACCAAGGGCGAGCGCAGGATCAGCGGCTCCGCCGCCCGCGCGGCGCTCGGCCTTCGCTCGACGTGGTTCACGATCGGGATGCTGAACCTGACGAAGCCCGCCCGCGCGGTGCCGTTCGGGACGCAGGTGCGCCTGGCCGGAGTCGCCCGCGGCGTCCCGCGCGTGACGCTCGAGTCGCGTCCGTACGGCGGCCAGTGGAAGACCGTGGCGCCGCTCAAGTCGCGCGGCGGCCAGGTCGCCGCGACCCTCTCCCCGAAGGTCACGACCGACTACCGCATCTACGCAGGGCTGATCCACAGCGCCGTCGTGCGGCTGGCGGTTGCGCCGTCCGTCCGGATCTCGGCCGCGACCGATCGCCTCTCCCTGGGCGGGCTCGTCAAGCCGCTGCTTCCGGGCGCCGCGGTCCAGGTGCAGCGCAAGGCCGGCGCCTCGTGGACGACGCTAGCGCGCACGAACGTGGCCGCTGACGGCACCTTCAGCGCCAAAGTCGACCTTTCGCCCGGTACCTACCGGGCGCGCGTGGTCGCGGGCAAGGGCTTCGCCGCCGGGGTCTCGAAGATCCTCCAGGTCGTGGCCGCATGAGGCGCCTGCTCGTCGCCCTCTCGCTCGCGGCTCTCGCGCTTCCGGTCGCCGCGGCCGCGGCCTCGGCCCCGAACGACCCGCTCGTGGCGCGGCAGTGGTATTTGACGCGCGACCACGCCCTCGACGTCTTCGACGCGGCGAGCCAACTGATGACGATCCGCGTCGCGGTGATCGACTCGGGCATCGAGCGCGACCACCCGGAGCTGAGGGGCCGTGTGATCGCCGCGAAGAGCTTCGTCGATGGCTCCGTCGCCGACACGCAGGGTCACGGCACGTTCGTCGCCGGCGAGATCGCCGCGCTGGCGGACAACGGCGCCGGCATCGCCGGCCTCGCGCCGCCCGCGCGGCTGATCGTGGCAAAGGTCGTCCGCGCGGACGGCTCGATTCCCGACCGCGCGGAGGCCCGTGCGATCCGCTGGGCCGTGCGACAGGGCGCGCGCGTGATCAACCTCAGCCTCGGCAGCACCCGCGATCCCTCCGATCCGAGCCGTGACGGCTACTCGCGGCCCGAGCAGCGCGCGATCGAGGCTGCCGTGCGCCGCGGTGCGCTCGTGGTCGCGGCCGCGGGCAACGGCAACGACGCGCCCGCCAAGCCCTGGTCGTTCGCCAGCTACCCGGCCGCGTTCCCGCACGTGCTCGGCGTCGCGGCCTACGGGCGCTCGGGCGGGGTGCCGCAGTTCTCGAACCGCGACGAGCAGTACGTCGACTTGGCCGCTCCCGGGATGGACATCTTCTCGCTCTTCCCCCGGGCACTGACCGTGCGTTACACGGCCTGCCCCGAGCAGGGCTACTCGAGCTGCGGGTCGAAGGAGTTCCGACACGCCGACGGCACCTCGTTCTCCGCTCCGCAGGTGGCCGCCGCGGCGGCCGTGCTGTTCGCGCTCAACCCGGTTCTCCGGCCCGACCAGGTCGGCGCGATCCTGAAAGACTCCGCCTCGGACGCGACGCCCGCGAATGGCTGCGGCGACTGCACGCCCGGCCCGGATCCCCTGACCGGCTTCGGGCGCCTCGACATCTCGGCCGCAATGCAACAGGCCGTGCACGGGCCGATCCCGCCTGCCGACCGGCTCGAGCCCAACGACGACGCGGGCGGTGAGGCCGCAGCCCTCTTCGGCACGAAGACGCTGAAGGCGACACTCGACTGGTGGGACGACCCGGTCGACGTCTACCGCGTCTACCTGAAGCGCGGCCAGCGGATCTCCGTGGCCGTCCGCTCCGGCTCGAAGGTCGACACCTCCGTGATCCTCTGGAAGCCCGGCCTCCACAGGCTCGCAGACGCTCGCTCCGATCTCCGGGCCAAGCGCTCGATCCACGCGCCCGGGGTGACCGAGCGGCTGGCCTATCGCGCCCAGCGGAGCGGCTGGTTCTCGCTGCAGGTCAAGCTGGCCCGGCCCGGCACGGGCCCGTACCGGCTCCGCCTAGTCTCCTAGGAACTCCTCCTCGGGGACTTCGCGGATCTGACGCGCGGGGCTCCCGACGACGACAGCATGGGCAGCCACGTCGCGCAGGACGACCGCGCCCGCGCCGATGAACGCCTCCTCGCCGACCTCGATCCCGGGCAACAGCACCGCGCCGCCGCCTACGCGCGCGCCGCGGCGGATCGTCGGGCCCTTCACCAGCTCGTGCCGCTGCTCGGTGCGTCCCATGAAGTTGTCGTTCGTGGTGATCACGCAGGGCGCGATAAAGACGTTCTCCTCGAGCAGCGAGTAGGCGGTGATGTAGGCGTGCGCCTGGATCTTCGTCAGCGCGCCGACCGAGGTGTCGTTCTCGACGAGCGAGCCGCGGCCGATCACGACGTCGTCGCCGATAGTGCAGCGCTCGCGCACGCAGGCCTGGTCGCCGACGACCACGCGCTCGCCGAC
>DATLPH010000042.1:0-2084 GCA_035535855.1 Gaiellaceae bacterium
GATCCCGCGTGAGCGGATCGTCTTCATCTCGGGGATCGGCTGCGCGGCCCGCTTCCCCTACTACGTCGAGACCTACGGCATCCACTCGATCCACGGGCGCGCGCCGGCAATCGCGACCGGGCTCGCGCTCTCGCGCTCCGACCTCTCGGTGTGGGTCGTGACCGGCGACGGCGACGCGCTCTCGATCGGCGGCAACCACCTGATCCATGCGCTGCGTCGCAACGTGAACGTGAAGATCCTGATGTTCAACAACCAGATCTACGGGCTGACGAAGGGGCAGTACTCGCCCACGTCGCCGCTCGGGACGGTGAACAAGACGACGCCGATGGGGTCGGTCGACCATCCGTTCAACCCGGTGGCGCTGGCGCTCGGGGCCGAGGCGACCTTCGTCGCGCGCTCGATCGACACCGACCGCGCGCACCTGACCGAGACCCTGCGCCGGGCGCACGCTCACCCGGGCGCGGCCTTCGTCGAGATCTACCAGAACTGCAACGTCTACAACGACGGCGCCTTCGACGCGGTGCGCGACCAGAAGGAGAACCGGATCCTGCTCGAGCACGGGCAGCCGATCCGCTTCGGCGCGGACGGGGAGCGCGGCGTGCAGCTGAAGCCGGACGGCTCGGCCGAGCTCGTGGACGGGGTGGCCGAGAGCGAGCTCCTCGTCCACGACGAGCATGCCGAGACGACCAGCCTCGCCAACGCGCTGGCTCGGCTCTCGCACACGCCTCACGGGCCGACGCCGATCGGAGTCTTCCGCGACGTCGAGCGTGCGGTGTACGACCGCCTCCTCGACGAGCAGCTCCAGCGCGCCCGCAGCGAGCAGGGGGAGGGCGACCTCGCCGAGCTCCTGCACGCGGGCGACACCTGGACGGTCGGCTAACCGGTCGCCGGTTGATGGTGGGTCGCCTCCCGTTTCGGGAGTGGCAGACGGCGTACGCCGCCTTCGGAAACGGCGAGGAGCCGGGGCGGCTCCCGTTGCTCGTCCTGCACGGCGGCCCCGGAAGCGCGCACGACGTGCTCGAGGGTCTCGGCGAGCTCTCGCGCGCGGGCCGGCGCGTCGTCTTCTACGACCAGCTCGGCGGCGGGGAGTCGGACCGGCCGGACGACCCGTGGCTCTGGACGGTCGATCTCTTCCTCGAGCAGCTGCGCTCGGTGCGCGACGGGCTCGGGCTCGAACGAGTGCACCTGCTCGGCTCGTCGTGGGGCGGGATGCTCGCGGTCGAGTACGCGCTGACGCAGCCCGCCGGGCTCGCGAGCCTGGTGCTCAACTCGACGCCGACGAGCGCGCCCCGGTGGGCCGAGGAGACGCTGCGCCTGCACGGTGAGCTGCCGGCCGGGCTGGACCAGAAGGCGGCCGAGGACGAGTTCAAGCGCCGGCACATCTGCCGTCTCGACCCCGAGCCGGAGGTGGTCAAGCGGGCGCGGGCGAAGTTCGGCCTGCAGGTCTACGAGACGATGTGGGGGCCGAACGAGTTCACCGTCACCGGAACGCTGAAGGAGTGGGACGTGATCGCCCGACTCGGCGAGATCGAGGTGCCGACGCTGATCACCTCGGGCGAGCACGACGAGTGCACGCCTGCGCTGGTCGAGCCGCTCCACGCGGGCATCGCCGGGTCAGAGTGGGTCCTCT
This sequence comes from Gaiellaceae bacterium, assembly GCA_035535855.1. Lineage (GTDB taxonomy): Bacteria > Actinomycetota > Thermoleophilia > Gaiellales > Gaiellaceae > AC-32. The sequence goes on from DATLPH010000042.1 coordinate 1,631, forward strand.
TCGAGGGCTGCTCGCACACCTCGTACCTCGAGGATCCGGAGCGCTACCTCGACACCGTCGGCGACTTTCTCGAGCGGGTCGAGGCTCAGACGAACGCCTGAATCGCCGCGCCGGCCCCGGCGACGAGGAGCACGGCGCCGATAGTCTGAACGAGGGCGCGCTCAGAGAGCCGACCGGTGAGCCGCGCGCCCAGGAGCGCCGCCGGCACCGACGCGGCGCCGCCGACGAGAATCAGGCGCCAGTCCGGGGCGGCCGAGGGCAGGTGGCCGAGCAGGCCGGCGATGCCGACGCAGACGCCGACCGCGAGGTTCGTCCCCACCGCGCGTGAGGCCGGCTCGCCGACGAGCCGCAGCAGCGCGGGCATCCGCAGCGAGCCGAGGATCAGGCCGACGAAACCGCCGAGCAACCCGATCACCGCTCCCGAGATCACGGCGGCGACGAGCGAAGGCTCCGT
>DATLPH010000043.1:0-18389 GCA_035535855.1 Gaiellaceae bacterium
TTCGGCCGAGCTTCCTTCGCCTCTACCGCGCGCTGCCGTAGTGCAACGGGTCCCGCTGCTCTTCGGCACCCGGCTGACGGTTGCGGAAGCTCCCGACGACGCGGTCGTGCTGCGGCCGCCGCCCCCGGGCGAGCCGGTCGCTGACGTCCGTGCCGCGGTGCGGGACGCGCTCCGCTTCCCGCTCGCCGGCGACCCGCTCGAGGCGCTGGTCACCCGCGGCGGCCGCGCGACGATCGTCGTCGAGCCGCCCGCGCTGCCGCTTCCGGGCGGGGTGCACGATCCTCGCCAGGACGCCCTCTCCGCCGCCTCGGCCGAGCTCGAGCGTGCCGGTGTTCCGACGGAGCGGCAGACGCTGCTCGTGGCCACCGGGCTGACGCGCCGCCCGCAGACCCGCGAGCTGGAGGAGCTCGGAGTGGTCTCGCCCGGCTTTGCGCGCCGCTTCCACGGGACGGTCGAGATCCACGACGCCGAAGATCCCGATCTCGTCGAGCTGGAGCCCGCAGGCCGCACGCCGCTCCGCGTCAACCGCGCGCTGCTCGAGACCGACCTCGTGCTCGCGGTCAGCGCGGCCGAGACGATCGTCCACGGCGGGCCGGCGATGCTGCTCGGCTGCGGCGGGCCGGAGGCAATGCGGGCGGCAACCGCGTACTCGCTGCTCGAGACCGGCGCTTCGCAGGGCTGGCGCCTGGCGGTCGAGCTCGAGCAGCGGCTCGCGAGGCGCGTGCCGCTCGTCGGCGCGTCGCTCGTCCTCGACCAGCCACGGCTCAGCGGCGCGGCCCGCGGCTACCCCTACGACCCCGAGGCCGGCGAACGCATCGCGCGCTCGCCGTTCCGTCTCGGCTTCGGGCTCCTCCCCGGCTTCGCCCGTAACCGCGTGATCCACTCGATCCGCCGCGACCTGAGCGCAACGGCGGCCTTCGCGGGCCCGCCGCCTGTCGCGCATGCCGAGGCGCTACTGAGGGCGGTCGAGGCACGCTCGGCGACCCTCGAGGGCAGGCTCGACGCGATCGTGATCGGAATCCCGCGCACGACGCCCCATCTGCCGCGCGAGCGGCCAAACCCGCTGCTCGCGGCCTACCTCGCGCTCGGGCTGGCGCTACGCCTCTGGCGCGAAGCCTTCCCGGTCGTCGAGGGCGGCACCGTGATCCTGCTGCACCGCTTCCACCGCCACTTCGCCCACCCGACGCAGCAGCCCTACCGGGAGATCTTCCACGCGCTGCGGACGGGGCCGCGGGAGCCGGAGGAGCTGATGGACGCCGAGCGGGCGGCGCTGGCGGACGCGCGCGCGATCGCCGCCTACCGGGCGGGCCGGAGCTGCCACCCGCTGCTGCCCTTCGCCGACTGGGCGGGGTGCGCTCCGGCGCTAGGACGCGTCGGCACCGTGATCGTCGCGGGTTGCCGCGACGCCGTCGCCGCCCGGCAGCTCGGCTTCGTCCCGGCGCGCGGCCTGCCCGCAGCTCTCGAGCTCGCGCACGGCATGGCCGGCGGCCAGGCACGCGTGGGCTACTTGCTGTCCCCGCCCTACTTTCCCCTGCGCGTGACCCAGTAGGGGCGCCGGCTCAGGTCTCGCCGAGGTATGCCTTGCGGACCTGCTCGTTCTGGCGCAGGCTCTTCGCGTCGTCGGCGAGCGCCACGCGCCCGGTCTCGAGCACGTAGCCGCGGTCGGCCGAGTCGAGCGCCATCAGCGCGTTCTGCTCGACCAGGAGGATCGTCGTCCCCTGCTCGTTGATCTCGTGGATGATCTCGAAGATCTTCTCGACGAAGATCGGGGCCAGCCCCATCGACGGCTCGTCGAGCATCAGCAGCTGGGGGCGGGCCATCAGCGCACGCCCGATCGCGCACATCTGCTGCTCGCCGCCCGACATCGTCCCGGCCCGCTGGTCCTTGCGCTCGGCGAGTCGCGGGAAGAGCCCGTAGACGCGGTCGAGGTCCTCGCGAATCTGCTTCCGGTCGCTGCGCTGGAACGCCCCCATCTCCAGGTTCTCGAGCACGGACATGTGCGGGAAGAGGCGCCGCCCCTCGGGCGACTGCGAGATGCCCATGCCGACGATCTCGTGCGGCGGGCGGCGGGTGATGTTCTTGCCGCGGAAGGTGATCGTCCCCTCTCGCGGCTGGTTGAGGCCGTTTACCGAGCGCAGCGTAGTCGACTTCCCCGCGCCGTTCGCGCCGATCAGCGTCACGATCTCGCCCTCGCGCACCTCGAGCGAGATCCCCTTCAGGGCCTCGATCGTCCCGTAGAAGGTGTGGATGTCCTCGATGCTGAGGACGACGTCGCCGTTCGTCTTGCGTTCGCTCACTCTTGCGTCGCACCCTTCCCCAGGTAGGCCTCGATCACGCGCTCGTCCTTCTGGATCTCCTTTGGCGTGCCCTCGGCGATCTTCTCGCCGTAGTCGAGCACGGTAACGCGGTCGGAGACGACCATCACGACCTTCATGTCGTGCTAGATCAGGAGGATCGAGATCGGCCGATCCTCGCGCAGCTTCGACACGAACTCCATGAACGTGACCGTCTCCTGCGGGTTCATCCCGGCCGTGGGCTCGTCGAGGAGCAGCAGCTTGGGCTCCGTCGCTAGCGCGCGGGCCACCTCGAGCCGCCGTTGGTCGCCGTAGGAGAGCGACTCCGCGAGCTCGTCGTCGACCCCGCGCAGGCCCGAGTAGCGCAGCAGCTCCCGCGCCCGCTCCTGCGCTTCGCGCTCCTCGCGGCGCACGCCGGGAAGGCCGAAGATCGCGCCGAGGATGCCGCCCTTGAGCCGCGAGTGCATGCCGACGAGCACGTTCTCCATCGCGGTCATCTGCGGGAAGAGGCGGATGTTCTGGAAGGTACGTCCGACTCCGAGCTTCGTGATCGCATGCGGCGGCTTGTCGGTCACGTCCTGGCCGTCGAACAGGATCGCGCCGGAGGTGACCTTGTAGAGGCCGGTGAGCGTGTTGAAGAACGTCGTCTTGCCCGCCCCGTTGGGGCCGATCAGGCTGACGATCGCCCGGGCGGGGATCGTGAACGTCAGGTCGTTCACCGCGGTCAGGCCGCCGAACTCCTTGCGCACCTCGTCGGCGACCAGCAGGTTGCCGTTGCCGGAGGGCTCGCTCATCCGTGCGGCTGCCTTCCGGGCGAGCCGCGCTCGCCCGCTCCGGGCTCGTCGGCGCCGCGCATCTCGTAGATCGGATCGTCCAGTGGCCCGTGGCCGCCGCCCTCCTCGATCTCGCGCTTGCGCCGCGCCTCGGGGATCAGGCCCTGCGGGCGGAACATCATCATCAGCACGATCAGGACGCCGTAGATCCCGAACTGGTACTTCGCCACCTCGATCTGGTGGCTCTGCGGGAAAATGTTGTCGTTCAGCCAGGTGCCGATGTTCGCGAGGCCCTCGACGTTCAGCCACGAGAGGATGATGCCCGCGATCGTGACGCCCCAGATCGAGCCCATGCCGCCGAGGATCACCATGCAGAGCAGGAAGACCGAGATGTTGAAGCTGAACTGGCTCGGGAAGGCACCGGCGTTGAAGCTCGCGATGTACGCGCCCGCGGCGCCGCCGAAGAACGCGCCGATCGCGTAGGCCCAGGTCTTCGTCCGCATCAGCGGGATGCCCATTGCGCCCGCGGCCGTCTCGTCCTCGCGGATCGCGATCCACGCGCGGCCGAGGCGCGAGTCGCGCAGCCGGATACAGCAGAAGATCGTGAACATCAGGATCCCGAGCGCCGTCCAGAAGAAGAGCCGGTCGGCGTTGAACTCCTGCTGGTAGCTCGCCGGCAGGCCGACGGCGGTGTGAAGCGTGTTCCCGAAGCCGGGCGAGTCGATCGGGCTGATCCCGAACGTGCCGTGCGTCAGGTCGAAGCCGTGGAGGCTGTCGGCGTTGCGCACGAACTGCGGGATGATCTCGCCGAAGCCGAGGGTCACGATCGCCAGGTAGTCGCCGCGCAGCCGCAAAGTCGGCAGGCCGATCAGGATCCCGCCCAGACCCGTGATCAGCGCGGCGATCAGCAGCACCAGCCAGATCGAGATGTGGATCCCGCGCGCGTCGTGCGTGATCCCGACCGAGCCGAAGTGGAACTTCACCTGCTGGAACTGGCCGGAGGCGAGCCAGCCCGCGGTGTAGGCGCCGATCGCGTAGAAGGCGACGTAGCCGAGGTCGAGCAGGCCGCAGTACCCGACGACGACGTTGAGGCCGACCGCCATCGTCGTGAAGACCAGGATCGTCACCGCGGAGCGGATCGACGGGAACGAGTAGATCAGCGGGACGTTGCCGGACGGAAGGTTGGCGAGGTAGAAGGGATAGGTCGCCGCGATTGCCAGAAGCGCGATCGCCGGCGAGAACGTCCGCACGGGCTTCGGCAGCGTCGCCCAGAAACTGCCGACCCTGTGCAGACCGCTCTGCTGCACGAGCCGCGTGCGGTGGCCGCGGACAGACGCGCGTGCCCGGTCGCGCCGACGCGGCATCAGGCTCCCTCCGGCGTACGCTCGCCGAGCAGGCCCTCCGGACGGAAGACGAGAATCGCGATCAGGATCCCGAACACGAGCGAGCGGGTCCAGTCACTTTTCGTCGCCAGCGGGAACGGCCCCTCGTTGAACGCCTGGACCATCCCGATGATGAGCGCGCCGAGCACCGCGCCGTAGAGGTTGCCGATCCCACCCAGCACCGCGGCGGTGAACGCGATCAGCCCCAGCTCGAAGCCCGTGTCGTAGCGGACGTTGAACTCGACGAGGAAGAGCACCGCCCCGATCCCTGCGAGCGCCCCGGCGAGCAGGAACGTGAACGAGATCGTGCGGTTGACGTTGATCCCCATCATCGCCGAGGCCTCGGGATCCTGGGCCGTGGCGCGCATCGCCTTCCCCTGCCGCGTGTGCTGCACCAGCCAACGCAGGATGACGAGCACCGGCGCCGTCACGAGCACGACGAACAGCGCCTGCCAGCTGTAGTGCACGCCGCCGATCCGGAAGACGTCGGAGTCCGGGACCAGCGACGGGACGCTGCGGAAGTTCACGTCGAAGAAGGCGAGCGAGATGTTCTGGACGATGAACGACATCCCGACCGCGGTGATCAGCACCGCCAGCCGGGGTGCATTGCGGAGCCGTCGGTAGGCGACCAGCTCGATGGTGGCGTTGACCGTCGCCCCGAAGACCATCGCGATCAGGAACGTCGCGCCGAGGCCACCCACGATCATCAGCGCGCTCGAGGTCTCGTCCAGGTTGAACGTGCTCACGATCAGCGAGCTCGCGACCAGCCCGGTGAGCGCGAAGACGTCCCCGTGAGCGAAGTTGATCAGCTGCAGGATCCCGTATACGAGCGTGTAGCCGAGCGCGACGAGCGCGTAGACGGATCCTTGCGTCAGCCCGATCAGAAAGATGTTGAAGAAGTTCGTCGGGTCGTTGACGAGGTTGTAGCCGAGCCACACGATGAACAGCGCGACGAAGCCCAGACCGACGACGGACAGGACCGCGGGCCGCTTGCGCCTGCGCACTGCCCGCGAAGGTTGTTCGGTGCGAGTTTCTACCGCAATCCCCGGGGTTGGAGGGCGGCGAGGGAGGGCGTTCTCAGCCCTCCCTCGCCCCAGCCTGCATTCGCGTCGTGCCTAGCCGGAAGCTGCCTTCCGAGCGGCGTCGACCAGCTTCGGGTCGGGTGCCGTCGTCAGCAGCGTGTTCAGATGGTCGGTGCCCTTGTAGATCGTGAAGAGCACAGCCGCGCCCTTCGCACCGGAGAGATCGCCGTTCGAGTTGAACGAGAAGTCTCCGATCAGGCCGTTCGAGACCTTGGTCGCGAAGACCTTCTTGATCACGTCGGAGCGGTCGCCGTCCGACTTCTCGATGGCGTTGAGCAAGACCTGTCCGGCCTGTGCACCGAGGATCGCGTACGGGTCGACCGGCTTGCCGTTGAGCGTCGACTTGAAGCCGTTGATGAAGTCGAGCGCGGCTCCCTTGTACTTGTCGATGCCGACACCGGCGACGCTGAAGTACGCGCCTTTGGCCTCCGGCGTGCCGCCCTCTGCGCGATCGAAGATGGCGTCGGTCGTGAAGCCGTCCGGCAGCATCAGCTTGACCTTCGTGTTGTCGCCGAGGACCGCGACCTTGTCGCTGATCAGCTGGCCGCTGTTCTCGTCGATCAGGCCGCCGATGAAGACGGCGTCCGGGTTCTTCGCCTTGATGCCGGTGAACAGCGCCCGGAAGTTGGCCTGCTTCGGGTCGTAGGCCTGGAAGCTCGTGACCGTCATGCCGGCCGCTTCCGCCGCGCCCTTGAAGTTCTTGGCGACGCCGAGCCCGTAGGCCTCCTTGTCGTTCAGCACCGCAACGGTCTTCACGCCCTGGCTGGCCAGGAACTTCGCGTCGACCGCACCCTGGTTCGGGTCGCTCGGCGCGACGCGCGCGTAGTTGCGGCTGCCGCTCGGGTAGTACTTCTCCGGCTCGTCACCCGCGCACGGCTCCGTCAGGCAGCCGTAGGTGTTGGCCGGCGAAAGGAGCTGCAGGCCGCCGCCCGCTGCCTGGTTCATCACCGGGATCTCGATCGCCGCGCAGCCCGAGTTGAACGTCCCGACGACACCGAGCAGCTTGCTGTTCTGCGCGTAGTTGTGCGCGTTGGCGCTGCACTTGTCGGGGTCCCACTTGCCGAGCTGAGCCGTCGAGTCGTCGCACGCCTGGAAGGCGATGTTGTACTTGCCCGCCTTCCAATCCTGCTGGTCGAGCACGTACCGGATGGCCTTGACCATCTGCAGTGTCTGCGTGCGCGAGCCGCCCTGCATCGGCAGGTCCGATGCGATCAGGTAGTCCGCGTCGCCCGATCCCTTGAACTCGAGCGGGCCGCACGAGGAAGCGGGCAACGCGGAAACCTTGCCGCCGCCACCGCCTCCGTTAGTCCCGCTGCTGCTGCTCTTATCGCTCCCGCCGCAGCCAGACGCGATCAACGCCAGCGCACCGACAGCCGCAAGGAGCATTCCGATCCAAACTCGTTTCCTCACTCTTCCTCCTCCGTCGCCCGTCTCCGTGTCCGAGTCCGTGTATGGGGCTTTGGTAAGGGGGCAGTATCGGGGCAACCGCTGGCGCTTTCAACTCGGAGGGCGCGCCGGAGGCGGTGGCTATCATCGTCCGGCGCCGAAGTGGCGGAACTGGCAGACGCGCTGGAAAGCACGGAGGAACCCATGGTTCCCCCGTGAGCCCCCTCCTTCTAACCCGATCGCCGCAGCGAGACCCGACAAGACGCGGTCTTGTCGGGTCGGCGCCCGAAAAGTCGTCATGCCACCGGAGTTACTCTTCGCGTTGCGCCGAAGTGGCGGAACTGGCAGACGCGCTGGACTCAAAATCCAGTGGAGCGAAAGCTCCGTGTGGGTTCGATTCCCACCTTCGGCATCACACCTCCGCGAGCAGCCAGAACTCATCAAGATGTCGGGCGTGAAGGTTGGAGTCCTCACAGGCGGCGGTGACTGCCCCGGGTTGAACGCGGTGATTCGCGCCGTTGCGCGGCGGTCGTTCTCGCACGGGCACGAGGTCGTCGGCGTGCGCGAAGGGTGGCGCGGGCTCGTGGACGGGCGGTTCGAGCCGCTCGGCCCCCGCGAGGTCTCGGGCCTGCTGCCGCGAGGAGGCACGATCCTCGGAACCTCGCGGACGAACCCGTACAAGCTCGAGGGCGGAGTCGAAGACGTGCGCGCGAACTTCGAGCGCGAAGGGCTCGACGCGCTCGTCGCGATCGGTGGCGAGGACACGCTCGGGGTCGCAGCCAGCCTCTTCGCCGAGCTGGAGTTCCCGGTCGTCGGAGTGCCGAAGACGATCGACAACGACCTCTCGGGCACGGACTACACCTTCGGTTTCGACACGGCGGTCTCCATCTGCACCGAGGCGATCGACCGGCTGCACACGACCGCCGAGTCACACAACCGCGTGATGGTCCTCGAGGTGATGGGTAGGCACACCGGCTGGATCGCGGTGATGAGCGGGATCGCCGGCGGCGCAGACGTGATCCTGATCCCCGAGCACCCAGTCTCGATCGAGGATGCTTGCAAGGAGATCCGCCACCGCCACGACCGGGGCAAGGATTTCTCGATCGTGGTCGTCTCGGAGGGCTACGAGCTCGAGGGCCTCGCGGACGAGGGCGAGAAAGACGACTTCGGGCACGTGCGGCTGTCAGAGCGCGGCGTGGGCGACCGGCTCGCGCAGGAGATCGAGGCGCGCACGGGCTTCGAGACGCGCGTGACCGTCCTCGGCCACGTCCAGCGCGGCGGCTCGCCGACCCCCCGCGACCGCGTGCTCGCCACGCGCTACGGCCTGAAAGCCGCCGACCTCGTGCATCAGGGGCGCTTCGGGCTCATGGCCGCGCTCCGGGGCGACCGCATCCTCGACGTTTCGCTCGAGGAGGCGACGGCGGAGCTGAAGACCGTGCCCGACGAGTGGTTCGAGGTCGCTCGCGCGTTCTTCGGTTAGAGGCGGTACACCGCCACCCAGGGGCCCTTGAGACCGTCCGGCTGCACGTAGTAGATCCGGTCGGTCAGCGTTTCGAGGTCGTGGTAGAACGCCACTTCGGCGGGGTAGTACTTGGGGGCGGCGCGCACGCGGTCGGCGACTGCCCCGGTCACCACGGCGTACCGGATCCCGTAGTTGCGCAGGCGCGTCAGGTTGCGGTTCGGGTCGGCCTCGTCCTCCCCGGGAAGCGGGAGCGTGAGCCGCACGATGTCGAGCCCGCCGAAGTTCGGCAGCGAAGGGTCGGCGGCAAGGGTCGAGCCTTTCGGCAGATGGCTCTGGATCCACGCATGCGCCACCGCGCGGGTGTCGGTCTTGGTCAGCATCCGGTCGTCGCGAATCGTCCAGGTGAGGGGAACCGCGAGCAGGAGCAGCATGACCGGCGCGAGTGAGCGCAGGCGGCCGCCGAGAACGGCGAGAGCCGGTACGAGCGGCAGCACGTAGCGATCGAAGTGCGCGCCGAGGGTGCAGAGGTCGAGGAAGTAGACGACGACGAACGACGCGAGGATCACGTCAGTGCGCCCGCGGCGGACGAGCGCGATCACGAGGCCGAGCACGCAAACGAGCAGGGCCGGCCCGAGGCCTTCCCAGAGGCGCGCGCTGAACGCGATCGGCGCGATGTGGTCGTGCTCGAACCCGAGCCAGCCCTCCCGCGCCATCCGCTGCACGCGCAGCGCATCGCCCAGGGCGCTGCTCAGGTGCAGGACGAAGAACGGGCTCGTCGCACAGAACGCGGCCGCCGCCGCGGCCAGCGCGACGACGAGGCGCCGCGGGGTGCGGTAGCCCGCGATCACGAGCGGCAGCAGCAGGAAGACCCCGGGATACTTGACGCTCGTGGCGAGCCCCGCGACGAGGCCGGCGAGCTCGATCCGGCCGGAGACGAGGAGCGCGAGGGCGACCGTGACGCCGAGCGTCAGGGGCACGTCCGTCACGGCCATGCGCGAGTAGTAGACGTGCGTCGTCTCGACAGCGACCGCGGTCGCGGCGACCAGGCCGGCGGCGCCGCCGTAGGACCGGTTGCCCAGCCACCATGCGGCCGCGACCGACCCGAGCGCGAGCAAGACCACCACGAGCCTGGCCGCGAGGTAGGACGGGTGCTCGTGCCACGCCTGGGAGGGCGCGAGCAGGTACATCAGCAGCGACGGATAGTCGAACCAGTGCGGGTCGAGGCCGCCGCCGTGCACCATCTTCCACGCGCGGGGGACGATGCTCTGCTCGTCGGGGCTGAGCAGCGCGAAGGGTGTGCCGTACGCGACGCCGACGAGCCGGAGCACCGCCGCGCCGGCGAGGATTGCCGCGAGCGCGACCTTCGGGCCACCCCAGAGCGCCTCCGCGGAGCGGCGCTCGGGCGGCGCCTCAGACCTCGGGGGCGCTTCCGCCGACGAGCTCGGCAACGTTGCCGTCGTAGACGATCACCGCATCGACGCCTGCTCGCTCGAGCTCCTCGACGGCCTCGCGCGTCGTCCGCGGCAGCTCGGCGATCGCCAGCTTTCCCGCCGGCACGTCGGGCAGCAGCTCGAGCACGTGCTCGAGCGCCTGCTCGTCTCTCCCGGCGAGCACGAACAGCTCCGGGTCGAACTGCTCGAGCGCGCCCTCGAGCTGCTCCTCGTCCTCGACCCGCAGGGCGAGCTCGAAATCGTCGTCCAGCTCAGAATGGGCGTGCTCGACGGCCGGGGCCGAAGCAGCGCCGCCCGGCGCGACGTCCACGATGCAGGCGTCGGCGCCTTGCAGGCGGTCGGCGTTCTGGCCGTCCCAGTAGAAGAGGATCGGCACCGACACGGCATCGCGGATCTGCCCGAGGCTGGCCTCGTTCCCGCTGTGGACGAGCAGGGCTTCGGCGCCGTCGGCTTCTGCGCGGCGCGCCGCCTCGGGACCGTCGATTTCCGCGACCACGGAGATCCCGTCGCCCTCGGAGATCGCCTGGCTGAAGCGACGTGACCCGGTCACCTGGCGCAATTCTGGCGCAAACCCGTCACACACGCGTGCGCCCTCCGTCGATACGGTCGCCTCGGGGAGGAGGTTGGGTGCGCCTTAAACAGGGGAACCCGGCTCAGACGCCGATCGGGTGCCAGACCGTCTTCAGCTCGAGGAAGCGCGAGATCTCCCACGCGCTCTGGTCGTCCGCCGCGCCGCGCACGAGGCGCTTGACGTTGTCGGCGGCCAGGCGCTCGAGCTCGGCGACGTCACCGTTGGCGCCCGAGATGTCCAGCGCGTTCACGTCCATGTGCGAAGCGAGCACCGGCGCGAGCTCCTCGTGCAGGCCGGTGATGATGTTCACCACGCCGCCGGGGACGTCGGCGGTCGCGAGCGCCTCCGCCAGCTCGATCGCGGCGAGCGGATGCGACTCCGACGCGACCGCGACCACGGCATTGCCGCCGACCAGCGCGGGCGCGATCCGGGAGACGAGACCCGCCAGCGCAGGCTCCTGTGGCGCGAGGATCCCCGCCACGCCCTGCGGCTCGGGCACGGTGAAGTTGAAGTACGGGCCGGCGACCGGGTTCGAGGAGCCGAGCACCTGGGCGAGCTTGTCCGCCCAGCCCGCGTACCAGACGAAACGGTCGATCGAACGCTCGACCTCCTTCGGCCCGGAGCAGAGGTCGGCGAACTCGGAGCGGCGCGCCTCGATCATCTCCGCGACGCGGTAGAGCACCTGGCCGCGGTTGTACGCGGTCATGCCGGCCCACTTGGGGAACGCCCCGCGGGCCGCGCGCACCGCATCGCGCGCGTCCTTCCGGGAGCCGCGTGCCACGTTCTGTCCCTCGGCCTCGTAGGTGCGCCCGGACTCCGAGCGCGGGAACTCGCCACCGATGAAGAGCTTGTACGTCTTGCGAACCGGGAGCCGGCTCATTCGAAGTCCAGGTAGGGCTCGAGCCCGTGCAGGCCGCCCTCGCGGCCAAAGCCTGATTCCTTGTAGCCGCCGAACGGCGAGGCCGGGTCAAAGCGGTTGTACGTGTTCGCCCAGATCACGCCCGCGCGCAGGCGCTGCGCCATGGAGAGAATCCGCGAGCCCTTCTCCGTCCACACGCCGGCGGACAGGCCGTAGGGCGTGTTGTTCGCCTTCTCGACGGCCTCGTCCGGAGTGCGGAAGGTCAGCACCGAGAGCACCGGCCCGAAGATCTCCTCCTGCGCGATCCGGTAGCTCTGGGCGACGTCGGTGAAGACCGTCGGCACGAACCAGTAGCCCTTCTCCGGGAGCCGGCAGGGCGGCTGGTAGATCGCCGCGCCCTCCTCCTCCCCGCTCTGCACGAGCTCCTGGATCTTCTCGAGCTGAGCCTTCGAGTTGATCGCTCCGACGTCGGTGTTCTTGTCGAGCGGGTCGCCAACGCGCAGCGTCGTGAGCCGCCGCTTCAGCTTGGCGATCACGTCCTCGTAGACCGACTCCTGCACGAGCAGCCGCGAGCCCGCGCAGCAGACGTGGCCCTGGTTGAAATAGATGCCGTTGACGATCCCCTCGACCGCCTGGTCGAGCGCAGCGTCGTCGAAGATCACGTTCGCGGCCTTGCCGCCGAGCTCGAGCGTCAGCTTCTTGCCTGTGCCCGCGAGCTCGCGCGCGATCGCCTTGCCGACCTCGGTCGAGCCGGTGAACGCGACCTTGTCGACCTCGCTCTTGACGAGTGCGGCGCCGGCGCGGCCGTCGCCGGTCATGATGTTCACGACGCCAGCGGGCAGCTCGGCCTGGCGCAAGACGTCGCAGAAGAGCAGCGCCGAGAGCGGCGTCGTCTCGGCCGGCTTCAGCACGACGGTGTTGCCTGCCGCAAGCGCGGGCGCAAGCTTCCAGGCCAGCATCAGCAGCGGGAAGTTCCAGGGGATGATCTGGCCGGCCACGCCCAGCGGCTTCGGCTTGCGGTTCGGGAAGGCGTACTCGAGCTTGTCGGCCCAGCCCGCGTAGTAGAAGAAGTGCGCGGCGGCCAGGGGCAGGTCGACGTCGCGAGACTCGCGGATCGGCTTGCCGCCGTTCAGCGACTCGAGCACCGCGAACTCGCGTGAGCGCTCCTGCAGGATGCGCGCGATGCGGAAGAGATACTTCGCGCGCTCGGAGCCCGCGAGGGACGACCAGCCGTTCTCGTAGGCCGCTCGCGCGGCGGCTACAGCCTGCTCGACCTCCGCGTCCGTGGCCTGGCCGACCTCGGCGAGCGGCTCCTCGCTGGCGGGTTCGATCGTCACGTAGGTCTCCTTCGGCTCCACCCACTCGCCGCCGATGAAGTGGCCGTAACGCTCGCGGAGGGTGACGACCTCGCGCGACTCAGGCGCGGGCGCATAGGCCCATTCCGCCGGAATGGGCGCGCGGTCCCGCTTTCGCTCGAGCTCGGTCACTCGTCAGTCCCTCGCGGCTAGCTTAGCCGCCCCTGGACTTGCCACCGGTTGGCGGCTACCGTGCGCGCAGCGTCGACCAAAGGGGAGGGTCACATGCGGCTCAAGGTTCTCGTCAGTGCGCTCGTTCTCGCGATCGGCATCGCGATGGCGGCGGTAGCAAGTGCGGGCAAGATCGGCAACGGAAGCAGCATGGGAACGGGGGTTGTGTTCGCCTCGAACCCGGTGCAGAACCTCGGCCTGGAGGGCCTGACCGACCAGAAAGACGCCGACTCCGCGGTCCCGGCCGCGGCCTACCACACCGTCCCGCTCACGAACCTTGACGGCAGCGGCTTCCTCCGCGGCGAATACGCGGACGTCTACAGCTCGACGGGCAACCTGGCCTTCTCGCCGTCCAACGTCTTCGCGTACACGCGCAGCCAGGACGAGTTCGAGCAGGTGATGGCGTACTACTGGATCACGCAGGCGCAGCGGTACATCCACAGTCTCGGCTTCGGCGTCAACCGCCGGTCGATCAACAATCGCCCGCAGGCGGTGCGCATCAACCAGTGGGGGGTCGACAACTCCTTCGCGACCGACCACCCGAAGAATGAGCTGCGCTTCGGCAAGGGCGGCGTCGACGACGCCGAGGACGCCGAGGTGATCCTGCACGAGTACGGGCACGCAATTCACTTCTCGCAGAACTTCAGCTTCGCCTCCGAGGAGGCCGGCGCGATCAGCGAGGGTTTCGGCGACTACTGGGCCGTCACGGTGTCGGACGTCGTCGACCGCTCGCTGCACGTCGACCAGCTCGAGCCGCTTCCCTGCGTCGCCGACTGGGACTCGACCTCTTACACGAGCTCGGTGCCGCATTGCCTGAGGCGCGTCGACTCGAACCTGACGTATCCCGGCGGCCTCAACGGCGAGGTGCACCACGACGGCCAGATCTGGTCACGCGCGCTGTGGGACATCCGGGGCGCTCTCGGCAACGAGCAGGCGGACACGATCATCCTGCAGGGCTCGTTCGACTTCCCCGGGACGTCGATGCCGGACCTCGCGAACCGCACGGTTGCGGCGGCCGACGGGCTCTACCACAACGCAGCCGTAACGGCCGCCGTCCGCCTGGCGTTCGTGAACCGCGGCATCCTGCACTAGCGGCGGATCAGTCGAGCGTGAAGTAGTCCGGGCTCTGGTAGCGCCCGGTCTTCTCCTTGCGGAGCTGCATCAGGATGTCGTTCAGGAGCGACGAGGCGCCGAAGCGGTAGAGGTCGGGCGTGAGCCAGTCGACGCCGACCGTCTCGTGCACGAGCACGAGGTGCTGGACGGCCTGCTTCGCGTTGCGGATCCCGCCGGCCGGCTTGAAGCCGACGCGGCGGCCGGTCTCCTCGTAGACGTCGCGGATCGCCTCGAGCATCACGAGGGCGACGGGCAGTGTCGCAGCCGAGGAGAGCTTGCCGGTCGAGGTCTTGATGAAGTCGGCGCCGGCAGCGATCGCCAGCAGCGACGCGCGGCGCACGTTGTCGTAGGTGCCGAGCTCGCCGGTCTCGAGGATCACCTTCAGGTGGGCCTCCCCGCTCGCCTCCTTCACGCGGACGATCTCGTCGTAGACCTTGGCGTAACGGCCGGCGAGGAACGAGCCGCGGTCGATCACCATGTCGACCTCGTCGGCGCCGTGCTCGACGACCCAGCGCACCTCTTCGAGCTTCGTCTCGAGCGGTGACTGCCCTGACGGGAAGGCGGTCGCGACCGAGGCGACCTTGACACCGCTGTCGCGGAGCCGCTCGACGGCGACGGGCACGAGGTTCGGGTAGACGCAGAGCGCGGCAACCGAGGGCACGCTCGCGTCGGAGGGGTCCGGGCGCAGCGCCTTCGACGCCAGTGCGGCGACCTTGCCGGGCGTGTCCGAGCCCTCGAGCGTGGTCAGGTCGGTCATCCGCACCGCCAGGTCGAGGGCGAAGACCTTGGCCTCCCGCTTGATCGAGCGCTTTGCCAGCGTCGCCGCGCGCTCCTCCAGCGCGACCTGGTCGATCGAGCCGATTCGGGGCAGACGCGGCTCGAGCGGAAGCTCGAAGCCGGTCGGCAGCGCGGGGGCCTGCGCCATGAGCGAAGTGTAGCCCGGCGCCTGGGCTACCCGGCCCAGGCCAGGAGCTGCGCGGCGACCTGAGCGAGGTCGTAGCACGCGGCATCCGCGCCGAGGTGCGCGTCCGGGTGCTTGGGCGAGCGGAGCACGATCGAGCGGATGCCCCTCTCGTGCGCGCTCTCGACGTCGCGCCTGGTGTCGCCGATCGCGACCGTCTCGCCGGTGGCTGCGCCCGAGCGCGCGCGTGCGGCGTCGATCAGCTCGGCGCGGGTCTCGGCGTCGCAGCCGAAAGCGCCGCGGCCGGGCGGGAAGAAGCCCGCAAGACCGAGCCGCTCCATCCGCGCCCGCGCCATTCGCCCGGGGTTCCCGGTCAGGAGCCCGAGCTCGATGCCGGCCCCGGCGAGCTCGGCGAGCGCGTCGCCTGCGCCGGGCGGAGCCTCCCAGGCGCTCGTGTCGGCGTCCTCGAGCAGCTCGACATAGCGCTGACCGAACGCGGCGCACCAGCTTTCGAGGCTGCGGTCGATCTCGTCGTCCTCGACGCCCGCGTCGTGGAGCACGAGCCGGGCGATCCGCCGGCACGACTGGCCGGCGTGGTCGACTCGCCGCACGGGGTTCTCCGGCAGCTCCACAGCGAAGCGCTCCTCGAGCGTCTCGCTGAGAGCGCGGCCCGCGAGCGGGTCGCTAGTCAGGAGCAGCGTCCCGTCGACGTCGAACAGCGCGAGCAGCGGGGTCAGATCCCGAGACGCTCGAGCATGGCCTCGTCGCGGCGCCATTTCGGCCGCGTCTTGACGTTCAGCTCGAGGAACACCTGGTGGCCGAGCAGGTGCTCGATCTCGGGCCGCGCGCGCGTGCCGATCTTCTTCACTACCGAGCCGCCCTTGCCGATCACGATCTGCTTCTGCGAGTCGGTCTCGACGAAGATCGTCGCGCTGACGAGCTTGTCGGTGAGCTCGTCCACCTCGACCGAGATCGCGTGCGGCACCTCCTCGCGCGTCAGGTGCAACGCCTTCTCGCGGACGAGCTCGGCGACCTGCATGCGGGGCTCGAGGTCGCTGCGTTGCTCGGCCGGGTAGTAAGCAGGCCCCTCCGGGAGGAGCTCGACGAGGTCGCTGCGGAGCTCGCCCACGCCGTCGCCCGTCAGCGCGCTGACCGGGTGGAGTGAGTGGAACTCGCCAAGGCGCGCCGCGTTCTGCATCTGCTCGGCGATGTGGCCGGGCTTGAGGCGGTCGACCTTGTTGAGCACGATCACGACCGGGACGCCGAGCGAGAAGACGCGCTCGGCGATGTAGCGGTCGCCGGCGCCGATCCGCTCGCGGGCGGAGAGGACGAGCAGGATCGCCTCGACGTCCTCGAGCGACGTGTCGACCGTGCGCTGCATGCGCTCGGTGAGTGCGTCGCGCGGGCGCTGGAAGCCCGGCAAGTCGGCGAGCACAAGTTGGTAGTCCTCGCCGTTGGCGATGCCCATCACGCGCCGTCGCGTGGTCTGTGGCTTGTCCGAGACGATCGCCACCTTGCCACCCGCGAGCGCGTTCACGAGCGTCGACTTCCCCACGTTCGGCCGCCCCGCGACGGCGACGAAACCGCTCTTCAAAGCCGGTAACCCCCACCCAGGGTGGGGAAGAATGCCCGCCGCCCTCGGGGGTGACGATACCCGCCTCTGGCGCACGCGTCTGTGACCGGTTCGTGACGATTCTGGAGCTTCCGCGGCTCGGCCACGAGTCAGTCGAGCTCCCACGTGTCGGGCAGCAGCTCGGCCGGCGAGTAGCTCACGAGCTGGCCCTCGCGGTTCCGGAAGGTGACCCGGTCGAGCCGGAACTCGTACAGCCACTGACGACAGCCGCCGCAGGGCGACGCGGTGATCCCGATCGCCTCCAGGTCGCCCGGCAGGCAGCCCGCGACCACCGCGCACGAGATCGCCACCTTCTCCGCGCAGACCCCGAGCGGGTACGCCGCGTTCTCCACGTTCACGCCTTCGAACACGCGCCCGTCGCGAGCGCGCACCGCCGCCCCGACCAGGTAGTTCGAGTACGGCGCGTAGGCCCGCCCGGCCGCCGCGACCGCGCGCTCGTACAGCTCGTCGCTCATAGCGCATCCTCTCGATCCGCAACGTGTCGACCGGTCGCTGCAGACGGCCGCTCGGGCAAAGGCCGGACGGCCTGGAAACGCCGTCGCAAGCGCCGGCTCACGCCAGCACCTGAAAGACGACGAGCGTTATCAGCGCGCCGAGGATGCCGCCGTACGCGACCTCGGCCGCGGAATGTACGCCGGATTCGACCCGCGTCTGCGCCACCAGCAAGGCCATGATGAAGGTCAGCGACGAGATCAGGAAGCGGTGCGAGTCGCTGATGATGTACGTCGCCGCCATCCAGCCGGCGAAGGCGACCGCCGCGTGGCCGGAGGGCAGCCCTCCGCGCAGCGGAGTCCCGCGGCCGGTGTAGGCCTTCGTCCCGATTACGACGATGATCGTCAGGACGAGCGCGATCAGCGTCACCTGCGCGGGCGCGTCCCGAATGCGGTCGAGCAGCCGCGAGCTGCGATCCGCGACCTGACCGGAGAAGACGAGGTAGCCGACGGCGACGGCATTCACGGTCGCGATCAGCACCGCTCCGGCCGCGATGTCCTTCGCGAGCTTCGCCAGCGGGTCGAACGAGGTCGTCGCCACGTCGATCGCCTGCTCGATCGCCGAGTTGATCATCTCGGTGATGAAGACGAACGCGATCGCGAGCAGCAGCGCGATCAGCTCGAGCTTCGAGACGCCGATCGCGACCGCGGTGACGAGCACGATCACCGCAGCGAGGAAGTGGATCCGCATGTTCCGCTGCGTCCGGAGCACGTGGATGATTCCTTCGAAGGCGAAGTTGAAGCTGTCGAGGAGGTTCTGGGCGCGGCGCCTGGTCATCCGCTCCACCGCGCCTCCCTCGCCTCCATCTCCGGCCCGTGCTCGTGCCCGAGCAGGTGCAGGAGCCCGTGTACGAGGGGCGGCCGCCACGCCGCGCCGACCACCTGCGGGCACAGGAAGGCGTCGCCCAGCTGGCGCGGCACCCCCTCCGTGAGCTCGTCGCTGCCGTCGATCGGGAACGAGAGCACGTCCGTCACCTCGTCCACGCCGAGGTGGTCACGCTTCAGCGCCCTGATCTCGTCCGGCCCGACGAAGTGCAGCCCGAGCTCGCCGTCCTCGATGCCCTCCCCGGCCAGCACGCTCTGGGCCAGCTCGGCCGCCGCCGCCTCCTCGACCTCCACCCCGCTTCGGTTCGACACTTCCACCGAGATCATCGCGCTGCTACCGGCTGCGCTGCGTGCCCGTCTCCTCCGCGTGGAGCTTGTAGGCCTCGACGATGCGCTGGACGAGCTTGTGGCGCACCACGTCCTCGTGGCCGAAGCGGATGAAGGCGATGCCCTCGATCGCGCCCAGGATGTCCTGCACCTGGATCAGGCCGGACGCCTGCTCGCGCGGAAGGTCGATCTGGGTGATGTCGCCGGTGACGACGACCTTCGAGCCGAAGCCGAGCCGGGTCAGGAACATCTGCATCTGCTCCGGGCTCGTGTTCTGGGCCTCGTCGAGGATGATGAACGAGTCGTTCAGCGT
>DATLPH010000044.1:0-3788 GCA_035535855.1 Gaiellaceae bacterium
CTCCTGCTGGCGGGGGCGCTGCCGGTCCTGTCCGCGCTCACCGGCTCGGCAGCGGCCGGCGCGAAGATGTGGACGCTCGCGGGGACCTTCGGACTCGCGCTCGGCCCGGCGCTCGGCGGCGTGCTGACGCAGGCGTTCGACTGGCGCGCGATCTTCGCCGCGCAGGCTCCCTTCGCCGCGCTCGCGCTCGTCGGGGTCCTGCGCTCCCGCACGGGCGTGCTCGCTGAGGAGGGCTGGCGCCCGTCGCTGGCTCGCACGCTGCCGGCGAACGCCTGTCTCGGATTGCTGTTCGGCGCGCTGGTCGGGGCGCTCTTCCTCGCCGTCCTGCTCGTGATCAGCGTCTGGGACTACTCGCCGATCGCGGGAGCGGGGATCGTCAGCGCTCTGCCCGTCGCGGCGCTGGCGGCCCGGCCGCTCGAGCGGCGGCTCCCGCGCCTGACCGCGGTCTGCGGCGGCGCTGCGCTCCTCGCGGCCGGTCTGATCGGCCTCGCGCTGCTGCCTTCGGCCAGCGTTCCGCTCGCGGTGTGGGCGCTCGCGCTCTGCGGCGCCGGGCTCGGCCTCGCGGTGCCCGTTCTGTCGAACGCGGCACTCGACCTGGGCGACGGCCTGACGCGCAGCGGCACGCTCACCGTCGGCGCGCGGCATCTCGGGCTCGTGCTCGCGCTCGTGCTGATCGCGCCGCTGCTGGCGTCGAAGGTCCCGGCCGCGGGAGACCAGGCGCTGCTCCGGGGGACGGCCGTGCTGCTCGACGCGCCGATCGGCCTCGACAAGAAGGTGCCGGTCGCGCTCGACCTCGACAAGGCCTTCGCTCGCGCGCAGGAGGGGGAGACGCCCGACCTGCGGGAGCCGTTCGACGCGCACGGCGCGCGCAGCGACTCCGCTCTCGCCGCCGTGCGCGACCGGCTGGCAGGCGCGATCGCGGCGACGATCACGCGCGCCTCGCGCCCGGCCTTCTTCCTGTGCGCGGGGTTCGCGGCGCTTGCACTGCTCGTGGCCGCCCTCTTCCGCCGGAGGATTGAGGAATGAGGGCGGCCACCTGGGTGCTCGTCGCGCTGCTCATCAGCGGTGTCGCCCTCGTGGGAGTCGAGCTCGGCAAGGGCGCGCTCAACGAGCCCTCGCCGAAGCTCGCCGGCCCATGTGTGGCGCATCAGGGACGCACCGGCGGGATCGACACGACGATCCAGCGCATCGTCCTGGACGGCCTCGACGGCGCGGCGTGCCGGCTGCACACGACGCGCGAGGAGCTCGTCCTCTCGCTCGGGACGGGAGCAGGCGCCCCTCGCCGTTGGGACGAGCAAACGATCGAGGTCGCGCTTCGGGCGGGCCTGCTCCACGCGGTGGACCAGGCCGAGCAGCGCGGCGATATCCCGGGCTTCCTGGCTCCGGCGGTGCGTCAGCTCGTCGAGCGCGCGCCGCTCGACCGGCTGATCCGTGGCGGGTTCAAGCTGAGCGACCTGCTCGGCTGAGGCGCCGGGGTCTGACGGACGCTCAGCGAACGAGGTAGGCGACGCGGCCGCTCGCTCCGGCCGCCCAGCACGCCGTCGGGTTCGCGCAGTCGACCGTGTCGAGGCTCCCGTCGTCGAAGCGCTGCCAGGACGTGCCCCCGTCCTGGCTGACGTCGCTGCCGGAGGGGCCGACCGCGAGGGCGGTGTTGCCGTTCAGCCACGTCGCACCCGAGCGGTACTCGGGCGGCGCGCCGGGAAGCAGCGCCCAGCTCGAGCCGCCGTCGCCCGTGCGCGCGAAGTTGTCCGGGGACGCCGTCTCGAGCAAGAAGTCGCCGCCGACGGCGAGCCCGTGCTGCTGGCCGTGGAAGGCCAGGGCGAAGATGCCTGCCGAGGGGCCGCTCCTGATCGGCGTGGGGGCGACCGTCCACGAGACGCCGCGGTCGTCCGAGCGGAAGACCCGCGCCTGCGCGCCGCCGCCCGTCCCGAGCCACGCGCGGCGGCCGTGGTCGCTCGTGAGGCACTGGCCGCTGGCCGCGAAAGCGAACTCGCCCGGCAACGCGGCCGGCATCTGCAGCCCGGTGAGGTGCCAGGTGAGGCCGCCGTCGTCGGTCGCCATCAGGCGGAAGTGCACACCGTCCGGCGGATCCGACACCGCCAGGCCGCGCCGGTCGTCGAAGAAGGTCATGCAGTCGTAAAACGCGGTCGGCTCCTGGTTCACGAACGTGAGGTTCCACGTCTGGCCGCCGTCCGCGGTCACGTAGATGCGCGAGTCGGTGGCCTCGCCGATCGAAAGGATGACCGCGTGGTTCGCGTCGAACGCCTCGATGTCGCGGAACTGCAGATTCGCGGTGCCGGGCGGGCCGACCTGCTGCCAGGTCGCACCGCGGTCGGTCGTGCGCAGCACCGTGCCGAGGCTGCCGCTCGCCCAGGCGGTCGTCGAGCTGACAGCCGAGAGGCCACGGAGCCTCGCGGCCGAGCCCGTCGCCGTGTCGTGCCAGGCATAGCCCGGCCGGCCGGCCGAGGCGAGCGAGACTCCGACGACTCCCGCGAGGGCGACGAGCAGCGCGATTCGCTTCAGCACGGCGCAAACCTAACGTGCCAGCGCGCCGCTGGCAATGCGTTGCCTAGCTCTGCTGGTGCGCCTCGACGAACCAGAGGTACTTGTCGACCGTGCGCGAGATCTCGGTGAACAGGTCGGCGGTGTCCAGGTCGCCTTGCTCGGTCGAGGTCTCGATCGCCTCGCGGACGGCAGCGGCGTAGGCGCCCAGCCGGTCGGCGACCGCGGTCACGGTCTCCATCCCCTCGATCGCGTCGAGTGGGTACTCGTCCAGTGAGGAGGCGGATGCCGCCATCCGCGCCGTGCCGAGCGCGAGCCCGCCCAGCTGCGTCGCCCGCTCGGCGATCTCGTCGACGTAGGGGAAGACGCTCTCGGCGACCTGGTCGTAGAGCAGGTGCAGCTGGTAGAAGTCGCTGCCCTTCACGTTCCAGTGCGCCTGCTTGAGCTGCGAGTAGAGGTCGAACGTGTCAGCCAGCCGGGCGTTCAGCAGCTCGATCAGCCGGTCGCGCGCGTCCTCCGGGATGTCGATTCGGGTCTCGAACTTTCGTTCCGTCTGCGTCGCCATCTCTTCCTCCTTCAATCAGCGCTCGCGGTAGTCCGCGGCGACTAGGTCCTGGTACTCGGGATGCTCCTGGATGAAACGCGCCATGAACGGGCAGAGCGGGACGACCTCGAGCCCCTGCTGGCGCGCGTCTTCGAGTGCCTCCGTCGCCAACCGGCTGCCGAGCCCGCGGCCCTCGAGCGCCTCGTCCACCTCGGTGTGGGTGAACGCGATGCGGCCGTTCCTGCGGTGGTACGCGGCCTCGCCGATCACCTGGTCGCCCGCGCGCAGCTCGTAGCGCGAAGCTTCGGGGACGTTCACCACGGCCGGCTCCTCCGTTCGCTCAGCTCCGGGGCTCGCGTGGAAGTACTCGACCAGGCGCCCCGGCGCGTCGGACTCACGGGCGGCGCGATGGTCGAGGAAGCGGCGGCGATGCCCCTCTGCGTACTGCCATGGCTCGACGTCCTGCAGGTACCCGAAGATCGCCCGTGTGCCGTGGACAAACTTGCCGTCCTCGGTCTCGAGGGCCGGGATCTGGTCACTGCCCGAGTGCTCCCGCAGGCCTGTGCGCTGCTCGGGCCACGGCTCGACCTGCCGCGCCACGAAGTCGATCCCGAGCTCGGTCAGCACCTCGCGCACGGCCGAGGAGAACGGGCACCACTCGGCCTGGTAGAGCGTCAGCACCGGTCAGCCCTCGAACCCGATCGTCTTGTGGGTACCGTCGCAGAAGGGCTTGTTCTGCGAG
>DATLPH010000045.1:0-6241 GCA_035535855.1 Gaiellaceae bacterium
AGCGGCGGCGTGCACTCGCACATCGACCACGTGAAGGCGCTGCTCCGGTTCGCGCCCGAGCGCACGTGGATCCACGCCTTCACGGACGGGCGCGACGTCTCGCCGACGTCGGCCGGCCGCGACCTCGCCGAGCTCTCCGCCGAGCGGATCGCCACGGTCGCCGGCCGCTACTACGCAATGGACCGCGACCAGCGCTGGGAGCGCACGCAGCGCGCATACGACGCGATCGTCGAGGGCAAGGGCGAGACCGCGGACGACCCCGTGGCGGCGGTCAAGGCCAGCTACGAGCGCGGGGTCACCGACGAGTTCATCGAGCCGGTCGTGCTCGAGGGGCGGCCGCGGCTGACCGCCGCGGACGCCGCGATCTTCTTCAACTTCAGGCCCGACCGAGCGCGGCAGCTCTCGAAGCTCCTGCTCGACGGCGGCTTCGACCTGACGACGATGACCCGGTACAGCGACGAGCTCGACTGTCCCGCCGCGTTCGCAGAGCAGGTCGTCGACGAGACGATGGGCCAGGTGCTCGCCGAGAACGGGCTCGGGCAGCTTCACGCAGCCGAGACGGAGAAGTACGCCCACGTCACGTACTTCTTCAACGGCGGGCGCGAGGCGGAGTGGCCGGGAGAGACGCGGATCCTCGTGCCGAGCCCGCGCGAGGTCGGCACGTATGACAAGAAGCCGGAGATGTCCGCCGAGGAGGTCACAGACCGCTTCTGCGAGGCGCTCGAGCAGGATGGCTTCAGCTTCGCGGTCGTCAACTTCGCCAACCCGGACATGGTCGGCCACTCGGGCGTGATCCCGGCGGTCGTCCGGGCCGTCGAGGTGGCGGACGCCTGTCTCGGCCGAGTCGTGGAGACCGTCGAGCGGCTCGGCGGAGTCACGCTGGTCACGGCCGACCACGGCAACGCGGAAGTCCTGCTCGAGCCGGACGGCACGAGCCCCCACACGGCGCATACTTCCAACCCCGTGCCGCTGGTCGTGACCGATCCCACGGCGACCCTCAGCGAGGGCGGCGAATTACGCGATCTGGTCCCAACGGCAATCGCTTACCTGGGGCTCAAGAAACCTTTACAGATGACGGGACAAAACCTCTGCAAATAGCCCATTTGGGGTAGGTGCAGACGGCCGCTTTGCCGTCTATACTCCGCAGGCCTTGTCACTGGCCCAGCCCGATCTAGGCGTCCTGCGGAAGGCGCAACGGGGTGACGAGCGAGCTTTCTCGCTCATCCTTCGCGCTTACGAGACGCCAGTCTTCAACTACGTGCTCCGGCTCGTGGGGGGAGACCGGTCGCTGGCAGAGGACCTGACACAAGAGGTCTTCCTGCGGGTCTACCAGGGTCTGCCGAAGTTCTCGCTCCGCTCGAAGTTCACGACGTGGCTCTTCCAGGTCACGAAGAACCGCGTGCTCGACGAGCTGCGGGCCAGCGAGCGCCGGCCCCGCTCGGTCGTCGCGATCGACGACATCGCCCCGCTCGAGGTGCTGGACGCGCCGATCGAGCGGCTCGAGGAGATCGACGCGCTCTGGCGCGGGATCGAGAACCTCAGCACCGACCTGAAGATGGCACTGCTCCTGCGCGACGTGGTCGGCCTCTCGTACACCGAGATCGCCGACTCGCTCGAGGTGACCCTCGCCACGGTCAAGTGGCGGATCTACAAGGCGCGGGAGGAAGTGCAGATCGCACTCACGCGCGAGGGCATCACCGTCGGCGACAAGCCGGCCGCCGCCGAGCCGGCAGCCGTCGAGCTCCAGGTTTAGCGCGAGTTCTGTCGCAGCCAGGCGCCGATGTTGCGCGCCTGTTCCTGTGCGGTCGCCCCGTGAGGAACCGGGCGCGCCGTGGCCGGAGGCGGCTTCGGCGCCGGTGAGCTGCCACCGAGCGTGCCGAGCGCGACTGCGAGCAGGACGGCGGCCACGGCGACCACGGCGGCGAGCACAAGCCAGAGGCGCTGCTTCGACCGGGGCCGCTGCAGGGGAGCGGTCGGCGCCTCGGCCTCCTTTGGCGACAGAGACTGCGCCAGCTCGGCTGCCGATGCCGGTCTGTACGCCGGATTCCGGGCGAGCGAGCGCATGACGGCGTCCTCGACCCGGCGCGGCACCCCGGGCGCGAGCTCGCTCACCGGCGCGATCGCGCCGCTCGTCTGCTTCGCGGCGAGGTCGGCCAGGGACTCGAACTCGTACGGAGGTCTTCCGGTCAGCAGCTCGTAGAGCACCGCGCCGAGCGAGTAGATGTCTGCGGCCGAGGTGACCTCGTGGCCGAGCGCTTGCTCGGGGGAGAGATACGCGGCGGTTCCCAGCACCATTCCGACCTGGGTGAGCGCGGTGGTCTCGGCGGCGCGGGCGATGCCGAAGTCGGCGACCTTGACCGTGCCGTCCACGCGCAGCAGGAGGTTTTGCGGCTTCACGTCCCGGTGCACCAGGCCCTGCGTGTGGGCGTGCGCCAGTCCCCGGCACGCCTGCACGGCAAGGCTCACGACCTCGTCTGCGGGCAGCGGGCCGCGATCGGCCAGGGTCGTCCCCTCGACGTACTCCATCACGATGTACGGCTGTCCCTCCGTGGTCTCGCCGGCGTCGTAGACGCTGACGACGTTCGGGTGCGAGAGCCGGGCGGCCAGCCGTGCCTCTCGCAGGAAGCGCCGGCGGAAAGCGTCGTCGCCGGACAGGTGCTCCGCGAGCAGCTTCACGGCGACCGGCCGGTCGAGCTCCTCATCGCGGCCGAGGTAGACGGTCGCCATCCCGCCTTGGCCCAGCGGGCGCTCGAGCCGGTAGCGGCCCGCGGCAAGCGTTGAGCTAGTCGTCGTGCTCCTTCTTGTCGTGCTTCCCATGCTTCTCATGCTTGCCGTGCTCGCGCTGCTTCTGCGGGCGCGGCGCGACGCAGGCGGCCAGTCGTTCGGCAAGGTCGTTCGTGGCGCTCATGAGCGGCTCGCGGTAGCGCGCGGGGACGCGGCCGACCGAGGCGATCACCTGAGTGCGAAAGCGCGCCGCCTCGTCGCGGGCAGCGCAGCTTCCGGGCGCGAGTGCGGCGATCCGGTCGGCCTGAACCGCGAGCTGCGAGGCGATTCCCGCCGGGATCTTCGGAGGAGGCGGCGGCGCGGCCTGCTCGTGGCCGCCGCAGCCTGCCAGCAGCAGCCCGCTAGACGCCGTGAGCAAGGCGCTCCGCCAGCGCATCCGGCAGCTTCCTCTCGCGTAGCTCCGCTTGTGTCCTGGACACGTCGTACTCGACCCTCCGGAAGGAAGCATGACCTGCCTCGAGGTCCAGCAGCAGCCAGGCCGCTCGCGGGTCGCCATCGCGTGGTTGTCCCACCGACCCCGGGTTCAGCAGCCGCCGCCCCGAGCCGAGCTGCGTCTGCGTGCCTGCTGGCGCGACGCCGCCGTCGAGGACGCCGTCGTCGAGCGTGATCGCCAGGGGGACGTGGCTGTGACCGACGAGCACGAGCGGGGCCCCGGTCAACTCGAAGGCCGCTCCCGCCGCCTCCGCTGAGAGCACGTAGTCCCACACGGGGTAGCGCGGGCTCGCGTGAAAGAGCTCGACGCCCTCGCGCCGGCCCTGCGGCTGCAGCGACTCGAGGAACGCTCGGGAGCCTTCCGCGAGCACGCCGCGCGTCCAGCGCGCGGCCGTGACCGCGTCGCCGGTGAATTCCGAGAGGTCGAGCGCCCCGAGCACGCCGAGATCGTGATTGCCTGCGAGGCAGAGCGATGCCCGCCGCTCGACCGCCACGCAGCACGGGTTCGGCCGCGGCCCGTACCCGACGAGGTCGCCGAGGCACCAGAGCTCGTCGGGCTCCTCGCTCTCCACCGCCTCGAGCACGGCCTCGAGCGCGTGCCAGTTAGCGTGGACGTCGGAGATGACCGCCACCCGCGTCGCCAAGGGCTCAACCTTAGTCGCGCTCGCCGTGGGGTGGGCGGCGGCCGCCTGGTTCCTGAGCCGGACGACGATTCCGAGCGATCTGAAGCTGCCGCACGTCGACGTGCACGCGGAGTTCTCGGTCTCGATCCTGCATCGCACCGCGACCTACGACAGCTTCCTGCGCTGGCTCTGGGTGGCGGCGACGCTGGTGACCCTGGCCGCGCTCGTGCTCTTCACGTGGCTCGGCCCACGCATGGCGAGCGCCTGGGAGCTCGGCCGCGTCGCGACGGGGATCATGGTCGGCGCCGTCACGACGCTTGGAACCTGGGCGGTCGTGTTGCCGTTCGGGTTTCTTTCGCTCTGGTGGGGCCACCGCTACAAGCTCGAGAAGCAGAGCTACCTGGAGTGGACGCTGACCCAGTGGCCGACGCTGCTAGCCCAGGTCGTCGGCCTGACGATCGCGCTCACGATCCTGCTCGTGCTCGCGGGCCGGTTCGGCCGACGCTGGTGGCTGGCCGCTACGCCGTTGTTCGTCGGGCTCGGGGCGCTGCTCGTGTTCGTGCTCCCGTACGCCGAGAGCGTGGGCACGCGCGCTCCGCACAAGACGAAGCTGAGCGCGGAGATCCGTGCGCTCGCCCGCGAAGAGGGCGTGGGGGGCACGCCGGTCCGCATCGAGAAGATGGCCGACGAGACGACCGCAGTGAACGCGATGGCGACCGGGATCGGGCCCTCCGCGCGGGTCTTCCTGTGGGACACGCTCTTCGACGGCCGCTTCACCGACCGCGAGATCGAGGTGGTGGCCGCGCACGAGTTCGGGCACGTCGCGCACCGGCACATCTGGAAGGGAATGGGCTGGTCGTTGCTGCTGACCCTGCCCGGCTTCCTGGTCGTCGAGTGGGCGACGAGGCGCCGCGGCGGGCTCGAGCTGCCGCAGAACGTGCCCTACGCGCTGCTCGTGCTCGCGGTCACCGGGCTCGTGATCACGCCGTTCGCGAACGAGGTCTCGCGCAGCTACGAGGCCGAGGCCGACTGGTCCGCCCTGCGCGCGACCCACGATTCCGCGGCTGCCGAGAGCATGTTCCGCAAGTTCACCGTGTACGACCTCTCGCAGCCGAGCTCGCCGGCCTGGTCGTACGTGCTGCTCGACGACCACCCGACGGTGGCCCAGCGGATCGCGATGGCTCGCGCGTTTCGCGAGCGGTCGCGCTAAGAGTCGTTCTCGGGGGTCTCCGGGAGGTTGCGAATGCCCTCGCGCGACGACCACTTCGACCACGAATCCTGCATTGCGTCGAGCAGCTCGCGCATGAAGCGGGTCGACATGTTCACACGCGCCACCACGACGCCCGGCACGTCGCCTTCCTCGACCTCGTGGTCGATCCGCGCGAAGGTGAGCGTGAACTCGTAATCCGAGAAGCTGATGTTGGCGAAGTTGGAGTAGACGCCGGCGAGGTTCTCCGGGTCGAGATGGATGTTGAGCTGCCGCTCCTGCCCGTCGTCGCCTTCCACGCGCCGAGGATACTACGGGCGTGATCGAGTCGCTCAGCGCCCGCCGGGTGGCGTACGCCTTCGCTGTTCTTACCGTCGTGGTTGGCGGCGGAACGGTCGCCTTCCACGAGTCACTGGACGAGACGTGGGTGCAGTCGTTCTACCGCACGATCGTCACGATCTCGCTCGCCGGCCTCGACACGGTGCCGCGGAACGACTCCTCGCGCGCGGTCTCGATCGTCCTCGTGCTGGCCGGCCTGACTATCTTTGCCTACATCGCGACAGTCCTGGTCGAGGGGATCGCGAGCGGCGTCTTCACGGGCGCGTTCGCGGAGCGAAGGAGGCGGCGGGCGATCGAACAGCTGAGCGACCACTACATCATCTGCGGCTACGGGCGCGTGGGCCGCCGCATCGCCGCCGAGTTCCTCGAGGAGGGCGTGCGCTTCGTCGTGCTCGACTTCAGCCCGGACGCGCTCGCCGCGGCGCGCGAGGCGAACGTGCTCTACGTGGAGGGCAGCGGCATCGAGGACGAGGACCTGCGCGAGGCCGGGCTCGACCGCGCGACCGGGCTCGTGGCCTCCTCCGACTCGGACGCAGACAACCTCTACATCACGCTCTCGGCCCGCAATGCGCGCCCGGAGCTGCTGATCGTCGCGCGCGCCTCCGACGAAGACGCGGCCAAGAAGCTGCGTCTGGCCGGCGCCGACCGGGTCGTGCAGCCGTACTCGACCGCCGGGAAAGAGATGGCCAAGCTCGTCCTGCGCCCTCAGGTGGCTGCCTTCCTCGACATCGTCTCGACGAGCGGCGGGCCCGAGCTGCTGTTCGAGGAGATCGAGGTCAAGGAGACGTGCCGCGAGGCCGGCAAGACGATCCGCGACCTGCGCATCCGCGAGGCGACCGGCGCGATGATCGTTGCG
>DATLPH010000046.1:0-6764 GCA_035535855.1 Gaiellaceae bacterium
GCGGGAGAAGAAGCTGCTCCCGGACGACGTGCAGGGCGGCACCTTCACGATCACGAACCCCGGCGGCTACGGCACCTTTCACGGCA
Source organism: Gaiellaceae bacterium (assembly GCA_035535855.1). Lineage (GTDB taxonomy): Bacteria > Actinomycetota > Thermoleophilia > Gaiellales > Gaiellaceae > AC-32. Next base: position 87 of record DATLPH010000046.1, read on the forward strand.
CCCCGGTGATCAGCCAGCCGCAAGCGGCGATCCTCGGCACCTACGCCGTCGTCAAACGGCCGTGGGTGATCCAGGACGACCGCGGCGAGGACGTGATCGCGATCCGGCCGATCATGAACCTGACGCTCACGTACGACCACCGCCTCGTTGACGGCGCCCTGGCCGGCCGCTTCCTGCGCGACCTGCGCCAGCGGCTCGAGAGCTGGGACGAGGACGCGTACTGACGTCGCTTCACGGGGGAAACCCGGTTTCTTCCGTGTGCCCCCTCGTCAAGCACCACAAGTGAAACGAGCCCGACGAAGTCGGCCTTTCTCCCAGGAGGGTGTGATGCTCGTCCGGCTGGACGCGATCTTCGAAGTGGTGCTCGGAGCTGTGCTGCTGAGCTCGGCTGCAACCGACGTCCTCGACGGCTCCGACTTCCCGCGGCCGGTCAGCACCGTCGTCCTGCTAGTCGCCGGCCTGGCGCTCGTGGTGCTCGGCGTCGCTATCTGGTGTGGACAACTCGGCTTGCGGGAGCTAGCGCTCGGCAACGCGGCCGGCGCGATCGCAGGGCTCGTCTGGCTCGTCGCCGTCTCCGGGTTCTCGGGTGCAGGCGCAGCCGTGGTCGCCGTGACGGTCGCCTGCCTCGCCGGCTTGGCGACTGCGCAGGCCGCTACCCTCCGGGCGTGAGCCACCCCGGACAGGTGATGCAGTTCCGGGAGCCCGTGCCCTACGAGCAGGCATGGGAGCTACAGCGCGCGCTTGCCGCGGAGGTTGCCGCGGGCACTCGCCCGGACACCGTGCTCCTGCTCGAGCACGCGCCGGTGATCACGCTGGGGAGGCGCACCGAGGAGGGCGAGCTGCACGTGCCCGAGGGCGCCGAGGTCGAGATCGTGGAGACCGACCGCGGCGGCAAGTCCACCTATCACGGCCCTGGCCAGCTCGTCTGCTACCCAATCTTCGACCTGACCCGGCACGGCCAGGACGTGAAGCGGTACTGCCGCGACGTCGAGCAGGCGCTGATCGGAACTCTCGCGGCGGTCGGCGTCGAGGCGACGAGAATCGAGGGGCTGACCGGGATCTGGCTCGAGGCTCCTCCGCGCAAGATCGCGTCGATCGGGATCCACGTCTCGAAGTGGGTCACGACGCATGGTTACGCGCTGAACGTTGACCTCGATCCAGCGCCCTTCACGGAGTGGATCACGGCGTGCGGGCTAGAGGACGCGGCGTTCACGACGGTCGCGCGGGAGCTCGGGCGGCCGGTGGACGTCGAGGAGGTGCGACCCCACGCGGTCACGGCACTCGAGAACGTGTTCGGGCTGGAGCTCGAGGAGCTGCCGGCCCTCCTACACTCGCCTGCGTGACGACCGCGAGGCTCGAGACGTTCGCGGACGGCGTCTTCGCCATCGCGGCGACGCTGCTGATCCTGAACGTGGACTCCCAGGTCTCCGGCGACCTCCCCGACCTCGGCGCGCAGCTGGCTCACATCTGGCCCTCGTACCTCGCCTACGCGGTCAGCTTCGTCACGATCGGGATCATGTGGATCAACCATCACACGGTGATGTCGCAGGTCGGGCGGGTCGATCGCCGCTTCCTCATTGCGACCGTCGGCCTCTTGCTGTGCATCGCGTTCGTGCCCTTTCCGACCCGGCTGGTAGCCGAGCACATCCGAGCCGAGGGCGCGCGCGACGCGGCCCTGGCCTACGGCTTCACCATGGTCGCGACGGCGATCATGTTCAGCGTCACCTGGTTCTACGCGAGCCGGGGCGGGCGGCTCCTGCACCGGAATGCAGAGCCTGCCGTCGTGAGTGGGATCTCCCGGAGCTATCTCCCCGGGCCCTGGATCTACTTGGCCGCGACGCTGCTCGCGTTCGTGAGCCCGACGGCGAGCGTCGTCCTCTTCATGGCGATCGCCCTCTTTTACGTCCTCGAGAGCTCGCTCTTCGGCAACGTCACTAGCGAGTGAGCAAGGCGATCAGCGCCTCGACGACGCGCGGGTCGAACTGCGTCCCGCTCACACGGCGAAGCTCGGCCACCGCTTCCTGCGCGGGAAGCGCAGCGCGGTAGGAGCGGTCGCTCGTCATCGCGTTGTAGGCGTCGCAGCAGGCGACGATGCGGGCCAGGAGCGGGATCTGCTCGCCGGCGAGACCGTCCGGATAGCCGCCGCCGTCGTAGTGCTCGTGGCACGAGCGGACGACGCGCCCGATCTCACCGAGCAGCCCGCCGACCCGCAGTAGGAGCCGCTCGCCCTCGACGGTGTGCTGCTGCATCAGCTCGCGCTCTTCTGCCGTCAGCGGGCCGGGCTTGTTGATGATCGCGTTCGGGACGCGCACCTTGCCGACGTCGTGCAACAGCGCCGCGAACTCCGCGTCCCGCCGTTCGCGCGCCGAGAGCCCGAGCTCGTCGGCCACGGCGAGGGTCAGCTCGACGACGGCCCGGCTGTGGGTTCCCGTGTATTCGTCGTCGGCCTCGACCACGTCGCCGAGCAGGAAGGCGGTGCCGCGGTACGCGTCGCGCAGCTCGAGCTCGTGGTCGATCCGCACCCGCCGCTCGCGCGCGAACACCGACAGGAGCGCGACCAGCGGCAGGGCCAAGACGACGCCGTACGGTGACGACTGCGCCGCGAAGGCGACGGCGAGGCCGACCGGCGCGAGCCCCGCGTCGATCGCGTAGACCCAGAGCATCGCGCGCAGCTGCACGCTCGGCCGCACACCGAGGGCGAGCCATTCACGCCCAGCCGAGCAGAGCGTGTCGAGCGCGAACTGCGAGAGCAGCGCGAGCACGTAGAGCGGCCAGTCGGACAGCTGCGGCCCGCGCTCGCCGGCCAGGCCGAGCACCAGTGCCGGGCCGACCGCGTACCAGGCAAAGACGATTCGCATCAGGACGCGGGCGAGGCTGAGCGAGCCACGGAAGTGCTCGTCGAGGCTCCCGAGCAGGACGCCGGCGGCGACCGCGAAGGGCACCATCCCGACGGGCAGCACGAACAGCATCGGCACCAGGATCAGCTCGGTCGGGACGGCCGAGCCCGTTCCGATCTCGAAGTCGAGCCGGAAGGCGGCTGCGTAGGCGGCGACGAGCAGGATCACCGCTCCGACGCCGGGCTGACGGTCGGAGGGCACCAGCAGCGCCAGCAGAACCGCCGCCGCGACGAAGCCGCTGGCGAAGACGACGAACGACCACAGCTCCCGGCGCGCGAGGCGCTGGAGCCGGCGCGCGCGCCGTTCCTCGATCACCCGCTGCTCGTCCGGGTCGAGCAGGACGGAGCGAGGTGTGGCCGTTGCCGCAGTCGAGCTCATCGGGACAACCATCGTCCCGGCGCGGCCGCCGCTTGACGCGTCCACGGGGGCCGGTTCCCTCGTTCGAGGGATCGAGAGCCCGAGAAAGCACCCTTACGGGTGATGCAGCGCCTACCCCGGCGACGAGAGTGAGACCACTAACGCGGCGGAGGAGGAAAGGCGTGGCGGCATCTGTGGCACGGAACGGGCTGAGGGTCCTGATCGGCGTCGTGATCATCGCGGCGCTCACCATGACCACGACGGCGAAGGCCGGACTGCTCGGCACCGGTTCCGCCTCGTACTGCGACCCCACCGCGGTGAAGGCATTCGCGCAGTGGGGCGACACCGCGAACTACGCCCGTCTCTTCAACGGCGACTTCGAGGCCGGCAGCACCGGCTGGTACCTCGGCGGCGGCGCTCGCGTCGTCTCCGGCAACGAGCCGTTCTTCGTCAGTGGCCACCGGACCGACAGCCACTCTCTGCTCCTCCCAGCGGGCAGCTCCGCGTACAGCGGGACGGTGTGCTTCGCCTTTGGCGACTGGCACCTGCGCTTCGTCGGCAAGAACGTCGGCTCGCGCACCGGGGCGCTGCACGTGCAGGTGATCGTGCCGAGCCTTCTGGGCGGACTGCTCACGATCCTCGACGGCGGCAACGTCAGCGGCACCGGCACCTGGGCACCCTCTCCGCGGCTCCAGCTCGCGCTCTGCAACGTCACGAGCCTCTTGGGCACGAAGGCCGTCGCCTTCCGGTTCACGCCGGTCGGGAGCGGCGCGGCGTACCAGATCGACGACGTCTACCTCGATCCCTGGAAGGGCACGTAGGCTCGAATCCCTAGACTCCGGGGCATGCAGGGATCGCTGCCTGTCGCGGAGCGGCCACGCCGGCCGGAGTGGATGAAGGTTCGCGCCCCGAGCGCGGACTCGGCCTACTTCGACGTCCGCAAGCTGATCCACGGCGCGAGCCTGAACACGATCTGCGAAGAGGCCCGCTGCCCGAACATCTCGGAGTGCTGGGGCCGCGGGACCGCCACCTTCCAGATCCTCGGCGACACGTGCACGCGCGCCTGCCGCTACTGCTACGTCAACTCCGGTAGGCCCGATTCGCCGCCCGACCCGCTCGAGCCGCTCCGGCTCGCGGCGACCGCGGCGAAGATGAACCTCAACCACGTGGTCGTCACCTCGGTCGACCGCGACGACATCCCCGACCGCGGCGCCGGCCACTACGCCGCCACGATCCGCGCGCTCAAGCACAAGGTGCCCGAGGCGACGATCGAGATCCTCACGCCGGACTTCCTCGGCGTCGAAGAGGAGGCGCTCCGCACGATCCTCGCCGAGCGGCCCGACGTCTTCAACCACAACATCGAGACCGTCCGCCGCCTGCACGCGCGCATGCGAGGCGCCAAGGCGAGCTACGACAAGGCCCTCTGGCTGCTCGAGCGGGCCAAGGAGCTCGCCGACTACCCGGTGCTGACCAAGTCCGGGATCATCGTCGGCCTGGGCGAGACGAACGACGAGATCGTCGAGACGATGCGCGACCTGCGCGAGCACGGGGTCGACGTGGTCACGATCGGCCAGTACCTGCAGCCGAGCGCGAAGCACGCGACCATCGACCGTTGGGTGCACCCGGACGAGTTCCGCTGGTTCCGCGAGCAGGGCGAGGCGCTGGGCTTCGGGTCCGTCTTCTCCGGGCCGCTCGTGCGAAGCTCCTACCGCGCCGACGAGCAGCGGCACGCGGCGGCGACAGGCCGTGGCGCGGTGGCGTACTAGCGCCGCGCTCGCGACCGTGGCGCTGGTCGCGGCGGCATGCGGCCAGACTCCGAGCCCGTCCGATCCGGCCGCGAGCAAGAAGCCCGGTCGCCCGCAGCTGGCGCCGACCGATCAGAGCCCGCTGACGGTCAAAGGCATGGGCTTCCGCCCGCACGAGCATGTCCTGCTCGCGGCGAAGGGGCTCAAGAGCTCGCGCGCTGAGGCGACAGCGGACTCCTCCGGCAACTTCATCGCGAGCTTCAAAGGGCTGAAGAGCTGCGACAGCATCACCGTCACCGCTACCGGCTCGAAGGGCAGCCGGACCGAGTTCAACCTCTCGCAGATTGTCTGCACCTACGCGTAGACTCCGCGCCCTCGGGGCAGATCGATGGATATGGCCAGAGCACCCGTGCTGCTGCTGGCGACGGCGGCTCTCCTCGCGGCCGGCGCCGCCTCCGCGGACGGCCGTACGGCCGCCAAGCCGAGCCTGAAGCTCGTGAAGCGAGCGCCGCTCCAGGTTCAGGGACTCGGCTTCAAGGTCCGCGAGCGCGTCCGTGTGACGGCCTCGAGCGAGACCACCAGCTCCACGGTGCGTGCCGTCGTGCGCACGACGGCACGCGGGACGTTCACCGCTCGGCTCGGCAGGTGGAATCGCTGCAAGGCGGTCACCGTCAAGGCCGTCGGGGCAAAGGGCGACCGCGCGACGCTCGTGGTCCGGCCGCCGCCGCCGATCAACGTGCCCTGCTGGGGCATCTGAGATGTGACCGAGGGGCCGCCGCGCGGCGGCCCCTCGATCGTTTGGCGTCGCTCAGTCGAGCCTGAGCCGCCAGGCCCCGAGGCCGTGCGAGGCCGCGTACAGCACCCGCTTGCTCGAGACCATGGTCAGGCCCGTGACCTCGACGTTCGGCATCCCTGGCGCGGCGAGCTCCCAGCTCGACGAGCCGGACGGGAGCATCAGAACGCCGAAGTCGCTCGATGCGTAGACGTTGCCCGTCACCTCGTCGAGCGCGACGTCCGTGGCCGGCAGATCGCCCCAGTTGTTCGAGCGGTCGACCCAGGTCGCCGTGCCCGAGCCCGGGTTGTACGTCACCTCGAAGAGGTGGCCCCGCGTGGCCGGGGTGTTTACGTCGAAGCCGCTGTACGAGACCCACGCGTGGTTCCCGTCGTCGGCGTCGACGTAGATCGAGCTCGGGTAGCGGTCCGGCGTGGTCGCGGTGTCGATCCGCGTCCAGCTGACCGCGCCGACGGGATCCGCGTCGACGTTCTTCGACACGAAGATGCGGCCCGTGCTCGTGGCGGCCCACCCCGTGTTCGTGTCAGACGCCGTCCGCTCGACCGACGTCATCGTGCCCCCGGCGCGGGTGCCCCACGCGGCGGCCGTCAACGGCGTCGGGCCAAGCGGAGCCCAGTCGCCGCACTGGACCGTGAAGTCGCCGGTCCACTCGTTGCAGTGCTGGTTCGCCTCGGCCAGGGTCATCGACCCGAGCCCGAACGTCTTGGTGCGGTAGGCGGTCAGGTTCGTGCCCGCAAAGAGCGTGCCGGACACGCTCGGGTCGCTGATCACCGGCGCGTAGAACTCCGCGGCCCCGACCGGGTCCGAGATCCAGATCCAGTCGGCGAGGTTGCCGTTGTTGAAGTTCACGTCGGTGCTGACGCCCGTGAAGTTGTGGAAGCGGAAC
>DATLPH010000047.1:0-19802 GCA_035535855.1 Gaiellaceae bacterium
CCTGTTCGGCGACGAGGACGCGATGATCCAGGTCGACATGTCGGAGTACATGGAGAAGCACTCCGTGTCCCGGCTCGTCGGCTCGCCCCCGGGCTACATCGGCTACGACGAGGGCGGCCAGCTGACCGAGGCCGTGCGCCGCAAGCCGTACTCGGTGGTGCTCCTCGACGAGGTCGAGAAGGCCCACCCGGACGTCTTCAACATCCTGCTCCAGATCCTGGAGGACGGGAAGCTGACCGACGCCCAAGGCCGCAAGGTCGACTTCCGCAACACGATCGTGATCATGACCTCGAACATCGGCGCGGCCACGATCTCGAAGAACCAGACGCTCGGCTTCTCCGTCGGCGACGACTCCGGCCTCTCGTACGACGAGATGAAGGACCGGATCATGGGCGAGCTGAAGAAGGTCTTCCGGCCGGAGCTCCTGAACCGGATCGACGAAGTGATCGTCTTCCACAAGCTGACGAAGGAAGAGATCATGGTGATCGTCGACCTGATGATGAAGCGGCTGCGCGACCAGATGGGCCAGCACGAGGCCGCGATCGAGCTCACCGAGAGCGCGAAGGAGCTGCTCGTCGAGAAGGGCTACGACCCGACGATGGGCGCCCGTCCGCTGCGCCGTGCGATCCAGCGCTTCATCGAGGACCCGCTGGCCGACTTCGTGCTCGGCCGCGAGCTCGGCTCGGGCTCGACGATCCTGGTCGACCGCAAGAACGAGGACGAGGTCGACATCACGGTCATCCCGGCCGACATCACGCCCGAGAAGGTCACCGTCCCGCCGGAGGAGCCCACCGACTCCGCGGACGACGAAGAGCCCGAAGCCGAGTAAGACCCCGCCGAGCGGGTAATCGGCAGGCATGAAGGTCGAAGAGGTCGGTCATGCCGCGCTGAGCGGCTGGAAGGAACGCGTCGCAGAGGCTGTCGCGCGCCGGGCGCCGGTGCGGGACGACACCGTTCGCGCGGCCTTCGGGCTGATCTTCCTCGCGTTGTCTCTGAGGTACCTCGTGAACACCGCGCGGCAGCTCGCGGCTCGGCGCTAGCCTGCCCCCGGTGCGTCGCAGGCTTCACGAGCGGCCGATCGCGGTCGCACTCATCGGTGCGCTCGTGCTCGCGTTCTCCGGGATCCTGTACCGGGTCGCGCACGTATCGCCTGCGACCGGCGCGGTCTTCCGCTGCCTCTACGCGCTGCCGCCGCTGTGGCTGCTCTCCCGTTGGGAAGACCGCAAGTACGGGCCGCGGCCGTTGAAGCAGCGAGCGCTCGCGTGGCTCGCCGGGCTCTTCTTCGCCGTCGACCTGATCGCCTGGCACCAGGGCATCGAGGAGGTCGGGGCCGGGCTCGCGACCGTGCTCGGGAACCTGCAGGTGGTGCTCGTCGGCCTGCTCGCCTGGGCGATGCTGCGAGAGCGGCCCTCGAACCGCTCGCTGGCCGCTATCCCGGTCGCGCTCCTCGGCGTCGTGCTGATCTCGGGCACGCTCGAGCAGGGAGCGTACGGCCGCAACCCCGGCCTCGGGGTCGCCTTCGGCATCCTGACCGCGCTCTCCTATGCGGGTTTTCTGCTCGTGCTGCGCCAGGGGAACAAGGACTTGCGCCGGCCGGCGGGGCCGCTCTTCGACGCGACACTCGTCGCCGGGCTCGGCTGCATCGGGATCGGGCTCGTCCTCGGGAACCTCGACTGGACGCCGGGATGGCCGTCTCAGGGTTACCTGTTACTCCTGGCGTGGGGCCCGCAGGTGCTCGGCTGGCTGCTGATCTCGATCACCCTGCCGCGCCTGCCGGCGGCTCTGACCTCGGTGCTGCTGACCTTCCAGCCGGTGCTGACGGTGCTGTTCGCATGGGCGATCCTGAGCGAGTCGCCTTCTGGGTTGCAGCTCGGCGGCGTCGCGCTCGTGGTCTGCGGCCTCCTGATCGTCTCCGCGGGCACACGTGCAGGGCGTCCCGCGCCCGAGCCGGGGTTCGTCGCGGGACCTCAGGAGTCGCTCGGCTCGTAGTCCCACCGATGGATCGGCGAGCCTTCATCGCCGGAGCCGCGTCGCTGGTCGTCGCTCCGAGAGCGCTTGCGCTGGGCTCGGGCCGCGAGGTCGCTCTTGTCACCGCGGATGAAGAAGCGCGGCTCGTCGCCGTCGAGCTATCGAGCGGGCGAGTGCACGGCTACGTTCGCACGCTGCCGAAGCCGCGCAGCATCGAGGCGGTTGGGCCGATGGCGGTCGTCGCGCACTCCGAGCTCGGCGCGCTCACGCTCGTGCGCGGCTCGACGCTCAGGGTCGAGCACGTCCTGCACGGCTTCGGCGAGCCCCGCTACACAGCCGGTCATCCGGACGGCCGCCACGCCTACGTGACCGACGCCAAGCGCGGCGAGGTCGTTGCGCTGGACGTCTTGCGCGGCCGCGTGGTCGGGCGAGCCTCGGTTGGCCGCCTCGCACGCCACCTCACGATCGACCCCAGCGGGCGGAGGCTGTGGGTCGCCCTCGGCGCAAAGGCGGAGCAGATCGTGGTGGTCGACATCACCCGCCGCGACCGGCCGCGGCTCGTGCGGCGATTCCGGCCTCCGTTCCTCGCCCACGACGTCGGCTGGGCTCCCGGCGGCAAACGCGTTTGGGTCAGCTCGGGAGACCGGAACGAGGTCGCGATCTACGCGGCCCGAAGCGGTCGGCTGCTGCGGCGCCTGGCGGCAGACAAGCCACCGCAGCACTTCACCTTCCGCAACGAGCTGGTCTACGTGGCGAGCGGCGAGAGCGGGACCCTCCGCGTCCACCGCGTGGATGGTCGGCGGCTCCGCACCACGGCGATCCCGGACGACTCGTACAACGTCCAGCAGGCGCACGGCTGGGTGGTGACGCCCGGGCTAGGCCGCGGCACCCTCTGTGTGCTCGACCGCGAGGGCCGGCGCCGCTGGACGAAGACGATCGCGCTCTCCTCGCATGACGCATGCATCGTCACGGTTTCGTTACAATCCCCGTCCGCGCTCGTTCCTAGGATGACCCAGTGCTCCATCCAGCAATACATGCCGGCTTCTGGCCCGCGATCACGCGGCGTCAGAGCCCGCCCTTGCCCTTAGCAAGGCCGCCCGGCCTTGCTGCGGTCAAGTGCGAACTCTGGCTTGGTGCTCGCGACCCAGAAACTCGGCGGCATTACTGGACGGCGCACTAGTGGCGAAGACTGCGACCCAGTTCGCGTGCACCGACTGCGGCTACGCGGCCGGGCGGTGGTTCGGCAAGTGCCCTCAGTGCGGCGAATTCGGCACGCTCCAGGAGGAAGGACCGGCCGCCGCCCCTGGCAAGGCCGCAAAGCCGACGCTGCGGCTGATCGACGTCAAGGCGGAGGAAGCCGAGCGGATCCCGACCGGCGTGGCGGAGCTCGACCGCGTGCTCGGCGGCGGGCTCGTCCCCGCGTCGCTCGTCCTCGTCGGCGGCGAGCCAGGGGTCGGCAAGTCCACCCTGCTGCTGAGCGCCCTCGCGGCGATCTCGAAGGAACGGCGCGCCGTGCTCGTCACCGGCGAGGAGTCGGTCGCTCAGGTCAAGCTGCGCGCCGCTCGGCTCGGCGGGGCCGATCAGGTCGAGATCCTCGCCGAGACCGAGCTCGACACCGTCTGCGCCACCCTGGAGCAGGAGCGGCCCGATGTCTGCGTGATCGACTCGGTGCAGACGCTCTACTCGTCGGAGCTCGGCTCGGCGCCGGGCTCGGTTGGCCAGGTGCGAGAGTCCGCGTCGCGCTTGCTGCGCGTGGCGAAGGAAGCCGGGGTCGCGACGATCCTCGTCGGGCACGTCACCAAGGACGGCGCCGTCGCCGGGCCGCGCGTGCTCGAGCACCTCGTCGACTGCGTGCTCCAGTTCGAGGGCGACCGCTACCACGAGCATCGCATCCTGCGCGCCTCCAAGAATCGCTTCGGCTCCACGAACGAGCTCGCCGTGTTCGAGATGACCGGCACCGGCCTCGTCGGCGTGCCCGAGCCCTCGGAGCTCTTCGGCCGCACGGTCGAAGGCGAGATCGGGGCGGCTGTCGGCTGCGTGCTCGAAGGGTCGCGGCCGCTGCTGCTCGAGATCCAGGCGCTCGTCGCGCCGACCGACCTGGCGATGCCTCGACGGGTCGGCACCGGTGTCGACCCCAAGCGGCTGGCGATGATCGTCGCGGTGCTCTCGCGCCACGCGCGCGTCGCGCTCGGCCAGGCCGACGTCTTCGTCAACGTCGCCGGCGGAGTGCGCATCGACGAGCCCGGCGCGGACCTGGCGATCGCGCTGGCGATCGTCTCCGCGGCCAAGGGCGCCCCGGTCAAGCCGAGCACCGCGGCCTTCGGCGAGGTCGGCCTCACCGGCCGGCTCAGGCCCGCCACGCAGTCCGAGCGGCGCCTCGAGGAATGCGCGAAGCTCGGGCTCACCGCCGCTGTCGCTCCCGCCGGCACCCCCGCTCGTGGCAAACTGCGCGTGCTCGAAGCCGAGACGCTGAAGCAGGCTGCGAAGGCGGGGATCGATGCAGAGCGAGCCGAGCCAGGATAGGACCGACCCGAGGATCCCGCCGCCGCTCGGGATCGTTCGCAAGCCCACACAGCACGACCCGCGCCTCGACCCGAAGATCCTCGCCGCCGTCGGCCGGATCGCGCCGGGCACGGAGCTGCGCTCCTCGATCGACGACGTGATCCGCTCGCGCGAGGGCGCGCTGATCGTGATCGGCGAGCCGGGTGAGCTCGCGTTCCTCTTCTCGGGCGGGATCAAGCTGGAGGTGCCGTTCACGCCCCAGCTGCTGTACGAGCTGGCAAAGATGGACGGCGCGATCATCGTCAACGCGCCGGTGACGAAGCTCGCCTACGCCAACGTTCAGCTGATGCCGGACCCGACGATCCCGTCGAACGAGACCGGCACGCGCCACCGCACGGCCGAGCGCGTCGCAAAGCAGACCGAGGCGCTCGTGATCTCGATCTCGCAGCAGCGCGAGACAGTGACCGTCTTCGTCGGCCACAGCCGCTACCAGCTCGAGCCGATCGCGGACGTGCTCGCCAAGACGAACCAGGCGCTCTCGACCCTCGAGACCTACCGCGCGCGGCTCGAGCAGGTGCTCACCCGGTTGACCGCGCTCGAGTTCCAGAACGCGGTCAAGCTCGACGACGTGCTGGTCACGCTGCAGCGTGCGGAGCTGACGACTCGCATGGCCGAGGAGATCGAGCGCGCCTGCGTCGAGCTCGGCGAGGAGGGCCGCTTGATTCGCATGCAGCTCGACGAGCTCGTGGCCGACGTGCCCGACGAAAAGGCGTCGCTGGTCTACGACTATCACGCCGAAGGGGGCGCCGAGCGCACCCAGGAGGGCCTCGAGGCGCTGGCCGGGCTGCCCTACAACCAGCTGCTCGAGTTCGAGCTGCTCGCCGTGCTCGGCTACCCGGCGACGACGGTCCCGCTCGACCACTCCGTCTCGCCACGCGGCTACCGCGTCCTCTCGCACATTCCGCGCGTGCCAGAAGGGGTCGTCAAGCGGGTCGTGGCCACCCTCGAGGGGCTCGACGGGATCGTTCGTGCCTCTCAGCGCGAGCTCGAGGCGGTGGAGGGCGTCGGCACCGTCCGGGCCCGCGAGATCAGGGAAGGCCTGAGGCGCCTTCAGGAGCACAATCTGGTCGACAGGTACCTTCAGATCTAGCGCTGAGCAGGGATTTTTCCCGAAAAGTGGGTCTTTTCCAGCGATTTTTGCTAGACTTAGATCGTTAGCCGGCGGAAGAACGACCCGCCGGCTTCGTTGCGGATAGCCACTACAAACGGGGAGGCACGGCGTTGTACAAGGTCGGTGACAAGGTGGTGTACCCACACCACGGGGCAGGCACGGTCGTGAAAAAGGAGTCGCGCGAGGTGCTGGGAGAGAAGCGCGAGTACCTGACGATCAAGATCCTGCACAACGATATGACGGTGAACGTCCCAGCCGACAATGCCGACCGTGTCGGCCTGAGGAAGGTCATCGACGAGCAGATGGTCTCGAAGGTGCTGAAGGCGCTGACGGGCAGCGGCACGGTGATGCCGAAGAACTGGAACCGGCGCTTCAAGCACAACCGCGACAAGATGAAGACCGGCGACATCTTCGAGCTCGCCGAGGTCGTGCGGAACCTCTCGCTCCGTGACCACGAGAAGGGGCTCTCGACCGGCGAGAAGCAGATGTTCGTGAAGGCGAAGAAGATTCTCGCCAGCGAGCTCATGTACGCGAAGGACATGGACGAGGAAGAGGCCGCGGAATGGCTCGACGGCGTCCTCGCCCGCGGCGGCAAGAAGAAGAAGACCACCGCCAAGGTCCCCGCGACCGCGTAGTCATTCGTGTCGGTCTGGGCCGTCCTCGCTGCGGCAGGTCGCGGCGAGCGGCTCGGCTCCGACCGGCCGAAGGCGTTCGCGCGCCTCGGCGGCAGGCCCCTGCTCGCGGAGAGCCTCGAACGGCTCGAGAGCTCGGAATGGATCGACGCGATCGTGATCGCGGCCCCTCCTGACTGGGAGGAGCCGTCGATCCTGGTCGCGGAGGAGATCGCGGCGACGAAGGTGAGCTCGGCGGTCACCGGCGGGGCCTCGCGCTCGGAGTCTGTCCGCCTCGCGCTTGCGGACGTGCCGGAGGATGCCGCGGTCGTGCTCGTCCACGACGCCGCGCGTCCGCTCCTTCCGGAGGAGGTGATCGAGCGCGTGCTCGCCCCGCTCTCCGAGGGCTGGGACGGGGTCGTCCCGGCACTCCCACTCGCGGATACGGTCAAGCGCGTGGAGAGCGACCGTGTAGTGGAGACGCTGGCGCGCGACGACCTCGTCGCGGTGCAGACGCCGCAGGCATTTCTCGCAGACGTTCTCCGTCGAGCCGTCGCAGGCGACGTGTCCGAGGCGACGGACTGCGCGTCGCTGGTCGAGGCGAGCGGAGGCCGCGTGAAGTGGGTCGAAGGCGACCCGAGGCTGTTGAAGGTCACCGACGCCGACGACCTCGTGCTCGTCGAGAGCTGGCTGGGCCAGTGATCGTGGACTACCACATGCATCTGCGCGGGCCCGACGGGCCTCCTAGCGGCGGCTACTCGGCCGACCGCGCGGAGGAGTACGTCGAGCAGGCGCGGGTCGTCGGCGTCGACGAGATCGGCTTCAGCGACCACGTCTACTACTTCCAACAGGCGGCGGGGCTCTGGGAGATCCCGTGGATGCGCAAGCGTGCGAACGACGACCTTGACGACTATGCCGGCGCCGTCGAGGAAGCGAAGAGCCGCGGGCTGCCGGTCAGGCTCGGGCTCGAGGTCGACTACTTCCCCGGCTTCGAGGAGGATCTCGAGCAGCTGCTCGACGCGTACGCCTGGGACTACCTGCTCGGCTCCGTGCACTTCGTCGACGGCATCGCGGTCGACCAGCGGCCGGGTCTCGCTCGCGAGCTCGAGGTCGGCGACGCCTGGGGCCGGTACTTCGAGTGGCTGCGCGGCGCGGCACGGAGCGGCCTCTTCGACGTCCTCTCGCACCCCGACCTCGTCAAGATCTTCGGCGTGCGGCCGAGCGACGAGGAGACGCGCGACCTGCACGTCGAAGCCGCCAACGCGATCGCGGAGGCGGGCGTCTGCGTGGAGGTCTCCGCGGCGGGGCTGCACAAGCCGGTCGGGGAGCTCTATCCGGATCGGGAGCTGCTCGCGCTCTGTCACGAGCGCGGAGTGCCGATCACGCTCGCCTCGGACGCCCACGAGCCCGCACACGTAGGCCGAGACGTCGATCGCGCCGCCGAGCTCGCGGCGGAGGTCGGCTACGAGACCGTCACGGTCTTCGACGCGCGCACGTCCTGGCAGGAGCCGCTCGGATGAGGATCGGTCTCGGCGTCGACGCGCACGCGCTCGTCGAGGGCGTGCCGCTCGTGCTCGGCGGTGTCGAGCTCGAGTCCGAACGCGGGCTCGCCGGTCATTCCGACGGCGACGTGATCGCCCACGCGCTGACCGACGCGATCCTCGGCGCGGCGGGGGTGGGCGACATCGGTTCCCTCTTTCCGTCGGAGTCCGCCGAGTGGGAAGGCGCCGACTCGCTCGACCTGCTCGCGCGCGCCTACGCGCAGGTGCGCGAAGCCGGCTTTGAGCTTGCGAATGCCGATTGCGTGTTCGTCGGCGAGGAGCCGCGCATCGCGCCGGTTCGTGGGGCCATGCAAGCACGGCTGGCCGAGGCGCTGGGCGTCGAGGCCGGGCTCGTGACGGTTCGGGCGACGACGACCGACCGGCTCGGCTTCACAGGCCGCGGCGAAGGTCTGGCCGCGATCGCGGTCGCACTGCTCAGCCCGGCAAGCTGACGCAGTCGTCCTCGACGAGGACGAGGTCGTCGCGTTCGAGCGCGCGAACGGCCTCGGCGTCGAGCACGGCAAGTGGCCGCGGCTGCTCGGCCACGAGCCGCAACGTCTGCGCGCGCCGTTGGCGGAACGAGCCTTCGAACGGGCCCTGCCTGCGAAGCGGCTCGAAGCGCTGCCCGCGTGAGGGACAGGCAGAAGCAAGCGGGCACTCCTCGCAGCGCGGGATGCGGGCGATGCAGACCGTCGCGCCGAGGTCCATCAGCGCCTGGGCACACGTGTGGTCGAAGCGCTCGCCGGTGCGCTCCTGCACCCGGCGCACGTTGACGTCGACCGGCAGCACCGATCGGCCAAAGGCGAAGCAGGCGACCGCGTCGGCGGTGTAGGGGCCGACACCGGGCAGCCCCGTCAGGTCGTCGGGCCAGCCGTGCTCGGCGACGTGCCGTGCGGCCCGCTGCAGGCTGAGCGCCCGGCGGTTGTACCCGAGGCCCTGCCACTCGCGGATCACGTCGCCGGTCGGGGCGGCCGCCAACGCCTCCGCGGTGGGCCAGCGCTCGAGCCAGGCGAGCCAGCGCGGCACCACGCGCGACGCCTGCGTCTGCTGCAGCATCACCTCGGAGACGAGGATCGCGTAGGGGTCCCGAGTGTCGCGCCAGGGCAGCTCGCGGCCGTTGTTCGCGTACCAGTTCAGCAGCAACCGCCTCACGCGCGAGACCCTAGACTCCGTCCCGGCCGTGTGCTTCGAGCTCGACTCCCTCCCGCCGGTCCCGGTCATCTCCGGGGCCGCGGTCTCGCACGACGACCTCGTGCTCGAGGCGCGCGACGGCAACCGCTTCGCGGCGTTCCTGGCGACTCCTGACGAGACGTCCGCGACCGGCGTCGTGATCCTCCCAGACGTCCGCGGGCTCTACCGCTTCTACGAGGAGCTGGCGCTGCGCTTCGCCGAGCGCGGCCACACGGCGCTCGCGCTCGACTACTTCGGCCGCACGGCCGGCGTCGAGAAGCGTGGCGAGGAGTTCGAGTACATGACACACGTCGAGGCGACGACCCCGGAGGGAATCCAGGCCGACGTGGCCGCTGCGGTCGAGCACCTCCGCTCGCTCGGCGTGCGTTCGATCTTCGCGGTCGGCTTCTGCATGGGCGGGCGGCAGTCCTGGCTCGCTGCCGCCGGAGGGCACGGGCTCGCGGGCGCGGTCGGCTTCTACGGCCGGCCGGGCGAGCGAGACGGCGCACCGGGGCCGCAACAGTTGGCCTCGCAGATGGACGCGCCGGTGCTCGCGCTCCAGGCCGGCGACGACCAGAACATCACGGCCAGCGACAACGAGGCGTTCGAGCAGGCGCTCACCGACGCTGGTGTGGAGCACGAGCTCGTCGTCTACGAGGGCGCGCCGCACAGCTTCTTCGACCGCAAGCAGGAGCAGTTCGCCGGCGCCTCCGAGGACGCGTGGTCGCGCACGCTCGAGTTCATCGAGCGGAACGCGAGTTGATCAGGGCGGCGCGGCCGGACGAGGCCGAGGCCCTCGCCGGGATCCAGCGCGAGGCCTCGCTCGCCGCCTTCGCGCACATCTTCCCGCCGGAGCTCTATCCGTACCCGTTCGACGACGTGCACCAACGCTGGCGCGAGGCGCTCGGCGACGGAAGTCTGAAGGTGCTCGTAGCCGAGGAGGACGGAGCTGCAGTCGGCGTGGCGGGTTGTCGCGCCGAGTGGCTCGACGGCCTCTACGTTCTGCCGGAGTGGTGGAGCAGGGGCGTGGGACGTGAGCTCCACGACGAGGTCCTGAAGCGTCTGCGCGCGGACGGCTCAGCGCGGTGTCACCTCTGGGTGCTCGAGCACAACGACCGTGCGCGTCGGTTCTACGAGCGCCTCGGCTGGCACGAGAACGGCGACTCGCGCGTCGTCCCGTTCCCGCCGAACCCGATCGACCTCGGCTATTCGATCGAGCTCTAGACGCCGTAGGGGTTGGGTAGGGCTGTCCAGAGCACGACTGCTTCCTCCCTCTCGGACGGGTTGCGCCACGTGTGCGGGTCGCGCGGCGAGTACGTGAGCGTGTCGCCTTCTTCGAGCGAGTGCGTCTCGCCTGCCACGCGCAGTTCGAGCGAGCCGCTCAGCACGTAGACGTGCTCGACGTCGGCCGGGAGCGTGTAGGGCTCCTCGCCTGCGCTGCCGCCCGGGGGAATGTGCGACTCGGTTACATGGAAGCGTCGCTCGTCGCGTGAGCTCAGCAGCAGGTGCTCTGCGTTGCCCATCGCGAGCGAGCGCCGCGCCTGCTCCTCGCGCCGGATCAGCTTGCCCGCGGGGACGTCGTCGACCAGGTTGCCCACGCGTATGCCGAGCACGGCGCAGATCCGGTAGAGCGACGACAGGGAGGCGGAGGTCAGGTCGCGTTCGAGCTGGCTGATGAAGCCGGCCGTCAGTCCCGCTTGTTCGGCCACCTCGCTGATCGTCAGGCCACGCTCGAGCCGCTGCGCTCGCAGACGAGCGCCGATCCGGATCTCGCCGGTCTGCGTCGAGCTCATTTCGATGTAAGTCTAGCCAAATGGATTTTAGTCCTGCTAAAGTGCGCGGCATGCGCAGCGGTGTTCTCGTGATTCTGGCAGCGGCACTTGTCGTCGCCGGGGGCGCGGCGCAACGGGCCACGCCTGCCTCGACCAGCGCGGCCGACGACGTGCGGCTGCTGATGCAGCAGATCCGCGTCGTCCACCCGAACCCGTTCCACGCCACCCCGGAGGCGCAGTTCCAGGCGGCCGCGGACAATCTCGCCGCGCGTGCGCCGAGCCTGTCGCCGGACCAGCTCCTGGTCGAGCTGATGCGGTTCGTGAACCTCCTCGGCGAGCGCGAGGGTCACTCGGGGATCTTCACGCTCGACTCCGCGCACCGCCGCGTGTTCCATGTGTTCCCGCTCTACCTCTACAAGTTCAGCGACGGCTTGTTCATCATCTCGGCGCCGCAGCAGCGGAGCCTGGTCGGCTCCAAGGTGCTGGCGATCGACGGGATCCCGGCCGGCGAGCTCGAGCAGAAGGTCCGTCCGCTCGTGCCGCGCGACAACGAGGCGACGCGCACCGACCGCTTCATGAGCTTCATGCTCACCGCCGAGGTGCTGCACGGGCTCGGGCTGCGCAACGGCACGGGCCCGGCGCGCTTCACGCTCCAGAAGCCGGGCGCAGCCGCTCAGGACGTCACCATTGCCCCGGTCACGGCGGGCGCCTACCTGCGCCTGATGAAGCCTGAGTTCCCGTCGTTCGTCTACGCGCTGCCGCGCCGTCCCAAGCCGCTGTACCTCCGTCGCCGCGCGGAGGCCCACTACGTCACGACCCTCGATCACGGGCGCGTCGTGTACGTCGGCTACAACCTCACGCTCGGCTCGACCGGCCCGCTCGCCCGCCGCGTGTCCCGCCTCGCCGCGAAGCGCAAGACCCGCCGCGTGATCGTCGACGTGCGACTGAACCCCGGCGGCGACAACCACACCTACGCGCCGCTGCTGAAGGCGTTGCGCGCGAAATCGGTGAACCGGCCGGGCCGGCTCGTCGTGCTGATCGGCCGCGCCACTTTCTCGGCCGCGCAGAACTTCATCACCGAGCTCGAGCGCCGGACGCGGGTCACCTTCGTCGGCGAGACCTCGGGCGGCAGCCCCAACCTGTACGGCGACGTTCAGCACGTCGAGCTCCCCACGGCCGGGCTGAACGTCGACGTGGCGGCGATCTACTGGCAGAAGAGCTTCGCCGCCGACCTGCGCACCGCGATCGAGCCGAAGGTCTCGGTACCGCTGAGCTCGAGCGCATTCTTCCGCGGCAAGGACCCGGCCCTCGCGGCCGCGTTGGCCTACCGGAGGGGATAGCTCGATAGATTCCGCGCCATGCCGCGCGTGCGCTTCGCTCCGAGCCCGACCGGGTCGCTGCACGTCGGCAACGCCCTCAGCGCCGTCGCCAACCGTGCGCTCGGCGAGTGGCTGCTGCTGCGGATCGACGACACCGACCCGGCCCGCAACGTCCCCGGCGGCGAGGTCGAGCTGCTGCGCGATCTCGAATGGCTCGGGCTCCAGTGGGAGGAGGGCCCGGTGCGCCAGAGCGAGCGGCGCGAGCGGCACCTCGAGGCCGGCTCGCAGCTCGGCGAGCGCTTCGACGGCGTCACGCTGGTCCGCGAGGACGGCTCGCCGACCTATCACCTCGCGAGCGTCGTGGACGATGTGGACTTCGGGATCACGCACGTCGTGCGGGGAAACGACCACCGCCCGAACGAGGCGCTGCACCGGCGGCTCTTCGAAGCTCTCGGCGCCCAGCCGCCCGAGTTCGTCCACCACGGCCTGATCCTCGGCGAGGACGGCAAGAAGCTCTCCAAGCGCGCCGAGGGCGCAACGGTCGCCTCGCTCCGCGAGGCGGGAATTCCGGCCGAGGCGGTACGCCGGTATCTCGAGGAGCTCGGCGTCCCGAAGCACGACGTCCACTACGACCTGCCGCGGATCCGGCGGCTGGCGACCGATGCGATCGGTGCCATGAGCGACGAGGAGCTGGCCGGCCGGGTGGGCGCGCCGGTCGAGCTCGCGCCCGCGCTGCGAGGCGCGCGCGACCTGAACGAGGCGGGCGACTATGCGGCTTCGATCCTGAGCCCCGAACAGGCGCAGGTCGATGCGCCCGAGACGCTCGAGCGTTTCCGCGAGCTCGTCGAGCGCTCGAACGGGAGCGCCGACCCGAAGGCGCTGCTCAGGGAGCTGAAAGCCGTCGGCGGCGACCTGCGCGCTCTCCGCCTGGCCCTGACCGGCCGCGAACGAGGCCCCGAGCTCTGGACCGTGATCGCCGCGCTGCCCACGGACGAGCTCCTGCGCCGGACCGAACAATGAGACGATCGGCCCGGCCAATCGATCGAAAGGGAGGAGCCGATGATCAAGGAATTCAAGGAGTTCCTGCTCCGGGGCAACCTCGTGGACATGGCGGTCGGGATCGTGATCGGTCTCGCCTTCGCCGCAGTCATCACCGCGCTGGTGACCGACCTGATCACGCCGCTGATCGCGGCGATCGGCGGGAAGTCGGACTTCTCGAACCTCAGCTTCACGATCAACAAGAGCCACTTCCTCTACGGCGCGTTCATCAACGCGTTGATCTCGTTCGTCGTGATCGCCGCCGCGGTGTTCTTCCTCGTGGTCAAGCCGGTCAACGCGCTGATGGCACGCAGGAAGACCGAGACGCCGGTAGACGAGCTCACCCGCCAGTGCCCGGAGTGCCTGAGCGACATCCCGGCCTCCGCGCGGAGATGCGCGTTCTGCACGTCAGAGGTCGGCCCGGCACCCGCAACGGCGTAGGTCAGGGAGGCCGCCGTGCGGCTCTATGACACCGCAACCCGGGGGCTGCGGGAGCTCCCGCCTGCCCCGGGACCGGTGCGGATGTACTTTTGCGGGCCGACCGTCTACCAGCGGATCCACATCGGGAACGCGCGCCCGTTCGTGCTCTCGCTGTGGCTGAAGCGCTGGCTCGAGCGCCGCGGCTACGACGTCACGCTCGTCGAGAACATCACCGACATCAACGACAAGATCTACGCGGCCGCCCCCGGGGCGAGCGCGAAGCTCGCGGCGGAGGCGAGCGACTGGTACGTCGAGGACACCGGCGACCTGGGGCTCGGCCGCCCCGACCACGAGCCGAAGGCGACCGAGACGATCCCACCGATCGTCGCGATGGTCGGCGAGCTGGTCGAGACCGGCCACGCCTATCCGGCCGGCGGCGACGTCTACTTCCGCGTCTCGAACTTCCCCGACTACGGGAAGCTCTCGGGCCGCCACGGCGACGACGAGGCGACGCGTAACCCGTCCGAGGAGGACGAGCCCTCCGAGCTGAAGGAGGACCCGCGCGACTTCGCCCTCTGGAAGGCGCACAAGGAGGGCGAGGACACGTCGTGGGACTCGCCCTGGGGCCGCGGCCGGCCGGGCTGGCACATCGAGTGCTCAGCGATGGCCGAGGCGCACCTCGGGCCCGTGTTCGAGATCCACGGCGGCGGACTCGACCTCGTCTTCCCGCACCACGAGAACGAGGTCGCGCAGTCGCGCGCGCTCGGCCACGAGTTCGCCCAGCTCTGGATGCACAACGGGATGCTGCGGCTGGCCGGCGAGAAGATGTCGAAGTCGCTCGGCAACATCGTCGCGCTGCGCGAGGCGCTCGACGAGTGGGGCCGCGAGACGGTGCTCGTCTATTTCCTCGGCGGCCACTGGCGCAAGCCGATCGACTACTCCGACGAGGTGCTCGGACAGGCGCGGGCGCAGGCCGAGAGCTTCCGCAACGTCTTCCGGGGCAAGTCGGAGGCGGTCGGCGACTGGGAGACCCTTGCCGCGGCGCTCGACGACGACTTCAACACGCCCGAGGCGCTCGCCGCGATGCACGGCTGGCGCGATCACGAGCTGCTGCGGCGGGGGCTCGAGGTGTTCGGGCTCGAGTCGCTGGCGAAGGCAGAGAAGCCGCCCGCGGAAATCGAGCTGCTCGCTCAGGCCCGCGCCGAGGCGCGCGCCCAGAAGGACTTCGGCGAGAGCGACCGCCTCCGCGACGAGATCGAGGCCGCCGGCTGGGTCGTCCGCGACGTGGACGCCGATCCGGGCTTCCAGCTCGTCCCGAAGCGGTGAACTCCGAGCTCCTCTACGGGCGGCGGCCGGTGCGCGAGGCCGTGCGCGGGGCGCGCGAGGTGCTCGAGCTCTGGACGACCGAGCGGGCGCTGAAGGCCGAGCCCTGGCTGAACGAGGCCGGTGCGCGCGTGCGGGTCAAGCCCGAGCGGGAGCTGACCGCCGCGGCCGGCACCCAGGATCACCAGGGCGTGCTGGCTCGAGTCGAGCCGTTCCGCTACGCCGACGCGCACGAGCTCGCAGCTGGCGAGGCGTCGCTCCTGGCCGTGCTCGACTCGGTCACCGACCCGCGCAATCTCGGTGCAGTTATTCGCAGCGCGGAGGGAGCGGGCGCGAACGGCATCGTCCTCCCGGCCCACAACTCGGCCCGCGTGACGCCTGCAGTCGCGCGAGCCTCCGCAGGAGCGGTCGAGCACCTTCCCGTCGCGGTGGTCAAGAACCTCGCCCGGTACCTCGGCGAGATCAAAAGCCCGCAGCTCTGGATCTGGGCTGCCGCAGGCGACGCGGAAACGTCGATGTGGAAGGCCGATCTCTCCGGAGGCGCCGTCTTCGTGCTCGGCGCCGAAGGAAAGGGTGTGCGCCCGCTCGTGCGCCGCACCTGCGACGACGCGGTCTCGATCCCGCTCTACGGCAAGGTCGAGTCCCTGAACGTGAGCGTGGCGGCGGCAATCCTGCTCTACGAGGCGAGGCGGCAGCGCGGTGGCTGAGCCGACGCTCTACCTCTTCGACGGCTACAACCTGCTGCATGCGGGGCCGTTCGAGGACCCGCGCGAGCTCGTGGACCGCTTGGCCAGCTTCGTCGCGTTGCACGGGGCGCGCGGGGTGATCGTCTTCGACGGCGTGGGGGAGGAGCGGACGCACGGGCCCTTGGAGGTCCGGTACGCCGACCACGCCGACGCGTTGCTGGAACGGCTCGCGGCCGAGCACCGCGGCCAGGAGACGGTCTGCCTCGTCTCCTCGGACTCGGCCGTCCGGGGCACATCGGGTCAGGAGGTACAGAAGCGCAGCTCGCGAACCTTTCTCCTGGACCTCGACGAGCCACGGCACGAGGACCCGGGACGATCGCAGCTTCGGGATCGCGTGGACGAAGAGACGCGAAGACGCCTAGAGAAGCTGCGCAGAGGCCAAGGGTCCGGTTAAGCAAGACAACCAGCAAGGTCTTGTAAACGTGCTGGGACCTTGCTATCTTGATCCTCAACCTCAGGGTGAGGCTTGCGCAGCTCACCGTCCTCGAGCGAGGGGGAGCCGTGCCCGCTCGTACCGCGCAGACCGTTCACTCACCCCAGAAGCTCCAGCGGGAGCTCGCCGATCTCCAGCTCGTGATGCGCGCCCGCAACGGCGATCAGAAGGCGCTGGACGAGCTGATCCGTCGCTATCAGGGTTTTGTCCGCCTCAAGGCGAGCTCGTACTTCCTAGCCGGCGGCGATGCCGAGGACCTGATCCAGGAAGGCTTGATCGGGCTCTACAAGGCGGTGCGCGACTTCAGCCCGGAGCTCTCGTCGTTCCGCAGCTTCGCCGAGCTCTGCGTCACCCGGCAGATCATCACAGCGATCAAGACGGCGACCCGCTTCAAGCACGCGCCCCTGAACACATACGTCTCGTTCAGCCACACTCCGGCCGGCCAGGAGTCGGACGGCGACTGCACCCTTGGAGACGCGCTGCCCGGGCCGTCCGTCGACGACCCATCGGTCTGCGTGATCTCGACCGAGGAGCTGCAGAGCCTCGTCTTCACGCTCGGAACCGGCCTCTCGAAGCTCGAGGCCGACGCGCTCAAGCTGTACCTCGAGGGCGAGTCGTACGAGGAGATGGCCGAGCGCCTCGGCTGCGACACGAAGACGATCGACAACGCCCTGCAGCGCGTCAAGCGCAAGGTGCTCTCGCACCAGCAGGAGCGGCAAGTCCTGCAGTAGCCCGCGCTACGCTCACGGCAGCGCCGGAGTAGCTCAGCTGGTCAGAGCAACCGCCTTGTAAGCGGTAGGTCGTGGGTTCGAATCCCGCCTCCGGCTCTCGCAATCCGGCCCGTCTCTCCCTCCGTAGCCCTGAGGGGAATGAAACACGCGACGAAGGGAGCGTGGAATGGGAGAGCACCGCCGTAGCCGCCGGACGAGGCTTCTGCTGATACCGGCGCTCGTGATTGCAGCGCTCGTGGTGGCCTCGCCACTCGGTGCTGCTAAGCAGACGACGTACACGGTGACGCCGCTGGTCTCGGATCAGCCGGGCGTCGCACCCGTCACCGACCCCGATCTCGTCAACGCCTGGGGCCTCGTCTCCGGGCCGACGACGCCGTGGTGGGTGGCGGACAACGGCACGAACAAATCGACGCTCTATCGCGGCTCGGACGGGCAGAAGCAGGGCCTCATCGTCGCCGTGGCGGGTGGCCCAACCGGGACCGTCTTCAACGGCACGGCCGGGTTCTTGCTGCCGACGGGCGGCAAGGCGCTGTTCCTCTTCGACAGCGAGGACGGCAAGGTGCGCGCGTGGAACGGAGCGCAGGGCACCACGGCGATCGTGGTCGCCGACCGGTCGAACGTCGACGCGATCTACAAGGGCCTGGCGCTCAGCGACACGGCCTCCGGCCCCAGGCTCTACGCGGCCGACTTCCACAACCAGCGGATCGACGTGTTCGACAGCACGTTCACGCTGGTGCCAAACAGCGGCTTCGTCGACCCGGCGCTGCCGAAGCGCTTCTCGCCGTTCAACGTCCAGGTGATCGGCAACAGGGTCTTCGTCGCCTACGCGAAGCTGGATGCAGAGGGCGAGGACGAGCTTGCCGGCCAGGGCCGCGGGTTCGTCGACGTCTATGACCTCGCCGGCAACCTCCTGGGCGGGATCAACGGGCACGGCCAGCTGAACGCGCCGTGGGGGCTCGCGATGGCGTCGGCAAGCTTCGGCACGTTCGCCGGCGACCTGCTGGTCGGCAACTTCGGCGACGGCCGGATCAACGCCTACCGCGAGGTCTCGCCGGGGCAGTTCGTCCACGACGGCAAGCTGCGCGGTGACGACAACCGCCCGCTCGAGATCGACGGGCTCTGGGCCCTTCAGGTCGCCCAGGGCGGGAACAACGGGACACCCGGCACGCTCTACTTCACCGCCGGGCCCGACGAAGAGACGCACGGGCTGTTCGGGACGATCACGCCCGGCTAGAGACGGCTAGGGGCGGCGCTCTTGCGGCGGCGCCGCCCCTGCCACTCGTTCGATCTGGTCCGCGGCGCGCTCGGTTCCAGGCCGCCGTTGCAAGCGCGCCGAGGCCTTGCGTAGGCGCGGGTCGGGGGCGGCCAGCAGCCGCTCGATGGCCTCGTGCAGCTCGCGGTCCTCGAACTCGTAGCTCGGCAGCCGCACGCCGAAGCCGCGCTCCTCGACTCGCTGGGCGTTGTCGGGCTGATCCCAGAAGAGCGGCAAGACGACCATCGGCTTGCCGAAGTGGACCGCCTCGGTGACGGTGTTGTTGCCGCCGTGAGTGACCACGAGGTCGACCTCGGGCAGGATTGCCGGCTGCGGCAGGAACTCCGCGCCCGTCATGTTCGGCGCCAGCTCGATCAGCTCGTGCTGCGGGCCTTTGCTGACGACGTAGCGGTGCGGCGTCTCGGCGAGCGCGGCGACGAGGCGGTTCATCAGCGCCACGTCGGCCGAGCCGAGGCTGCCAAGGCTCACGTAGACGAGCGCACCTTCGCCCGGCGGAGGCTCGAACGGCTCGTCCACGGACCGCACGCAGGAGTCGAGCCGCTGCCAGGTAGGCCCGAGCGGGCGTGAGCGCTCGTAGTCGAGCTCCTCCGGATAGAGGTAGAGGTTCAGGAAGGGAGACTCGTGGTCGAACTCGAGGCCGGGCAGCGGCGTCGCGCCGCGCTCCTCGCAGAACGCCGAGAATTGGGCCTGCAGCGGCTCGTGCAGCTCGCGATACCGGCGGCGGAACTCGTCCCAGCCGGAACGGTCGCGGGTCGGGTAGCCCGAGAACGTCGGCGGCAGGGCCGGATCCTTCAGCTCGAGCGGGTTGCAAGAGACGATCCGCACCCAGGGCCGGCCGAACGCGAGCACCGCGGGGAAGCCGACGACGTTGTCCTGCACGATCACGTCGGGCTCGAGCTCCCCGAAGATCTCCCGCAGACGGTCGTCCACGTAGCGCGCGCCGTCGACGAGCTCCTGCCAGACCGGGAGGATGAACGTCTCGAGCTGGTCGATCGTCGGCTTGCGGAATTCGGGCGCTGTGTCGCGGACGAAGTCCTTCCAGAACTGGCCCGGCGCCTCCTCGACCTCGGCCGGCGGCTTCAGCCTCATCAGCGCCTCCTCGAAGCCCTGCGCCTCGAGCGTGCCGGTGAACGACTCCTCGACGACGAACGTCACGTCGGCGCCGCGCTCCAGCAAGACGCGGCCGATTCCGACGCAGTTGTTCGTCGGGCCGAAGGCGCCTTCGGGGAAGAAGACGACTTTCACGAAAGCGCTTGCTCGAGGTCGGCCCAGAGTTGGTCCGGGTCCTCGAGCCCGACGCTCAGCCGCAGCAGCCCGGGTGGCACGCGGTCACCCTCCCAGCGAGTGCGGCTCTCGAGCACCGACTCGACGCCGCCGAGGCTCGTAGCGTTCTTGATCCGTCGCAGCGAGGTCTCGACGCGGCGCGCCGCCTCCGCGTCGGCGACGTCGAACGAGAGGAGCCCGCCGAAGTCGGGATAGCGCACGACCTCGACCGCCTCGTGGGCGCGCAGACGCGCGGCGATCTGGGTCGCGCCGGCGGTGTGCCGCTCCATGCGCACGCGCAGCGTCTTCAGCGAACGCGAGAGCAGCCAGCAGGGATCGGGCGCCGCGACGATCCCGGTGCGCCCGCGGAAGTCGCGCACCCGCTCCGCGTCCTCGGCCGAGCGGCACGCGACGGCGCCGAGCAGGACGTCGTCGTGGCCGCCGAGGAACTTCGTCGCGCTGTGGAGCGCGAAGTCGGCGCCGCGCTCGAGCGGGCGCAGGTAGACGGGGGTCGCCGCGGT
>DATLPH010000048.1:0-8680 GCA_035535855.1 Gaiellaceae bacterium
ACCAGCGGGCAGTTCGGCAGCGACTCGCCGCTCGAGGCGAGGAAGGCGTCGCGCAGCGCCGTCGTGATCGCGTGCCCGGTGCGGTCGCCGACCTGCAGCAGGCGCTTGCTGGTCGCGCCGCCGCAGCGGGCAAGCCGGTAGCCGCCGTTCTCGCGCGTGAACTCGACCCCCGCCTCCTCGAGCCAGTGGATCGCGGCGGGCGCCTCGCCCGTGAGCACCTCCACGAGCCGGCGGTCCGCCGTCTCATGCGAGCTCTGCCACACGTCCTCGGCGTGCTGGCCTGGCGAGTCGTCGTCGCCGAAGGCGGCCTGGATCCCGCCCTGGGCCTTCGCCGAGTTGCAGGACTGGAGCGCGCCCTTGGTCACGAGCCCGACCCGGGCGCCGGCGCGCTCGGCCGAGACAGCGGCCGCGAGCCCGGAAGCGCCGCTTCCGACCACGAGCACGTCAAAAGAGAGACTCTCGGCCACGGTCAGGATCGTACCCTAATTCCAAGCATTAGCACTGCTTATCGAAAGGACGCGGGCTATGCTCGCCCGTCGATGCGATGGCTGGCCAAAGCGGTGCTGCAGCGCGGGATGGGCGCGGTCCCCCAGGGCGAGCGCCTGAACTACGTCTTCCAGCGGCACGTGCTGCGCTCGCTGCCGGCCGGCGAGTCGGTCTTCAGGCGCAAGTTCTCGCGCGCGCTGCAGCACCTGGGGGCCTACGAGGAGCATGGGCCCGGCGCACCTCGCGAGGAGGCAGTCTTCTACGAGTTCGGCGCGGGCTGGGACCTCGCGATCCCGGTCGCGTTCGCAACGCTCGGGGTCGGGCGGCAGGTGCTGGTCGACATCCGCCCAAGCGTGCGGCTCGAGCTCGTGAACGACTCGCTCGCGGCCCTCGAGCGCCTGCGGCCCGAGCTGGAGGCCGAGGCCGGTCGCGAGCTGCGGGCGTTCGGAGGTGCGCTCGACTCGCTGGACGAGCTCGGGCCGCGCCTCGGGATCCGCTACCTCGCGCCCTGCGACGCACGGGACACGGGCCTCGACGAAGCCTCGATCGACTTCGTCTCGAGCACCGACACCTGCGAGCACATCCCCGGCGAGGACCTGGCGGCGATCTTCCGCGAGTGCCGGCGGCTACTGGGGCCCGGCGGCGCCTTCAGCTGCCGGATCGACCTGCAGGATCACTACGCGTACTTCGATCGGGGCCTGTCCCGCTACAACTTTCTCCGCTTCTCCGATCGTTCGTGGCGACTCGTCAACTCGCCGCTCCACCATCAGAACCGGCTGCGCTCGCCCGACTACCTGCGGCTCGTCCGCGACGCGGGGCTCGAGCTCGTGAGCGAGACGCCGTCGGGACCGAGCGCGGAAGCGCTAGCCGAGCTGAGCGGCTTGCCGCTCGCCGAGCGGTTCCGTGCCTACACGCCCGAGGAGCTCGGCATCACGATCCTTTCGTTCGTCGCGCGCAATCCCGCTTGAGCCGCGGGAGCTTGCTGCCGATCTACCGGGTGTGGCACGCGGCCTCTCCCTCATCTCCGTGCTCGTGGCGCTCCTCGTCGCAGGCTGGATGTTCACCATGCAGGGTGGGAGCTCGCACGATCGCAAGGTCGCGAACCAGGCGGTCGACCAGGCACAGTCGGCCGCGGCAGGCGTTTCGTTCCAGCAGGCGGCGGCCCAGCTAGAGCAGTTTCACGCCGAGACCGGGACCTATGCAGGCGCCTCGCTCGCCGACTTCGGCGTCACCCTCGCCCAGGCGGACGCGTCGACGTACTGCCTGCAGCTCGGTTCGACGCACCTGGCCGGGCCGGGCGGCCAGCCCGCGGCCGGGCCCTGCTGAGCTACCAGATCTCGCGCAGCAGGCCGGCGATCTCGGCCGGCGTCGCCGGCCGGGGGTTTGCCTTCGCGCCGGCTCGCACTGCCGTCGCCTCGGCGACTTCGTCGAGCTCGTCCTCGGGCACCCCGAGGTCGCGCAGCCGCTCGTAGCCTGCGAGGCGGGCCAGCTCCTGGGTCCGGTCTGCGGGGCGCTCGGTACCAAGCGCCTCCCCGAAGCGCGCGATCTCTGCGCCCGCCACCGGCTCGTTGAAGCGCAGCGCGGGCGGCAGGGAGAGCGCGTTCGCCGCGCCGTGCGCGATCCCGTAGCGACCGCCGAGCGCTTGCGCCATGGCGTGGCCGAGCCCGAGGCCGGCCGAACCGAGTGCGGCCCCGGCGTGCATCGCGCCCTCGAGGAGCGTCCTGCGGGCCTCGAGGTCGTGGCCGTCCTCGAGCACCGCCGGCAGCGACGAGCCGATCAGGCGTGCGCCCTCCAGCGCGTGCCGGTCGCCCTCAGGGTTGTGGCGGGCCACGTAGAGCGCCTCCGCCGAATGCGCGAGTGCGTTCAGAGCCGTGCCCCCGCTCTGCTCGCGCGGGAGGTCGAGCGTGAGCTCGGGGTCGTAGACGATCGCGGCGAGGTTCGCGCCCGCGCCGCCGCCCTTCATCCGCCGGTCAGGGTCGCGGACGCCGAAGAAGTCCGTCCACTCGGCCCCGGAGTACGTGGTCGGCACCGAGACGAGCGGAAGGCCGGTCTGCGCCGAGACCGCCTTCGCGAGGTCGATCGCACTGCCGCCTCCGACCGCGAGCAGGGCGTCAGAGTCGCCTGCGGCCGCGACAACGTCGTCGATTCGATCGGTCGGCACCTCGCCCCAGCGGCCCGCCATGGGCAGCGACAGCTCGGCCCAGCGGTCGCTTGCGATCAGGAACGGCTGCTGGGCCCCGAGCTCGGCCAGCAGCGGCTCGAGCTGATCGAGGCCCCAGCGGACGATCACAGCCGTTCGCGCGCGAAGTCCAGAAAGGCTTCCGCCGCGCGCGTCGGCGAGCGCCCGGCCGAGCGGACGAGCGAGATCTCGCGCGCGGGGTCGAGGCCCTTCACGCGGGCCGTCGCAAGGGTTCCCGCGGCGAGGTCGGACTCGATCGCGGCGCGCGAGATGAACGTCACGCCGTAGCCGGCGACGACGGCCGCCTTCACGGACTCCTGCAGACCGAGCTCGAGGCGGGGCTCGAGGTCGCGTAGCCGCGTGCCCGCCCCACGCAGCTCGTCCTCGATCACCTGGCGCACCCCGGCGCCTTCCTGCATCACGATCAGCGGCTCCTCGCGCAGCTGCTCGAGGCTGACGGTGCTGCCTGCAAAGCGGTGGTCGGGCGGCACGGCGAGGACAACCTCGTCGCGGAAGAACGGCTCGAAGACCACTCCCCTGTGCCTCCGCGCGGCGCCGACGACGCCGAGCTCGAGCTCCCGCTCGGCGACCCGGTCGACGACCGACTGCGTGTCGGAGATCGAGAGTGAGACCGCGACACCAGGATTGGCGCGCTGGAACTCGCACAGCAGCACTGGGACGACGGTGCTTCCGGGCCCGGTCGAGGCTCCTACCTGCAGCGTGCCGCCCAGGTCGCCTCCCGCGCCGGCGTCGAGCTCCTCGATCAGCTGGCCTTCGAGCGCCAGCATGCGCTGGGCCCCGCGGTAGAGGGCGAGACCTGCCTCGGTCGGCTCGACGCGCCTGCCCGAACGATCGAGCAGCTTGCGATTGAGCCGCTTCTCGAGCGACCGCACCTGCAGGCTGACCGCCGGCTGGGTCACACCCAGACGCTCGGCCGCCTGCGAGAAGCTCTTGCGCTCGACCACCGCGCAGAAGGCCGCCAGCTGGCGTGTATCCATAAGCGAACCTTATCCACGTGACACACTCTCGGCACGAATCGGTCACACACTCGCGCGAATTTCGCCGATACGATCGCGGCTGGGTGGTGGGTTAGGGGTGCCCCAGGAGCGCAGAGGGCCGGCGGGCCTCGCGCGCCTTCTCAGACGCTCTAGCATCTCACTGTGGCAGCACCGCAGCCGAGGCCGAGCGACTCGTTCGTCGAGCGCTTCTCCACGCTCGTTCGCGGGTCGCCAAAGCGGCGCGTCGATCTCGAGCTACGCACCCTCGACGTCGTCCTCTCGGCCTTCTTCCTCCTGATCGCCCTGCCCCTCCTGCTCGTGATCGGCGCGTCGCTCGCGCTCTCGAGCGGGCTGCCGCTCTTCTACCGCGGCGAGCGGGTCGGCCGGGACGGGCGCATCTTCCGGATGCTCAAGTTCCGCACGCTCCGCCGCGGGGCCGAGGAGCGGCTCGGGCCCTACCTGGGCGACGCACTCGTCGAGCGCACGCGCGCAGAGACCACTTGGGTCGGGCGACGGCTGCGGCAGGCCCAGCTCGACGAGCTGCCGCAGCTCTGGAATGTCCTCCGCGGCGACATGAGCCTCGTCGGGCCGCGGCCGATCCGGCCGCGCTTCTTCGAGCAGCTCGCTGCCGAGCTGCCCGCGTACTGGCAGCGCCTGGTCGTCCGCCCCGGCCTGACCGGCTTCGCGCAGGTGCGCCGAGGCTACGAGACCTCGATGGCCGAGAAGCTCGCTCACGACCTGGAGTGGATCGCCGACCGCTCCGTCCCGCTCTACCTGCGCACACTCGTCTCGACCGCCTTCCGCATCGCCGGCCAGACGCTCAAGAGCCTGGTCAGGGCGGACCACTAGACTCAAGCGCGTGTGCGGGATCTGCGGGATCGTCTCCTCGAGCGGGCCCGCCGACCCGGAGCGGCTCGCACGCATGAGCGGCAAGCTCGTGCATCGCGGCCCCGACAGCGACGGCGCGTTCGTCGAGGGCCCGGCCGCCCTCGCCGCTCGCCGGCTCGCGATCATCGACCTGCAGACCGGCGACCAGCCCATCGCCAACGAGGACGAGACGATCCACGTCGTCCAGAACGGCGAGCTCTACAACTACCGCGAGCTGCGTGCCGAGCTCGAGCGAGCCGGCCACCGCTTCCGCACCCAGGGCGACACCGAGGTGCTCGTGCATCTCTACGAGCAGGACGGACTCGCCTTCGCGCGGCGGCTGCGCGGGATGTTCGCGGTCGCACTCTGGGACTCGACCCTGCGCCGGCTCGTGATCGCCCGCGACCGGTACGGGATCAAGCCGCTCTACTACCGCGCGAGCGCGGACGGGCTCGAGTTCGCGTCCGAGCTGCGCGCGCTCCCGCGCGGCGAGATCGACCTCGACGCGCTGGAGTCGTTCCTCGCGTTCAACTCGATCCCCGCGCCGCTGACCATCTTCCGCGAGGTGCGCAAGCTGCCGCCCGGGCACGTGCTCGTCTGGGAGGGCGGCGAGGCACGCCTGGAGCGCTACGCACGGCCGGCCCCCGCGCCGGAGGGCGAGCTGCGCGAGGACGACGAGGCCGAGCTGATCGAGGAGCTGCGAGGGCGGCTTCGCGACTCCGTTCGCGCCCACCTCGTCGCCGACGTGCTGGTGGGCGTGCTGCTCTCGGGCGGGATCGTCTCCGCGGCCCTGACTGCGCTCGCCGCCCAGGAGACCGCCGAGCCGGTGCGCACCTTCTCGATCGGCTTCCAGGAGCGCTCCTTCGACGAGCTCTCCGACGCGCGCCTCGTCGCCGAGCGTTACGGGACGCAACACCGGGAGCTCGTGCTGCGGCCCGACGCGGCCCTGCTGCTGCCCGCGCTCGCGGACGCGTTCGACGAGCCGTTCGCCGACTCGTCCGCGCTGCCGACCTACCTGGTCTCGCAGCTCGCGGCTCAGGACGTGAAGGTCGCGCTCTCGGGCGAGGGCGGCGACGAGCTCTTCGGCGGCTACTACACCTACGTCGCAGACCTGCTGGCCGAGCGCACCGGCGGCCTCGCCCGCCTCGCGCGCCCGCTCGTCGAGCGGCTGCCGACCTCGACCGCCCGCGCGAGCTTCGACTACAAGGCCAAGCGCTTCGTCCGCGGCGCGCACCTGCCGCCGCTCGAACGCCACCACGCGTGGAAGGAGATCTTCTCGCGGGACGCGCGCGCAGAGCTCACCGGCCGGAGCAACGGCTTCGACCCGGTCGACGTCTACCGCGCCCGCTTCGCCGAGACCGAGGGCGCCGATCTGCTGGCCCGGCTCCAGGACGTCGACCTCGGCATCTACCTCGTCGACGATCTGCTGGTGAAGACCGACCGCGCCTCGATGGCACACTCGCTCGAGGCGCGCGTGCCGTTCCTCGATCCGGCCGTGACGAACCTCGCGCTCGCGCTTCCGACCCGGCACCGCGTGCACGGCCTGCGCAAGAAGGTGCTGCTGCGAAAGGCGGTCGCGCCGCTCGTCCCCGAGCGGATCGTGAAGGGCAAGAAGCGCGGCTTCTCGATCCCCGCGGCCGCCTGGCTGCGCGGCGAGCTGGAGCCGTTCGCCCGCCAGACTCTGAGCGCCGACACCTTAAGGCGACAGGGCTTCTTCCGGCCCGAGGCGGTCGCCGCGCTGATCGACCGGCACGTGGCCGGGAAGGAAGATCTCTCGCGCCAGCTCTGGGGCCTGCTCGCGTTCACGCTCTGGCACGAGCGCCACGTCGAGCGGGAGCCCGGGGCGCTCGGCGAGCCGCGCGTCCTCGAGAGCGCGCTCTCATGAGCGATCCGGACGAGGTCGTCGGCTTGACCGTCGTCCCGACGGAGTGGGAGGCGGAGCTGCTCTGCTCGAGATTGCGCGAAGCGGGGATCCGGTGCTTTCACCGCATCACGAACCTCGGCTTCGGGTCCACCGAGATCGCGACCAGCGGTGGTCCTCGGGAGGTCATGGTTCTCGCCGCGGACCGGGAGCAGGCCAGGAAGATCGCCGCCGAGACGTGAGGGTCTGGATCGACATCACCGCGCCGGCTCACGTGCTGGTCTTCCGGCCCATGCTGCGGCTGCTGCGGGAGCGCGGTGACGAGGTCGAGATCACTGCGCGCGACTACGCGCAGACGGTGCAGCTGCTCGAGCTGCACGGGATCGAGGCCGACGTGCTCGGCAAGCACGGCGGTCGCTCGCGGCTCGGCAAGGCGCGGTCGCTGAGCTCCCGCCTGGGCGCGCTCCGGCAGTGGGCGCGCGGACGCGAGTTCGACATCGCGCTCGCGCACGGCTCGCACGAGCTGACGATGACCGCTCGACGGCTCGGGATCCCGAGCGCCACGACCTTCGACTACGAGTTCGCGTGGCTGCAGCACCAGCTCGGCTGCCGGGCCGCGACGCGCGTCGTCACGCCCGAGGCGATCCCGCCCGAACGGCTCGAGCGCTACGGCGCGCGCCCGCCGAAGCTCGTGCAGTACCCGGGCCTGAAGGAGGAGTACTACCTGTCCGATTTTGAGCCCGACCTGAGGGCGCTCGAGCAGTTCGAGCTCGACCCGGCAAGGACGCTAGTGGTCGTTCGCACGCCCCCGGACGTGTCGCTCTACCACCGCCGCTCGAACCCGCTCTTCCCGCAGGTGCTCGAGCACCTCGGCCGCAACGAGACCGTTCACGCGATCGTGATCCCACGCACCGACGAGCAGCGCGAGTTCGTCCGCGGGCTCGCGCTTCCGTCCGTGCAGGTGCCCGACCGCGCGGTCGACGGCCAGAGCCTGATCGCGTTCTCCGACCTCGTCGTCTCGGCCGGCGGGACGATGAACCGCGAAGCGGTCGCTCTGGGCGTGCCGGTCTACACGACGTACGGCGGCAGGCTCGGCGGGGTCGACGAGCTGCTGATCCGCGAGGGGCGGCTGATCCCGCTCTCCGACCCCCGCGCGCTCGACCTACGCAAGCGCGACGGCGAACGCGAACGCGTCAGGCGCGACCCCGCGCTGATGCTCGACTTGCTCTTGTCAGCTCGCGAGAGCGTCTAGCACTTCAGGCCCGTAGCGCTCGAGCTTCGCGGGGCCTACGCCGGGCACCGAGGAGAGCTCGGCGATCGTCTTTGGCCGGCGCTCGGCGATCTCGGCCAGCGTCGAGTTGTGGAAGACGACGTAGGCCGGGATCTCGTCGGCCTTCGACCGCTCGAGGCGCCAGCGCTTGAGCGCCTGGTAGGTCGGGTCGTCCGGCTCCTGGGCGCGGGCCTTGCGCGCCGCGGCCGGAGGCGCAGCCTCGACTCCGAGCTCGAGCAGGAAGCGGCTCGGCTTGCCGGCCCACGTCACCGCGAGGTGCTTCCGCGCGCGAGTGATGCCGACGTAGAGCAGCCGCCGCTCCTCGTCGAGCTGGCCTGGAACGCGGATCGCCTGCTTGCACGGGAGCTCCTTCTCCTCGACGCGCGGCAGGAAGACGGCGTCGAACTCGAGCCCCTTGGCGCGATGCAGCGTGAGCAGGTGGACGCCGCCCTGGCTGCCGTGGGCGAACCGCGCCCGCAGCCACTCGACCCACTGCTCGACCGTCTGCGAGCCGTCGTCGAACTCCTCCGCCAGCTTGCATAGGCGCGCGAGGTCGGCCTGGCGGACGAGCTCGCGCTCGCCGACCTTCTCCGGGACCGGGTAGACCAGGCCCTGCTGCGTCGCCACGCGCCGCACCTCCTCGGCGAGCGAGCCGAAGCCCGCGCCGCGCAGGCCCTTCAGCAGCTGCCGCGCCCCGTCACGCGAGAGCAGCGCCGCGCCCTGGAACGGGATCCTCGCGTCGGCGAACAGCTCCTCGAAGTCGACCGAGCGCGCGTTCAGGCGCATCAGCATGGCCATCTCCTCGTACGGGACGCCCTCGGCGTGCAGCGCCCGCACGCGCTCGAGCACGAACGTGCCCTCGTCCTCGGGCGACTCGAAGCCGCGCAGGTCGGGCTCAGGCCCTTCCGGCCGCGTCGCGCGCAGCGACTTCTCGGCCCCGCCGAGCTTCGGCACCAGCCGGTTTGCGAGCGCGAGCACCTGTGGCGTCGAGCGGTAGTTCTCCTCCAGCCGCACGACCG
>DATLPH010000049.1:0-7743 GCA_035535855.1 Gaiellaceae bacterium
TCAGCTCGCTGTAGCCCGTCACGCCGGCGATCTTGACCTGGAAGACGTGGCCCGCAGGCAGCCCGTACGCGAACTTCGCGTAGCTCAGGATCGTGCCGAGTCCGAAGTGGCCAAGCACCTCGACGTAGTGATGGTGGGCGATGGTGTTGACGATGTCGACCAGGCTCTTCGCGCCGATCGACTTGGCGATCTGCTGGCGGGCGGCGCTGACGAACTGCTGCTGCCGCGCGAGCCGGTAGAGGTCGTTGTCGGTGTGGCGGTAGCGCGCGAAGTCGAGCGCCTGCTTGCCCGTCAGCTGCTGGTAGCCCGGCTGCAGGTCGATGTTGGCGAAGTTGGTGCTCTCCGTCCCGACATTCCGATTGTAGTAGCGGCGGTCGATGTCGATCCAGACGCCGCCGAGCTTGTTCACGACCGCGATGAAGCCGAGGAAGTTGACGCTGATCAGGTAGTTGATCGGGACCCCGGTCAGATGCCGAACCGTCTCGAGCGCGCCGCTCGCGCCGCAGTAGGCGTAGGCGCTGTTGATGCGGTCGGTGCCCGAAGCGACCGCCGGTCCGTTGCGAGCCCCAGACGGAGTCCGCCCCGGGCAGTAGAGGGTCACCTGGAGATCACGCGGGAACGAGAGCAGCGAGATCGTCTTCGTGACCGGGTCGGTACGGATCAGCATCATCGTGTCCGAGCGCGAGGGCGAGTTGCCGTCTCCGGCGCGATGGTCGTAGCCGATCACGAGCGCGACCGCGGCGTGCTTCGCGTCCGGGATCGTGTCGAGCCGTTGCTGCGTGCGCTTCGCCGCGGCCGAATGGCCCTGCAGCGCGGAGGCGCTCTCGTGCGCCCAGAGGTAGAAGCCCCCGACGAGCCCGCAGACGGCCATCAAGATGATCACGACCAGCCCGAGGAAGAAGCGGCCGATCTGCGCGGCGAGCCCGCGCTGGGGCGGCGGCGGCTGCCGGTACAGCGTGACAGGGGTCAGCGCCCCCGGGGGGAGGATCGCCCGGCCGTTGCCGTTCACCTCGGCGCCGCGGCCGATTCCTCTCTTCAGCGTCGTCCGCATCAGAAAAAGAGAACGCCCGGGGAGGCGTTCGCCGAGATCAGGATAGCCGACGCTCCGGAAGGCCTACGCCGAGGCGTGGGCCTGGCTGAGCGCCTCTTCGGCGAGGCGCGTGCCCTCCACCAGCGAGCGCAGCTTCTCGTACGCGACATCCCAGCTGCGCGTGCGCAGTCCGCAGTCGGGGCAGACGTGGATGCGAGCGGGATCGCCGAAGACGTCGACCGCGTAGAGGATACGGTCGCGCACGAGCTCCGGCGGCTCGATGAAGTCGGTGTGGATGTCGAGCACGCCGAGCCCGAGGATCGGGTCGTACGGCAGGTCGCGGAACTTCGAGATCACCTCGTAGCCGGGCCGGTCGGCCGCCGTGGTGCCGAGCTCACGGCGGTCGTAGTTGGCGAAGCCGACGCAGTACTGGCGGCAGCCGCTCATCCCCTCGATCGCCGGGAAGAAGAGGTCGTAGTCGGAGAAGCAGAGGTGCGTCGAGAACATGCAGTCCAGGCCCTCGACGCTGACGTTGAAGCTCTCGACGAAGATGTCGAGCTCGTCCGCCTCCGTCGAAGCGCCGGGCTCGTCGATCTGGATCCACTCCGCGCCCAGGCCGATCAGCGCCTCGAGGTTCGGCCGGATCAGGTTGCGCGCGATGTCGAGCGTGAGCTCACGCCGCGCCTCGATCTCCTGCGGGCGCCCGTAGCCGCCGCCGAGCCGGCCCTCCTTGGGCGTGTGGTGCTCGTCGTACGACCAGACCGCGAGCGTGTACGCGCCCGTGACCGGGATCTTCAGCTTCGCCTGCGCGACCGACTGCAGGAACGAGAACTCGTCGTTGTGGTACGGCTCGCGCAGCCCGACGGGGCCGACCGCCGCGGACTTGTTGTAGTACTTGTTGTCGAAGCTGCGGACCGTGCCGCGCGACTCGAAGCCGGTCGCGTGCTCGATCGCCCAGGCGTACATCTCGCTGCGGAGCTGCTCGCCGTCCCAGATCACCTCGAGGCCGGCCGACTCCTGCAGGCGGATGCAGTAGCGGCTCGACCAGCGCGCGATCTCCTCGAGGTCGGCATCGCCGCGCTGCAGCGACTCGACGAGCTCCTCGTGACCCTCAACGCCGACCTTCTCGCCCCACGTGCGCGCGTGCTCGATGTCGCTCTCGTCGAGCTCGCGTCCCAGGGCGCTCTTCGTCAGCCAGGGCGGCTTGGCCAGGGAGCCGATCTCGTGGGTGAGGAACTTGTGGTCGCTCATGCAGCGGCCTCGACGCTAGCGGTCCGGGCCTGGCCGAGGCGGGTGAGCTTCTCGCGCGCGACGCGCTCCGAGACGTACTGCAGGTCGCCGTTCGGCACGAGCGCGATCCGCTCCGCGCGCTCGCCCAGGCGCTGCGCGAACTCGGCCAGCTCGCGCGGCTCCTCGAGCAGCGAGCTGCGTGCGTCGACCACGCCCGCCAGCAGGAGTTTCGAGAAGCCCTCGGGCACGTCAGTCGGGCGCGTCGCGTAGAAGTCGACCCCGATCCCCTCGACCGGAAGGTCGGCCGCACCGCCCTCGAGCACCTTGCGCGCGTCGCCGAACGTGAACCAGACGGCGAGCTTCGGCCCGCCCGCGAGCGCCTCGAGCGCATCAGCCAGGTCGCCGAGGTCCGCCTCGTCGTCGTGGGCGAAGAACGGCTCGGCCAGGACGACGAGCTCCGCGTCGAGCGCGTCCAGCTGGGGCTTCAGCACTCCCAGGGCCATCGCCTTGGGCGTCACGGCCGTGCCGTGTGCGAGCGCGAACGGCGAAGGCAGCGTCACGAGCCTCGGCCCCGCGAGGGACGGCACGTAGCGCTGGTCGATCGGTGCCCCGAGCGACGGCGTCTCCGTGGTCGCCTTGGGCGCGCGGTAGAAGGTGTTCGTGTCGAGGAAGCGCGTCAGCGCCCCGGTCTCGAGCCCGTCGGCGGCCTCGAGCAGCGGCCTGAAGTGGTCCTGCCAGCGCAGCTTCCCGTCGGCGAGGAGGTCGAAGCCGGCCCCCTGCTGGGCGGCGACGAGCTCGGCCTGGTCGCGCTCGACCTGCTCCTCGACTGCCTCGGCGCTCGTCCGCCCGCGGTCGAGGTCGCGCGTCGCCTGCACGAGCTCCTCGGAGCGCGCGTAGAGCCCCGGGATGAAGGCCTGCAGCTCAGCCATGGCCGGACACCGCCAGCTGGTTCTCGGCGTGGCGAATGCGCTGCTCGAGCTGCCACCGGTCGGCGTCGGACTCGCCTCGTTCGACGCGCTCGAGCTCGGCCTTGGCGGCCTCGAGCTGCTCCTGCGCCCTCGCGGTATCGATCTCCCGTGCGTCGACGGCGTCGTCGACCAGAGCCAGCGCGCGGTCCTGCTCGACCTTGAAGAACCCCGGGCCCGTCGCGAACTCGACCATGTCCTCGGTGGAGCGGTCGCGGTAGATGCGCGTCGAGCCGGCCTTCAGCATCGCGACAAGCGGCGCGTGCCGTGCGAGCACGCCGATCTCACCCGCGTCGCCGGGGACGATCAGCATCTCGACCTCGCCCTCGAAGGCCGCCCCCTCGGGCGTCACGAGGGAGAGTGCAAACGTCTTCTCCGCCACTAGGCCGGGACGGCCTCGGCCTCTTCGGCCTCCGCCTCGGGCTCGTCGGCGACCGGCTCCTCGTCGTCCGCGGGTGCGTCGTCCCCGCGCGCCTTCGCGACGGCTTCCTCGATCGTGCCGACCATGTAGAAGGCCTGTTCCGGAAGCTCGTCGTGCTTGCCGTCGAGGAGCTCGTTGAAGCCGGCGATCGTCTCCTCGAGCCGGACGAACTTGCCCGGCTGGCCGGTGAAGGTCTCGGCGACGAACATCGGCTGCGAGAGGAAGCGCTCGATCTTGCGGGCTCGCTGGACGATCAGCCGGTCCTCGTCGGAGAGCTCGTCCATGCCGAGGATCGCGATGATGTCCTGCAGGTCTTTGTAGCGCTGCAGCACCTCCTGCACCCGCGTCGCCGTCTCGTAGTGCTCGTCCGAGACGATCCCGCGCGCCAAAGCGCGAGAGTTCGAGTCGAGCGGGTCGATCGCCGGGTAGATGCCCTTCTCCGAGATCGGCCGCGAGAGCGTGATGAAGGCGTCGAGGTGGGCGAAGGTGTTCGCCGGGGCGGGGTCGGTCAGGTCGTCGGCCGGCACGTAGATCGCCTGCACCGAGGTGACCGAGCCCTGGCGCGTGGAGGTGATGCGCTCCTGCAGCTGGCCCATTTCCGTGGCGAGCGTCGGCTGGTACCCCACCGCGCTCGGCATCCGGCCGAGCAGCGCGGAGACCTCCGAGCCTGCCTGCACGAAGCGGAAGATGTTGTCGATGAAGAGCAGCACGTCGGCGCCCTCGTCGCGGAAGTACTCCGCCATCGTCAGGCCCGTCAGCGCTACGCGCAGGCGCGCGCCCGGCGGCTCGTTCATTTGCCCGAACACGAGCGCGGTGTCCTTGAGCACGCCTGACTCGGTCATCTCGATCCAGAGGTCGTTGCCCTCGCGCGTGCGCTCGCCGACGCCGGCGAAGACCGAGTTGCCCTGGTGCTCGCGCGCGACGTTACGGATCAGCTCCTGGATCAGAACCGTC
The DNA here is from genome assembly GCA_035535855.1 of Gaiellaceae bacterium. GTDB lineage: Bacteria > Actinomycetota > Thermoleophilia > Gaiellales > Gaiellaceae > AC-32. Next base: position 4,601 of record DATLPH010000049.1, read on the forward strand.
TTGCCCAGGCCGGCGCCGCCGAAGAGGCCGACCTTGCCGCCGCGCACGAACGGCGCGACGAGGTCGATCACCTTGATGCCGGTCTCGAAGATCTCCATCGTCGGCTGGAGCGAGTCGAACGACGGCGGCGCGCGGTGGATCGGCCAGCGCTCGGAATCTGCCTCGAGCGCCTCGCCCTCGTCAATCGTCTCGCCGAGGACGTTGAAGAGCCGGCCAAGCGTCTGCTTGCCGACCGGGACCGTGATCGGTGCGCCGGTGTCAATCACGTCGACGCCGCGCGGGATTCCGTCGGTCGCGTCCATCGCGACGGCGCGGACGCGGTCGTCGCCGAGATGCTGCTGCACCTCAGCGACCAGCGCGATTGCCGGCCGCCCGTCGCGCTCGGGCATCTCGATGCGGAGCGCGGTGTTGATCTCGGGCAACCGCTCGGCGAAGGCAACGTCGATCACGACGCCTCTGATCTCGATGACCTTGCCGACGTTCTGGCCGTTGTTCTGGTCAGGCATGAGTCTCCTGGAGAGGTGGTGGTTCGGGTGCGCTGCCGAGGCCGTGGCGTCGCCGCCGGCCCAGGAATGTGAGTCTAGCGAAGCGTCGCCGCTGCCGACCCACCATGGCGAACGTCCTTCCGTCCTCTGTCAGCGCCGCCACCCGGGAGGCGTGATCGAGGCTTCAGACGTACGAGGTTACGAGCGACGGAAACATCCAGGAACAGTATCCGCCGGGGACGCAGCGTTACTGCGCGGCGCTACCGCTCGCGGAGAACCGGCCCGCCACGCAGCGAGCGCTTGGCGTTCACGGCGCGGGCCTCCTGGGCGGCGCCCAGGCGCTCGAGCGCGGCCGAGGTGCTCAGGTTCATCGTGTCGAGCCCCGCGGCGAAGCCACTGGTCGCAAGCGGGCGAACCGTCGGGCTCGAACCGGTTTGAACCGCGGACGACGCCAGGATGCTGCCCAGGCCGACGGCGGCCACGGCGACTGCCGCCACGGCGGGCGCGAGGCGAAGCCGGCGACGCGGGCGGGCGATGCGGCCGAGGTCGATCATCGCGTCGAGCGGCTCGAGCGGCTGCGAGCGAAGAGCTCCGGTCAGCCCCGAAATCCCGTTTCGGAACTCGCGGCATGAGGGACAAGCAGCTAGATGCGAGCGCAGCAGGACGCGCTCAAACGTCGACAACTCGCTGTCGAGCTCGATCGACGCCCACTGCCGGGCGCGGTCGCAATCACCGTTCATGGGACTCACAGTAGCTTCGACGGCGGCTGCGTCGAGAAGTTAGACCCCTCAGACGAGGGAGTGGCGCGCGTCGACGAGCACTCCGATCACGACGAGGATCAGCCCGAGCAGGATGAACACCGCCGAGTTGCTCATCGCCTCGCTCTGCTCCTCCTTGGTGGCCCAGCGCAGCCGGCGCGCGCCGAAGCCCGGCAGCGGAAGCATCGACGGGCCGACGGGCTCGGACTTCACCCGCGCGGGGCCTCGATTCCCGACGAAGAAGCCCGAGACCATCAGGAAGCACCCGAGGCCGTAGAAGCCGAGCGAGATGGCGCGCTCGAGCGACGCGCCGACGAGGAGGCCCAAGAGCCCCGAGACGGCCACGGTCAGCGCGGACGAGATAGCCACCAGGACGACGAGACGGCGAAGCGCCGCGAGCATGTGCTTCTACGCCGGTAGCTGCTCGGACTGCTCGGGCTGCGGAGCAGTCCTCGAGCCCGGGCGTCGCATCTCGCTCGCGGTCAACGGCCAGCGCTCGAGCGCGTAGTGGCACGCGGCGACCTGGCCGTTGCCGAACGAGTAGAGCGGCGGCTCTTCGACGTCGCAGTGGCCCTCGACGAAGCGGGGGCAGCGAGGATGGAAGTTGCAGGCGCTCGGCGGGTTCACCGGGCTCGGCACGTCGCCTTCGAGCACGATCGCCTCGCGCTTGCGCCCCGCCTCCGGGTTCGCGATCGGCACCGCCGAGAGCAGCGCGCCCGTGTAGGGATGCTTGGGCTCGCGGTAGAGGACCTCGCGCGAGGCGATCTCCGCCACCTTGCCGAGGTACATCACCATCACGCGGTCAGAGATGTGCCGGACAACGTTGAGGTCGTGCGCGATGAAGACGTACGTCAGGCCGAAGTCGTCCTGCAGATCCTTGAGCAGGTTGAGGATCTGAGCCTGAACCGAGACGTCGAGCGCCGAGACGGGCTCGTCGCAGACGATCAGCTTCGGGTTGACGGCGAGCGCGCGGGCCACGCCGATGCGCTGGCGCTGGCCGCCCGAGAACTCGTGCGGGAAGCGGTTGTAGTGCTCCGGGTTGAGGCCCACGACCTCCAGGAGCTCCTGGACGCGGCGCTTGATCTCGGTTCCCGAGCCGAGCCCGTGCACCTCGAGCGGCTCGCCGATGATGAAGCCGACGCGCTTGCGCGGGTTCAGCGACGCGTACGGGTCCTGGAAGATCATCGTCATCTCGCGCCGGATCGGCCGCATCGCCGGCCGCGAGAGGCGCGTGATGTCGCGGCCCTCGAACATGATCTTGCCGTCTGTGCTCTCGAGCAGCTTCACGATGCAGCGGGCCAGCGTCGACTTGCCGCAGCCGGACTCGCCGACGATGCCGAGGGTCTCGCCCGACTTGATCGTGAAGGAGACTCCGTCGACCGCCTTCACCGAGGCTATCTCCTTCTGGAAGATGATCCCGCGCGTGATCGGGAAGTACTTCTTGACGTTCTCGACGCGCAGCAGCTCGTCGCCCGCAGGCGCGGTCTGCGAGTACTCGTAGGCGGCCTCCACCTAGCCGGCCTCCGCCATGGTCGCCGCCAGAAGCTTCGCCGCCTCACGCTCCTTCGTCTCCTCGTCGAGGTGGCACTTCTCCAGGTGGTCAGGATCGCGCTGCGTCGGTTTGAGCTCCGGGACGGTCGTCTTGCAGACCTCCATCACGTACGGGCAGCGCGGGTGGAACCGGCAGCCGTTCGGCGGGCGCAGCAGCGACGGCGGCTGGCCGGGAATCTGCGTCAGCCGCTCGACGTCGGCGTCGAGACGCGGCAGCGAGCCCATCAGGCCCCACGTGTACGGATGCTGCGGACGGTTGAAGAGATCGTGCACCTCGGCCTGCTCGACCACGTTGGCCGCGTACATCACGAGCACGTCGTCCGCGACCTCAGCGACGACACCCAGGTCG
>DATLPH010000050.1:0-8565 GCA_035535855.1 Gaiellaceae bacterium
TGGGCGAAGGGAGACGATGGTTCCACGTGCATTGACGATCGCCGGCTCGGACTCGGGCGGAGGTGCGGGCATCCAGGCCGACCTGAAGGCCTTCGCGGCCGCGGGCTGCCACGGCATGAGCGCGATCGTGGCCCTGACCGCCCAGGACACGACGGGTGTGAGCGCCGTGCACGAGGTGCCGCCAGCGTTCGTGCGTGCTCAGCTCGAGACGGTCTTCGGCGACATCGGCGTGGACGCGGCTAAGACGGGGATGCTCTTCTCCGCATCAGTCATCGAGACCGTCGCCGACTTCCTCGCCGCTCAGCTCGTGCCGCTGGTCGTCGATCCGGTGATGGTCTCGAGCTCGGGGGCGCGCCTGCTCGAGCTGGACGCTGTCGAGACGCTCGTGGCGCGACTCTTTCCGCTGGCGGCCGTTGTGACGCCGAACCTGGCCGAGGCCGAGGCACTCGTGGGGGAGGGGACGAAGCGGGAGCTCGCGTGGCGCCTGCACCAGCTCGGCGCGCCGGCCGTGATCGTGACCGGCGGGCATGGCGAGCCGGTCGACCACCTCTTCGACGGAGAGCAGCATGTGGAGATCCCGGTCACGCGCCAGGGCGTCGCGGCCACGCACGGCGCCGGCTGCACGCACTCGGCGACGCTCGCGGCGTTGCTCGCGCGCGGCGAGAGCCTCGAGGAGGCGGCACGCGGAGCTGCCGCAGCGGCCTCGCGCGCGGTTGCGAACGGGCTCGCCGAGCTCGGTGCCGGCGAGGGCCCGGTCGACGTCTTCGGCCTGCGAGGAGCGGTGTGAACGCGGGAGCCGACCTCGCCCTGATTCGCGAGCGCAAGCCGCTCGTCCACCAGATCACGAACTTCGTGGTCATGAACGAGACCGCCAACGCGACCCTCGCACTCGGCGCGCTCCCCGTGATGGCGCACGCGCCACAGGAGGTCGAGGAGATGGCCTCAGCCGCGTCGGCGCTCGTGCTCAACATCGGCACGCTCTCGGACGAGTGGGTCGAGTCGATGCTGGTCGCCGGCCGGGCGGCGAACCGCGCCGGCGTGCCCGTCGTCCTCGATCCCGTCGGCGCGGGGGCGACCAGCTACCGCACCGAGACCGCGCGGCTGCTGCTGCGGGAGCTCGACGTCGCCGTGGTCAGGGGCAACTCGGCCGAGATCGCCACCCTCGCGGGCCGCGACGCCGAGATCCGAGGCGTGGAGGCGGTCGGAGGGGCCGGCGACCCCGACCTGGCGCGTGAGGCCGCGCGTGCGCTCGGCTGCATTGCCGCGGTCACCGGCCCGGTCGATCACGTCTCCGACGGCGAGACGGTCCACGCGGTCGCCAACGGCCACGAGCTGCTCGGCACGGTCACGGGCACGGGCTGCATGGCGACGGCGATCACCGGCTGCTTCCTCGCCGTGCGCCCGGACGACCCGCTGGCCGCTGCGACAGAGGCGCTGGTCGCTTTCGGCGTCGCCGGCGAGGAAGCGGCCAGGAAGGCCAAGGGGCCGGGCACCTTCCACGTCGCCCTCTACGACGCGCTGTACGACCTCGACCCGCGGAAGCTCGACTCCAGGGCGAAGCTGGGATGAGGCTGCACGCGATCGTCGAGGAGCTCGACACCGCGCGCGCCGCGGTCGAGGGCGGCGCGACGGTCGTGCAGCTGCGCCTGAAGGGCGCTTCCACCGAGGAGCTCGTCGAGGCCGGCCGCCCGTTCCGCGACCTGCCCGCGACCTTCGTCGTCAACGACGACGTCGAGGCCGCTCTGCAACTCGAGGCGGACGGGGTGCACCTCGGCCGCGACGACCCGGGTGCCGGGCGCGCGGTCGAGGGCGGCCTGCTGCTCGGCACGTCGGCGGCGTCGGTCGAGGAAGCGCGGGCCGGCGAGCGCAAAGGCGCCGCCTACGTGGGCGCAGGCCCGGTGTGGGCGACGCCGTCGAAGGCCGACGCCGACCCGCCGATCGGGCTCGAGGGCCTGGCCGAGATCGCGGCTGCGGTCTCCGTCCCGGTGGTGGCGATCGGCGGAGTCGACGGCTCCAACGCCGCTGCCTGCATCCGCGCCGGAGCCGTGGGCGTGGCCGTCATCCGCGCCGCCGCCGACGCCCGGGAGCTGCGCGTGGCGATCGATGCGGCTCTCTGAGGTCGGCGAGCTCGGCCTGCTGGCCGAGCTGGAGCAACGCGGGCTCGCGCGCGGGATCGAGCACGACGCGGCGCAACTGCGCGACGGGCTCGTCATCACCCAGGACGCGCTCGTCGAGGAGGTGCACTTCCGCCTCGACTGGACGACCCACCGCGAGCTCGGCTTCCGGGCCGCCGCGGTCAACCTCAGCGACCTGGCCGCCTCGGGGGCCGAGCCGGAGGCGCTGCTCGTCAGCCTCGGCGCTCCCGCGGACACGGAGCTCGACGACGTGCTCGAGCTCTACAAGGGGCTGAACGAGCCCGGGGTGCCGCTCGTGGGCGGCGACACGACCAGGGCGCCGCAGCTCGTCCTCGCCGTCACTGCGGTCGGCCGCTCCGACCGCGTTCCCGGTCGCGCGGGAGCGAAGCCCGGCGACCTGCTCGTCGTGACCGGCCCGCTCGGCGCCGCGGGAGCCGCCTTCCGCCGGCAAGGGCACGCGAGGCCGCCCCTGCGCCTCGACGAGGGCCGCCGCCTCGCCCGCGCGGCGAGCGCGCTGACCGACATCTCCGACGGCCTGGCAGTCGACGCGGGCCACATCGCCGAGCGCTCCGGCTGCCGGATCGAGATCGAGCTCGAGCACGTGCCGCTGGTCTCCGGAGCCACCGTCGAAGACCTCGGCTTCGGCGAGGACTACGAGTTGCTCGCCGCAACCCGCGACCCGCTCGAGCTTACGGTGATCGGACGGTGCGCAGAGGGAGCCGGCGTCGAAATCCGCCTTGCCGGAGAGCCCGTACCCCAGACGGGTTGGGATCACTTCGGCGGGCGAGGGACCGACGACTTGCGCTGAACGGCGCGAGCGACGACCCTAGGAACCGGTGCTGGTCTTCATAGTCAGAAGGCTGCTCTGGGCAGTGATGCTCATGTTCGTGGTCACGCTGATCACGTTCGTCGTGTTCTTCGTGCTCCCGGGCGACTCGCGCAACGCGCAGCGAAACGAGCAAGGCTTCGCGCCGGGCCTTCAGACCCAGTTCAACATCCGTGGCTCGTTCGGCGAGGAGTACGCGCACTTCATGAGCCACATCGTCCGCGGCGACCTCGGCGACTCGATGCGCTCGCGCGACGCGGTCACCGACGTGATCCGGCAGACGCTGCCCGTGACCGCGTCACTGATCATCGGCGGGATGCTGCTCGGGATGCTGCTCGCGGTGCCGATCGGCCTGCTCTCGGCGCTGCGTCCGCGCTCGCTCCTGGACAAGGGGCTGATGCTGTTCGTGCTGATCGGGTTCTCGGCCCACTCGCTGTGGCTCGGGTTGATGCTCTCGTACCTGCTCGGCGTGAAGGCGCACGCGTTCCCGGTCGGCGGCTACTGCGACCTGACCTACCATCCGGAAAGCGCCAGCCTCTGCGGTGGCCCGAAGTACTGGGCGTACCACATGTTCCTGCCGTGGGTGACCTTCGCGTTCCTGTTCGCGGCGCTTTACGCGCGCATGATCCGCGCGAGCCTGCTCGAACAGCTCGGCGAGGACTACGTGCGCACGGCGCGCGCGAAGGGCGCGGGCGGCTTCCGGATCCTGCGCGCCCACGTCTTCCGCAACGCGAGCCTGCCCGTGATCTCGATGCTCGGCATGGACGTCGGAGTCGCCTTCGCGGGAGCGCTCTTCATCGAGACCGTCTTCACGCTGCCGGGGATGGGCCAGCTGCTCGTGCACTCGCTGGCGAACGGCGACCTGCCGATCATCCTGGGGATCGTGCTCGTGGTGAGCATCGCGGTCGTGATCGCGAACCTGCTCGTGGACATCGCCTACTCGATCGTCGACCCGCGCATCCGCCTGCGCGGGAAGGGCGACTCGATCGCGGCCTCGCGCTCGTTCAGCCGCCAGCCGCGCGCTTCGCAGCAGCCGGTTGTCAGCGAGTCGGCGTCGACGCCGTGAGCCAGGCCGCCCAGGCCTGCTCGTAGTACGACCGCGGGCGGGCGCCGATGACCGTCTCCTGCGGCTCCCCGTGCTCGAACAGGATTGCGGTCGGGATCGAGAGGACGTTGTAGCGCGACGCCGTCTGCAGGTTCTCGTCGATGTCGAGCTTGGCGAACTTGACCCGCTCGCCGTGCTCCTCCTCGAGCTCGCGCAGCACCGGCTCGACCGCGCGACACGGGCCACACCAGGGGGCCCAGAAGTCGACGACCACCGGTGTGTCCGATTGGAGGACCTCCAGCTCGAAGTCGGCATCGGTCAATTCGCGCACGATGTCGATGCTACAGGCGGCCAGTGAGGGCGCGGAGGCGCAGGGCCGGGACCTTCCAGATCGCCTCGAGCACGATCCGTCGGCTCATCTTCGACCCGCCGCGCTCGCGGTCGGTGAACGCGATCGGCACCTCGAGCACCTCGAAGCCCGCGCGCAGCGCGCGGTACGTGGTCTCGATCTGGAAGGCGTAGCCCTGCGAGGCGATCGCGTCGAGGTCGATCGTCTCGAGCACCTCGCGGTGGTAGCACTTGAAGCCGCCGGTGAGGTCGTGCACGTGGACGCCGAGCAGGTGCCGCGCGTAGAAGGAGCCGCCGGCCGAGACGAAGCGGCGGATGCGGCCCCAGTTGCGGATCGAGCCGCCCCTGACGTAGCGCGAGCCGAGGATCAGGTCGGCGTCGCCGGCCCAGCGGATCAGGTGAGGCACGTCGGCCGGGTCGTGGGAGAAGTCCGCGTCCAGCTCGAGCACGAGGTCGGCCCCCTCGGCCAGGGCGCGCTTGAACCCGGCGATGTACGCGGGCCCGAGGCCCTCCTTGCGCTCGCGATGCAGCACCTGCACGTAGTCGAGCTCGGCGGCGAGCCGGTCGGCGACCTCGCCGGTGCCGTCGGGCGAGTTGTCGTCGATCACGAGCACGGAGACGCCCTTGTCGCCGAGTGCGCGAACCATGGGCTCGATGTTCTCGCGCTCGTTGTATGTCGGCAGGCAGACGACGGCCTTCACGTCCATATGATCGCTGTCGTGGCGAAGGCGCTCCCCCGCAACGCCGAAGTGGCCGAGCAGCTGGAGCTGCTCGCCGACGTGCTGGAGATCGAAGGCGAGGCCGCATTCCGGGTCATGGCCTACCGCCGCGCGGCCGCGCGCGTGCGCGAGACCGGTACGCCGGTGGCGCAGCTGGCGCTCGACGGGACCGCGAAGGAGCTCCCCGGAATCGGCGCCACGATCCAGGAGAAGATCGTCCAGATCGTCGAGAAGGGCGAGATCGAGGCGCTTTCGAAACGGCGCAAGACGATCCCGCCGGAGGTGGTCGAGTTCCTGAACATCCCGGGCCTCGGGCCGAAAACCGTGCGCAAGATCTGGCAGGAGCTCGGGGTTACCACGCTAGCGGAGCTGAAGGAGGCCGCGCGCGCGCAGCGGCTGCGCACCCTTCCGGGGCTGGGCGCGAAGCTCGAGGAGAGCGTGCTCAAGTCGACGGCGCGCAAGAAGAAGACGACCGGCCCCCCGCGCACGCTGCTCGGCCAGGCCCTGCCCGCGCTGCTCGCGGTCGTGGACGTGCTGCGAGAGCACCCGGCCGCGGAGCGGGTCTGCGAGGCGGGGAGTGCGCGCCGCCGCAAGGAGACCGTGCGCGACCTCGACATCATCGCCACCGCCAGCGATCCGAAGGCGCTGACGGAGCATTTCGTCTCGCTCTCGTGGGTCTCCGAGGTCGTCGCTAAGGGCGCGACGAAGGCGACGGTGGTCTCACACGAAGGCTTTCGCTTCGACCTGCGCGTTGTCCCGCCGGAAAGCTACGGCAACCTGCTGCAGCACTTCACCGGCTCGAAGGAGCACAACCTCGCGTTGCGGGAGGACTCGGTGCGGCGTGGCCTCTCGGTCTCGGAGTACGGGATCACCGAGGTCGAGAGCGGCGAGGTCTTCACGGCCACGACCGAGGAGGAGGTCTATACGCGGCTCGGCTACGCGTACATCCCGCCGGAGCTTCGCGAGAACTCGGGCGAGCTCGAGGCGGCGCGAAAGGGCGAGCTGCCGCAGCTGGTCGAGGCAGGCGAACTGCGCGGCGACCTGCACACGCACTCGCACTGGTCGGCCGACGGCAAGAACACGCTGGAGGAGATGGTCGCCGCCGCGAAGGCCCGCGGCTACGCGTACTACGCGATCACCGACCACTCGCACTACCTGCGCGAGGGCCGCATGGAGCAGCAGGCGAAGGAGATCGACAAGCTCGAGCAGCGGGTCGCACCGCTGAAGCTGCTGAAGGGCGTCGAGGTCAACATCAAGGCCGACGGCACGCTGGACGTCTCCGATGAGGATCTCGCCGAGCGTGACTGGGTCGTCGCCTCGATCCACACCGCGTTCGACCGCTCGCCCACCGAGCGAGTGCTGGCGACGATGGAGAACCCGAACGTGCACGTGATCGGCCACCTGACCGGCCGCAAGATCACGCGGCGCGAGCCGATGGAGATCGACCTCGAGCGCGTGATCGAGAAGGCGCTCGAGACGGGCACGTTCCTCGAGATCAACTCGCAGCCGGACCGGCTCGACCTGCGCGACGTGAACGCGCGGCTGGCCGGGGAAGCCGGAGTGCCGATGGTGATCTCGAGCGACGCGCACCAGCTCCGGGCGCTCGACTACGTCGACTTCGGCGTCGCGCAGGCGCGGCGCGCGTGGCTGACCAAGGAGCAGGTCGCGAACACGCGCACGTGGGCCCAGCTGAAGAAGCTGATGAAGTGAGCAGGCCCGTGCGCGCGGTGATCTTCGACCTCTGGAACACGATCGCCGAGTGGCCGCACGACCGCTGGGCCGAGGTGCGCCCCCGGGTGGCCGAGCGGCTCGGGCTCACGCCTGAGGAATTCGACACGCGCTGGTACGGGGAGCTCGCGCACCTGCGCGAGACCGGGCCGATCGCGGACGTGCTCGCTCGGTTCGACCTCTCGCCGGACGCGGCCGAGGACGTGCTCGCCCTTCGGGGCGACGTCACGCGGCAAGGTCTCGTCCCCGTGCCGGGCGCCGCGGAGACGATCGCGGAGCTCCGCGACCGCGGTCTGCGCACCGGCCTGATCACGGTGTGCAGCGAGGACGTGCCCAGGATCTGGCCGGAGACGCTCTTCCACGGGCTCTTCGACGCGGAGGTGTTCTCGTCGTCGGTCGGCCTCCGCAAGCCGGACCCGCGCATCTACGCGCTGGCGCTGGACGAGCTCGAGGTGCCGGCGAGCGAGGCGATGTTCGTCGGCGACGGCGCCAACGACGAGCTGGCCGGCGCGGAGCGCGTGGGCATGACCTCGGTGATGCTGGAGGTCCCGCCCGAGAAGCTGCCCGGCGAGGAGCAGCCGGAGTGGGACGGCCTGCGCATCCGCTCGCTTCCCGAGCTACTCGAGCTGGTCTAGCGCCGCGTCGTGCAGGGCGACGCGGTAGCGCCAGAGCGCGCGGCCGGTGTCGAGCAGGGCGGCGCGCAGCGGGCCGCCCAGCTCCGCCGTGGTGCCCCAGCGCGCGGCGCTGATCTCGTGCGTGTCGATCGGCTCCAGCACCTCGGCCGAGGTACGCGCGGAGAAGACGTGCGTGCGCCAGTCGATCACGCCGTCTTCGCAGCGGAAGGTCGCCTGCGAGCTGACCAGGAACCGCTCGAGCTCGATCTCGACGCCGAGCTCCTCGAGCGCCTCCCGCCGCACGCCGTCCTCGAACGGCTCGTCGGCGCGGACGCCCCCGCCCGGCGGCCGCCAGATCCCGGGCGGATACGAGGGCTTCTGGATCAGCGCCAGCCGCTCGCCCGGGTCGAAGACGAAGAACGTCACGTCGTGGCGGCGCTCCGGCGAGCCGCCCGCGAGCGCGAACTCCTCCGCGCTCACGTCTCCTTCCCAGCGGAGGGCTCGCGGCTCGCCATAGCGTTCGCGCAGCGGTTCGAGCACGGCTTCGGTGAGGTGCATCGACCGATGGTACGGTCGCCCGCATGCCGCTCGACGCGCTGGCGCTCGCGCTCGGGGCCGCCGCGCTGCACGCGCTGTGGAACCTGCTCCTCGCAAGGGAGCGGGACACCGAGGCGGCGTCGGCGGTGGCCCTGCTCGCCCTCGTCGTCGCGCTGGCGCTGCCCGCGGCGCTGACCTGGCGGGTCGAGGGCGCGGCGGTTCCGTTCATCGTGGGCTCGGCCGCGCTTGAGCTCGCGTACGTGGCCTTGCTCGCGGCGGCCTACCGGCGTTACGAGCTCAGCCTCGTCTACCCGGTCGCACGCGGGATGGCGCCCGTGCTCGCGCTCGTGATCGTCGTCGCGGCGGGCGGGGCCAGGCCTTCGGCGCTCGGGATTCTGGGCGTGCTGGTCGTCGCCGTCGGCGTGCTGCTCGTTCGCGGAGCGCGCGGGAGCGCGGCCGGGCTCGTCTTCGGCCTCGTGATCGCGGCGGTGATCGCCGGCTACACCGTGGTCGACCGCTACGGGATCCGGTACGCGGCGGCGGGGCCCTACCTGCTGCTCGTGATGCTCGGGCCGGCGCTCGTCTACCCGCTCACCGTCGGCGGCCGGCGGGT
>DATLPH010000051.1:0-2227 GCA_035535855.1 Gaiellaceae bacterium
CCCGGCCGCTTCTTCGTGCTTCCCCAGTCGCCGCAGCTCTTCAAGCAGATCCTGATGGTGGCCGGCTTCGGCCGCTACTACCAGATCGCCACGTGCTTTCGGGACGAGGATCTCCGCGCCGACCGGCAGTTCGAGTTCCGCCAGCTCGACCTCGAGCTCTCGTTTCCGACCCGCGAGGAGGTGCTCGACACACTCGAGGGCGCCGTCGTCGCGTCGTTCGAGGCTCTGGGCCGGACGCCGCCCGAGCGCCCGTTCCGCCGGCTCACCTGGCACGAGGCGATGGCGCGGTACGGCTCCGACAAGCCGGATCTGCGCTTCGGGCTCGAGCTGAACGACCTGACCGAGGAGACCCGCGGCTCGGAGTTCAAGGTCTTCGCGCAAGCGCCGAGCGTCCAGTACCTGACGTTGCCGCAGGAGCTCTCGCGAGCGGAGCTGGCGTCGCTCGAGGAGCTCGCCAAGGAGTGGGGCGGGAAGGGGCTCGCCTACCTCGTCTTCGACGAGGAGGACGAGGTGCGATCGCCGATCGCGAAGTTCCTCTCGGCCGAGCTGGTCGATGCTGTCCGCCCGGAGCAGCCGGGAGCGACCGTGCTCTTCGGCGCCGACGAGCCCGAGACGGTCGCCCGCGTTCTCTCGGCGGTACGGAACCACCTCGGCCGCCAGCTCGCGCTGATCGACGTGTCACGCGACGAGTTCCTCTGGGTGACCGACTTCCCGCTCTTCGAATGGGACGAGGACAACAAGCGCTGGGCGGCCAGCCACCACGCGTTCACGGGCGTGCGGCCCGGCGACGAGGACTTGATCGAGTCGGACCCCGGGCAGGCGCTGAGCCAGGCCTACGACCTCGTCTGGAACGGTTGGGAGCTCGGCTCGGGCTCGATCCGGATCCACGACCCGGAGATCCAGCGCCGAGTGTTCAAGGCGATGGGCATCGACGAGGCTGAGGCCCAGGAGCGGTTCGGCTTCCTGCTCGAGGTGCTGCGCATGGGCGCTCCCCCGCACGGCGGCTTCGCGATGGGGATCGAGCGGTTCGTCGCGCTGATGGCCGGGGAACAGAACATCCGCGAGGTGGTCGCATTCCCGAAGACGGCCAGCGGGTCGGAGCCGATGACCGGCGCGCCGACCCCGATCGCGCAGGACATCCTGGCCGAGCTCGGAATTCAGGTCCTGCCGCAAGACGGCTGACGCAGGCCGGTTCAGCAGTCATACTTCTTCGAGTCGAAGGGTCGAGCCAGGAGGCGAGCTAGGAATGGCACCGGAAGGGCAAGGACGAGCGCCGAAGGCGCCCGCGTTGACGTCGCTGCCGCGGGTCGAAGACCTGCCGAGCGCCGCCGACGGCTACGACCGCGAACAGGTTCGCGAGGCCTTCGAGGCTTTCCGCAGGCACACCACCCAGCTCCAGGTTCAGCTTCGCGTGCTGCAGGCCGCCGGCCAGAGCGGCGCCGAGCCGACGGGCCACGCGGTCCGGATGGACGCGCTGCACATGATCCGTGCTGCGGCCGAGATGGCCGACACGATCGAGCGCGACGCGCAGACCGCGTCGGCTGCGCAGCTGCGGCGGACCGAGGAGGAGGTGACCCGCCGCCAGCGCGACCTCCAGGAGCGCCAGGGCGAGGTGGACCGTTATCGCCAGGAGAGCGAGCGCCAGCGCGCGGAGATGCTGAACGCCGCGCAGAGCGAGGCGCGCCAGACCCAGCAGGAGTAACAGCAGCAGGCCGCGCAGGAGATCACCGAGGCCGAGTCGCGCGCGGCACGGTTGCTCGAGCAGGCTCGCCACCAGGCGACCGAGCTCACGAACGCGACGCGCGCCGAGGTCGAGCAGACTCTCGAGTGGGCTCGTGGCCAGGCGACCGCGATCATCAGCCGTGCCCAGGAAGGCGCCGAGCAGCTGCTCGGAGCTGCGGGTCTCGGCGACGACGCGATCGGGCGCGTGGCGCAGTCGATCGTCACCGCGGCGGAGGCTGCCGCGGAGGGAGGCCGAGGCTCGGCAGCGGGCGCCGCGTCCGCGCAGCTGCGCGCCCAGGAGCCGGAGGAGGACGCCGAGCCTGTGTCAGAGGCCGAGGCGGACTCGGAGCCGGAGCCGGCGCGGGCGCCCGAGGAGCCACCCGTATCACCACCTTCGCCGTCCGGCTCGAAGGAATCTGCCGAGTCGCAGAGCGAAGACGAGAGCGCCAGCTAGGCTCGTCCCATGCTTCCGGGCCGGCTCGGTCTCCGCTTCGCGCTCGAGGCC
>DATLPH010000052.1:0-8955 GCA_035535855.1 Gaiellaceae bacterium
GTAAACGAGCCCAGGGCTGCTCTCGTGGAGGCGCACGTGGACGGCTCGCCGCGCCGCGTGAACCGAGCGCAGGTCGCGCTCGTGCGGGAGGAGTGGCGCGTGGTCGACCGCTGGTGGACCGAGGAGCCGGTGAGCAGGCGCTACTTCGACGTGGTGCTCGCGGGCGGCGAGCGGGCGGTCGTGTTCCTGGACGAGGAGGTGGGCCGCTGGTTCAGCCAGCGGGGGACGTGAGCCCGGCCGGCTCAGGCTTCGCGAACGCGATCGACGAAGCCGCCGGGCGGCGTGTGGAGATTGAACACCCGGAGCGGCCCAGGCCCCGGGTTGCGGAACCCGTGCAAGACGTTGCGCGGGGCGGAGAAGAACGTTCCCGGCCCGCCGCGGCGGGGTTCGTCGGCGCCAAGGAACTCGATCTCGCCCTCGAGGACGTAGAACGAGTCGACGTGATCCTCGTGGACGTGGGGGTCGACGCCTTCGAACTCCGGCAAAAAGGTGAGATCGAGGGCGGAGAGCTGTGGCAGGTCGCAGAGGATTCGGAGCGAGCTCGTGTCGTGCTCGACGAGCTCGGCGTCGGCCACGCCGCAGAAGACGGCATCGGCAAACGGACGGCCACCGTCGGCGGGTGGCTCATGCTGGTCGAAGGCCGGGTTTCGGCCACGGATGTAGTCGCCAAAGCCCGTCGTGGGGACGTGGAGATTGAGAAAGACCGCGGTGGCGTCGCTCGCGTTCCGGTACGTGTGCACGAGGTTCGGCGGTGCTGCGGCGATCATTCCGGGACGAGCCGTGACGGTCGTTTGGTCGGGCCCGAGCGAGACCTCGACCTCGCCCTCGAGCACGTAGAAGGCGTCGGTGTGGTGCTCGTGGATGTGGGGGTTGGGGCCGTTCTCGCCGGGTTCGTAGCGAAACCAGGTGACGATCAGGTCGTCGAGCTCGACCAGGATCCGCAGCGTCCGCTCGGGCCGGTCGGTCACAACCTCGCCTTCGCCCGGGGCTAGGAGGACCGGGGCATGTACGTCGAGCTCCATGCCCATTCAGCCTATTCGTTTCTGGATGGAGCCTCGGTGCCCGAAGAGCTCGCGGCGCAGGCGGCCGAGCTCGGCTACGAGGCACTTGCGCTGACCGATCACGACGGCGTCTACGGGTCGCTCGAGTTCGCGCACGCGGCGAAGGCCTTCGGCGTGCGGCCGATCACCGGCGCCGAGGTGACGCTCGCCGGCGGCTCGCACGTGACGCTGCTCGTCGAGACCGCCGCGGGGTATGCGAACCTCTGCCGGCTGCTGACCGCCGCCCACGCCCGCACGCGCGATCGGCCCGGCGAGCTCGCTCCACCCGCGCTCGACCTACAGCTGTTGGCGGAGCTGAACGACGGGCTCGTCTGCCTCTCGGGCTGCGCCCGCCAGGGACTCGCGGTGCGCGACCCGAACGGCGCTGCCGAGCTGGCGCGGGCGTTCGGACGCGAGCGCTTCTTCGTCGAGCTCCAGCGCCCGTACGAGCGCGGCGACGCGAGGCGGCTCGCAGCGCTGCGCGATCTCGCCAAGGCGCTGAGGGTTGCGACGGTTGCGACGGGGGACGTCCACGCGCACCACCCTCGGCGAACCGGTCTGCAGGACGCGCTCGTCGCGATCCGCTGCCGCACCTCACTCGACGGCTGCGAAGCCGAGCGCCGCGGGAACCGCGAGAGCGTTCTCGCCGCACCGGGTGACCTGGAGGAGCGCTTCCCGCTCGACCGAGATGCGGTCGCGCGCGCCGGTGAGCTGGCGGCCCGGCTCGAGTTCGACCTCACCGAGGATCTCGGCTACCGCTACCCCGACTTCTCCGACACCGGCGAGCCGGCGATCTGGCAGCTCGCGCAGGTATGCGACCGTGCGTTCGCGGAGCGCTACGGGGACGCCAACGGCCACAAGCGGCGGGCCCGGCGGCGGCTCGACGAGGAGCTGAAGCTGATCGACGAGATCGGGCTCGCGGGCTTCTTCCTCCTCCACTGGGAGGTCCTGGAGCTCGCCCGCGAGTGCGCCCTCGAGGTGCGCGGCGGCTCGGTCGCCCGCAACGTGCTGCCGCCCGGGCGCGGGCGCGGCAGCTCGGTCGGCTCGATCGTCTGCTACCTGACCGGCCTTTCGCACGTCGACCCTGTGCGGGCTGGGCTCTCACTCGGACGCTTCCTCAACCGCGAGCTCGTCTCGGTGCCAGACATCGACCTCGACTTCCCGCGCGACATCCGCGAGAAGCTGATCGTCGCCGTCTGCGACCGCTACGGCCGCGAGCACTCGGCCCTGGTCGCGACCTTCGCTACCTATCGCGCACGCGGCGCGATCAGGGATGTCGGCAAGGCCCTTGGCCTTCCGTTCGCGGAGCTCGAGCGGCTCGCGCGCGTGACCGACGGCAGCCCGTACCGCGTCGGGGAGGAGCTGGCGAAGCTGCCCGACGCCGACGCGAAGCTCGGCTCACCGCGCTGGCGCGCGTTCGTGCAGCTCTGCGGCGAGATCGGCGGCCTGCCCCGGCACGTCTCGCAGCACCCAGGCGGGATGGTGATCTCGACGCGCCCCCTCGTCGAGCTCGTGCCGGTGCAGCCCGCTGCGATGGAGGGGCGGCAGCTCTGCCAGTGGGACAAGGACTCGTGCGCCGACGCCGGGTTCCTGAAGATCGACCTGCTCGGGCTGGGGATGCTCTCGGCAGTCGAGGACTGCGTCGAACAGATCGCCCGCCTGCACGGCGAGACGATCGACCTGTCGCGGGTGCCGCTCGACGACCAGGAGGTCTACGGTGAGATCCAGGCCGCTGACACGATCGGGGTCTTCCAGATCGAGAGCCGGGCGCAGATGCAGTCGCTCTTGCGCACGAGGCCCGAGAACCTCGACGACCTGACGATCCAGGTGGCGCTCGTGCGCCCTGGCCCGATCCAAGGCGGCGCTGTCCATCCGTTCATCGAGAACCGGCAGCGGCTGCGCGAAGACCCCGGGTTCGTGCCGGCGAGCGACCACCCGCTGCTGGAGGCGCCGCTGCGCGAGACGCTCGGCGTGATCGTGTTCCAGGACCAGGTGCTCGCAGTCGCCACGGCGCTGGCCGGCTTTTCGATCGGCGAGGCCGAGGGGCTGCGCCGCGCGATGAGCCGGAAGCGCTCGCTCGAGGCGATCGAGGCGTTCCGCAGCCGCTTCGTCGAGGGCGCCGTTGCACGGGAGGTCGGCCAAGACGCTGCGAACGCGGTGTTCGACAAGCTCGTCGGCTTCTCCGGCTTCGGCTTCCCGAAGTCACATGCGGCGGCGTTCGCGTTGCTCGCGTACCAATCGGCGTGGCTGCGGCACCACTACCCGGCCGAGTTCCTCTGCGCGCTGCTGAATGCGCAGCCGATGGGCTTCTACCCGCCGGCCTCGCTCGTCCGGGACGCGCAGCGGCGCGGGGTGGAGGTGCGATCCCCGGATCTGAACCTCAGCGCGGCGAAGTGTGGGCTCGAGGGCGACGCGGTGCGCGTGGGGCTCGAGTACGTGCGCTCGCTGGGCGAGGAGGAGGCGGAGGCGCTGGTGGCCGAGCGCGATCGCGGCGGCCCGTTCGCGGGGGTGCGGGAGCTCGCGCAGCGCTCGGCGCTCGATCGCGCTCGGCTCGAGGCGCTGGTCGCGTCGGGTGCCTGCGACTCCCTCGGGAACGGCCGGCGGAAGCTCCTCTGGGAGCTCGGCCTGGTGCCGCGCGCGCAGTCGGTTCCGGGGAGCGGAGGTGAAGAGAGCCAGCTCGCGTTGCCGCTCGACCCGACCGCCGAGACACCGGTTCTGCGCGAGCACACGCCGTGGGAGCGGATGCTTGCGGACTACCGCACGACGAGCCTCTCTGTCGGTGTCCACCCCTTGAAGCTGCTGCGGCCCCACCTGCCCGAGGGAACGCTCTCCAGCTCCGAGCTGGCTGAGGCGCCGTCGGGGAGCACGGTGACGGTGGCCGGGATGGCGATCGCCCGTCAGCGGCCGGCGACC
The DNA here is from genome assembly GCA_035535855.1 of Gaiellaceae bacterium. Taxonomy (GTDB): domain Bacteria; phylum Actinomycetota; class Thermoleophilia; order Gaiellales; family Gaiellaceae; genus AC-32. The sequence goes on from DATLPH010000052.1 coordinate 3,954, forward strand.
GCGAACGGGGTGGTCTTCATGCTGCTCGAGGACGAGCTCGGGCAGGTGAACCTGATCGTGCCTCCGGGGGTGTACGAGCGTTTCCGGGCGCTGGTGCGTGCGGAGCCCCTGCTGCTGGCGCGCGGCCGCTTCGAGCGGCTCGGGCGAAACCGGAACATCGTGGTTCGTGAGCTCGAGTCGCTCGGTCCGCTCGCCCGCCGCTGCGCCGACGAGGCCGACGTCTTCGGCTCGCTCCCTGCAGCCCATCACTTCGGCCATCGCTGAGCTCGAAGCCCAGGAAGCAATCACACCCCCACCCAACAGAAGGGTGGGGTTCGTACCCACCTCCCTCGCGGTCGACGATAGTCGGGCTCGCCGCGCGGATGGGTGACGCCTCTGCGCCGGAGCTGTGCCGGTTCGTACACAGAGGCGCGGCACCGTCCGATCCATTCACGGCACAATCGGGCGGTGGAGCGCGTCGACGGCTACGCCCCGATTCGTGAGTACGCCATCGTCGGCGACGGGCGCACCTCCGCACTGATTGCCCGCGACGGCTCGGTGGACTGGCTCTGCCTCCCGAATGTCGACTCGCCGACGGTCTTCGCCCGCATCCTCGATGCCGAGCGCGGCGGCTCGTTCCGGCTCGAGCCGGCCGTGCCCTTCGAGGCCGAGCGCCGCTACCAGGAGAGCTCGAACGTGCTCGAGACGACGTTCTCGACCGCCGAGGGCCGCGTCCGGGTGACCGACGCGATGACGCTCACGGACGTCTCGCGGATCTCGCCGATGCGAGAGCTCGTGCGCAAGGTCGAGTGCCTCGCCGGCAACGTTCCGCTCGTGTGGGCTTTCGAGCCGCGCTTCGACTACGCGGCCGGAGACACCCGCATTGAGCGGCGCGCAGGTCGCTGGTTCGCCTCTTCGGGTGCCGACGCGATCGCTTTGGGGCTCTGCGACGCGGGCGAGGGGAGCTTTCACAACGGCGTGGTCTCGGGCGAGCTCGGCCTGGCCGAGGGCTCGAGCGCGCTTTTCTCGCTTGCCGCTGCGAGCAAGGAGCCTGCCGTGCTCCCTGGGCGCGACGACACCGAGCGCCGCCTCGAGCGAACGATGCGCTTCTGGCCCAAGTGGGCCGGCCAGGCGAGCTACGAGGGCCCGTGGCGCGATGCCGTCGTCCGTAGCGCCCTCGTGCTGAAGCTCCTCACCTTTGCTCCCTCCGGCGCCATCGTGGCCGCACCGACGGCGTCGCTGCCGGAGTGGATCGGTGGCGAGCGCAACTGGGACTACCGCTTCACGTGGCTGCGCGACGCGAGCTGGACGCTGGACGCGCTGCTTCGGCTCGGCATCAAGGACGAGGCGCACGCGTTCTTCTGGTGGCTGATGCACGCCTCGCGCCTCACCCAGCCACGCCTGCAGGTCCTCTACCGCATCGACGGATCGCCGCACGCGCCGGAGCGGGAGCTGACCGGCCTCTCGGGCTATCGCGGCTCCGCCCCCGTCCGGGTCGGGAACGGCGCCTCGAAGCAGGTGCAGCTCGACGTCTACGGCTCGGTGCTGGAAGCGATCTCGCTCTACGCCCGTGAGGTGGGCCGGCTCGACGGGGACACGGGCAAGGAGGTCGCGCGGATCGCCGACTACGTGACCGAGCACTGGCGCGACCGTGACAACGGCATCTGGGAGGTCAGGCGCGAGCGGACGCACTTCACCCAGTCGAAGGCGCTCTGCTGGGTAGCGCTTGATCGAGCCTGCTCGCTTGCGGAGCATGGCCTGATCCCGGATCGCCGAGACCGCTGGCGGGGCGCCATCCGGGAGCTGCGCGCCTTCGTCGACGAGAACGGCTGGGACGAGAAGCGGCACAGCTACGTGCGCGCGCCCGACCTGCCCGAGCTCGACGCAAGCCTGCTGACGCTCGCGCTGCTCAGGTACGACGAGCCCGCGGGCCCGCGGATGCGCTCCACGATCGACGCAGTCGACCGGGAGCTTCGCCACGGCCCCTACGTGTATCGCTACCTCGGAGAGGACGGCGTGTCCGGCGACGAGGGAGCCTTCCTCACGTGCTCCTTCTGGCTCGTCGACGCCTACGCGCGGACGGGCCGGCTCGCCGACGCGCATGCGCTGATGGAGGAGCTGGTCGGGCTGGCGAACGACGTCGGTCTCTTCTCGGAGGAGATCGACCCCGCGAGCGGCGACTTCCTCGGCAACTTCCCTCAGGCGCTGACGCATCTCGCGCTCGTCAACGCCGCGGTGTCGATCGCGGACGCGGAGTCCGGGAAGCTCGCGGCGTGACCATCTGGGGCGCACTGGCCGGAGGAGTGGTCGGGACGATCGTGCTCACGAGCGCGCTGCGCCTGGCTCAGGAGCTGGGGTACACCCGGATGGACATCCCTCTGCTCCTCGGGACCGTCTTTACGGATCGGCGGGGGCCGGCGAGCGTGATCGGCTACGTGATCCACTTCGCCAACGGGCTCGTCTTCGCGCTCGCCTACTACGCCGTCTTCCGCGCGGTCTCGCACGCGGGCTGGCTGTTCGGCGCCGCGCTCGGGGTCGTGCACGCGGCGCTGGCGGGCGGGGTGCTCGTGACCGTCCTCCTCCCGGCCGTGCATCCGCGTATGGGGACGCCCTGGTCGGACGCGGAGGAGACGCCGATCCTCGAGCCGCCCGGCTTCCTGCTCATGAACTACGGGCGGCGGACCGCGATCTGGTCGTTGCTGACCCACGTCGCGTACGGCGCGATCGTCGGCGGCTTCGCCGCCCGGCTGGGCTAGGTGTTCTCGATCTCGAGGCCGAAGCGCGGGAGCCGCTTCGCCACCGCCCGGTTGAAGGCGGCCTCGTACTCCTCCGCCTCGGGCTCGCCGAGCGTCGAGGAGAAGTTGTCGCGCAGGTCGGCCAGGATCTCGGTGCCGGTCTCGACCAGCTCCTGGTAGTCGCCGAAGCGCTCCTCGGCGTCGGGACGCCCGCCGCGGTCGTAGGCCCGCTCCGCGTCGTCGCAGGCCTCGAGCAGCTCCAGCTGGTCGCGCACGAACAGATCGAGCTGGCGCGCGATCACGTCGGCGAAGCGGCGTTTCCTGAGCACGGACTTACACTAGCCCCCGCTCGTGGCGCTGCTCGTCCGCACCTGGAACCTCTTTCACGGCAACGCCAAGCCGCCGGAACACCATGCCTATCTCGAGGAGATGGTGCACCTGGCCACGGCCGACCGGCCCGACGTGCTCTGCCTCCAGGAGGTGCCGGTGTGGGCGTTGAAGCGGCTCGACGACTGGAGCGGGATGCGCTCGTTCGGCGCCATCGCCGCCAGGCCGCTCATCCGTAGCGTGGAACTCGGCCGCATCGTCACGAGCCTGAACCGCAGATTCTTTCGCTCGGGCCTCACGGGCCAGGCGAACGCGATCCTGCTGCGTCCCGAGCTGCCGGCGCTGGCCACCGACTCGATCGTGCTCAACCCGCCGGGGTTCCGCCGCCGGATCGCCCGCGAGCTGGGGCTCGACTGGAGGCTGAAGCTGCGGTGGGCGAAGGAGCGCCGTGTGTGTCACGCCGTGCGCACGGACGCGCTGACCGTCGCAAACCTGCACGGCTCGAACATCCCGGGCTGGCGCGTGCCCGACGCCGAGCTGATGCGCGCGGCCGTCTTCGCCGACTCGTTCGCCGAGCCCGACGACGTGCTCGTGCTGGCGGGCGACTTCAACGTCATCCGGGAGCACTCGCCGACGCTCGAGCAGCTGGCCGGCCCGGGCTGGGGCTTCACGAAGCCGGTCGCCTGGATCGACCAGGTCCTCGTCCGCGGTGCGCCGTCCGGCCACGCCCAGATCTGGCCCGAGGAGCGCCGCCGGCTGAACGGGAAGCTCCTCTCCGACCACGCGCCGGTGGAGGTGACCGTCGGATGACCTTCGAGGAGGCGCGTGCGCAGTTCCCCGTGTTCGAGCGCTTCGCGTACCTGAACGCCGGGACGAACGGGCCGCTCGCCCGCGGGACGGTCGAGGCGATGGTCGCGCAGGAACAGGCCGACCTCGAGAGCGGCCGCGGCGGCGCCGAGTACTTCGAGCGGGCGCTCGCGCTGCGGGAGCAGGTGCGCGAGCAGCTGGCCGCGGCCGTCGGTGTCCCGGTCGAGACCCTGTCGCTCGCGACCTCGACCACGAACGGCTGCAACATCGTCCTCGCCGGGCTCGGCCTCGGGCCCGACGACGAGGTGGTCACGACCGACGGCGAGCACTTCGGCCTGCTCGGCGCGCTCGCAGCTTCGCCCGCCCGGGTTCGCGTGGCCGAGGTGCGGGAGCTGCCACCGGAGGAGTCGCTCGAGGTGCTGCTGGGCGAGGTGACGCAGAAGACCCGCCTGCTCGCGCTCTCGCACGTCTGCTGGGTGAGCGGCAACCGCTTCCCGGTCGAGGAGCTTCGGCGGGCGACAGGGCTGCCGCTGCTCGTCGACGGCGCGCAGTCGGTCGGCGCGATTCCGTTCGACGCGACGCAGTTCGACTACTACGCCTTCTCGTGCCAGAAATGGCTCTGCGGCCCCGACGCGACCGGTGGTCTCGTCGTCCGCGACCCGGAATCGCTGCCGGTCGTCGCGCCCAGCTATCTCTCGCAGGCGAGCTACGAGCCGAGCGGCGCCTTCACGCCGCGGCCTGGAGCAGCGCGGTTCGACTCGAACTGGACGCCCGTGCCGTCGCTCGCAGGTCTCCAGGCGGCGCTCGAGCTCGCCCCCGCAGGGCGCTTCGAGCGCGCGGCGGAGGTCGTCGCCCGCTGCCGAGCGCTGCTCGCGGAGCGCTTCGAGCTCGTCACCGCTCCCGAGCAGGGCACGCTCGTCACCTTCCGGGTCGAAGGCGACTCGGCCGAGCTCGTCCGCCGCCTCTACGACCGGGGCGTGATCGTGCGAGACATCCCCGGCCACGGCTGGATGAGGGTCTCGTGCGGCTGGTGGACGAGCGACGAGGACCTCGAGCGCCTCGTAGCCGGCCTGGCCTAGCCGGTGCGGAGCCCGAGCTCGCCGGCGATCGGACGCATCGCCTCGACGACGAACGCGATGTGCTCGTCGAGCTCG
>DATLPH010000053.1:0-5299 GCA_035535855.1 Gaiellaceae bacterium
GAAGGTGCCGACGGCGGTCAAGTCGCAGTAGCCGCACAAGCGCCCGCCGCTCCTTCATAGAATCACCCCGGTGGAGGCCTCGACCGCTCTCGAGATGCGCGGCATCACCAAGCGGTTCCCGGGCATCGTCGCGAACGATCATGTCGACTTCGACCTGCGGGCGGGCGAGGTGCATGCACTGCTGGGCGAGAACGGCGCGGGCAAGTCGACGCTGATGAACGTCCTCTACGGCCTCTACAAGGCGGACGAGGGCGAGATCTTCGTGAAGGGCCAGAAGGTCACGTTCCACTCGGCCAAGGATGCGATCGACCAGGGCATCGGGATGGTGCATCAGCACTTCATGCTGATCCCCGTGATGACGGTCGCCGAGAACATCGTCCTCGCCAACGAGCCCCGGAAGGACCTGGTCCTGCTCGACTACGACGCCGCCGTCGAGCGGGTGCGCGACATCTCGACGCGGTTCGGCCTCGCCGTCGACCCGGACGCGCGGATCCAGAACATCAGCGTCGGCCAGCAGCAGCGCGTCGAGATCCTGAAGGCGCTCTACCGCGGCGCCGAGATCCTGATCCTCGACGAGCCGACGGCCGTGCTGACCCCACAGGAGGCCGGCGAGCTGTTTGGGATCGTCCGGAGCCTGCAGGCGAACGGCACCTCGATTATCTTCATCAGCCACAAGCTGAACGAGGTGCTCGAGATCGCGGACCGGATCTCCGTCCTGCGCCGCGGCAAGAAGATCGACACCGTCCCTCACGAGGGCGCGACCGAGGAGGGGCTGGCGCGCATGATGGTCGGCCGCGAAGTGCTCCTACGGGTCGACAAGAAGCCTGCGCAGCCTGGCGAGACGCTGCTCGAGGTCGAGGGCCTGAACGTCCTCGACGAGCGCGGGCTGCCGGCCGTGAAGGACGTCTCGCTGACCGTGCACGCGGGGGAGATCGTCGGGCTGGCCGGGGTGGAGGGGAACGGCCAGAGCGAGCTCGTCGAGGCGATCACCGGCCTGCGCCGGGTCGAGAGCGGCACGGTCAAGGTGGCCGGCGAGGCGGTCAGCCACGCGAGCGCGCGGAAGATGCTGGACGTGGGCGTGGGTCACATCCCCGAGGACCGGCAGCGCCGGGGCCTCGTGCTCGAGTTCACGATCGCGGAGAACATCGCGCTGCACGACTACTGCTACCCGCCCGACTCGCGGTGGGGCTGGCTCTACCCGAGCCGCCTGATCGAGCGGGCGCGTGGCCTGATCAGGGAGTTCGACGTGCGTGGGGGCGGGCCCAACAGTCGCGCGGGCACGCTCTCGGGAGGCAACCAGCAGAAGGTGGTCGCGGCCCGCGAGGTTGCGCGCGACCCGAAGGTGCTCGTCGCCGCCCAACCGACGCGCGGGCTCGACGTCGGCGCGATCGAGTTCCTCCACCGGCGGCTCGTCGAGGAGCGCGACGAGGGCCGCGCGATCCTGCTCATCTCGCTCGAGCTCGAAGAGGTGCTTTCGCTCGCCGACCGCATCCTCGTCATGTACGAGGGCGAGATCGTGGGCGAGCACACAGGCGAGACGACCGAGGAGCAGATCGGGTTCGAGATGCTCGGCGGGCGCAAAAAGGAGGCGGTCGCTTGAGCGAGCCGCTAGTGCCGCCTGGCCCGGGGGTTCCTCCGGAGATCCAGCAGGAACCACCGGCGACGGTCGCCTCGCGGCTCGCGGTCTGGGAGCAGGCCGGCGGGATCGCCACGCCGTTGTTCACCGCGCTCCTCGCTTTCATGATCGGCGGGCTGGTGGTGCTCGCCACCGGGCACAACCCGATTCAGGCGTACTGGGACATCCTCAAGGGCGCCGGGCTGGACTGGCTCGCTCACCCGACGCACACCGACGTTGCCGACACGTCGGCCTACAACTTCAGCCAGACGCTGCTGCAGACCTCGACGCTGGTCCTGACCGGCCTCGCCGTCGCCTTCGCGTTTCGCTGCGGCCTCTTCAACATCGGCGGCAACGGCCAGTACCTGGTCGGCCTCTACTGCGCGAACTGGGTCGGCGTCTCGTTCGTGAACATGACGCGACCGGCTCACATCCTCCTCGGGATCGGCGCCGCAACTCTTGCCGGCGCGGTCTGGGCCGCGATCGCGGGCTTCCTGAAAGCCGCCGTCGGCGCCCACGAGGTGATCACCACGATCATGCTCAACTGGATCGCCTACTGGATGGGCAACTACATCTTCCACCAGGGCGGGCCGCTCCAGGGGCCCCAGAACATCCCGCTCAACATCCCGATCTCCGGCGACGTCGCGCACAGCGCGCGTCTCCCGGTCTTCTGGGGCGACGCCGACCTGCAGGGACTCCACATCGGCTTCTTCATCGCAATCGGCTGCCTCGTGCTCTTCTGGCTGATCCTCAACCGGACGACCCTCGGCTACGAGGTGCGGGCGGTCGGCTTCAACCCGGACGCGGCCGCCTATGCGGGGATCAAGGTGCGCACGAACTACGTGCGCGCGATGGCGATCTCGGGCGCGTTCGCCGGGCTCGCGGGCGGGATGGACATGCTGGGCTACCTGTACAAGTTCGGCACTATCGACGTGCAGGCGACCACGATCGGCTTCCTGGGGATCGCGGTGGCGCTGCTCGGGCGGAACACTGCCGTCGGCGTCGGGCTCGCCGCGCTCCTCTTCGGCGGCCTCCTCTACGGGACGACGCACGGCCTCCAGTCGGGAACGATCGACCCGAGCCTGGCCGGCCACCTGACGGAGATCATCCAGGGGCTGGTCGTCCTCTTCGTCGGCGCGGACGTGATCATCCTCTACATCTGGCAGGGGCGCAAGAAGCTGAAGCGGGAACGACGCGAGACGGATGACGCGGGGCAGGTTCCCGTATGAGCAGCTACGCAACCATCGACCGGGTCGTCCGCACGAAGGTCTTCACGTCCAGGTCGCTGGGCGTGCTCGGCATCTGTCTCGGCGTGGTCGCGTTCCTCGTTGCGCTGCCGCCCATCGAGACTCGCACCGAGCTCTGGCCGTTCCTCTTCGGCATCCTGGCCCTGCTACTCGGCGTCTTCGCGTTCACTCGCGGAGAGAAGCGGGTCGGCGGCGCGGCGGCGGTGCTGGGGATCGTCGGCGGCGTGATGGGCGCGCTCGCGATCCAGTCGAGCAGCGCGAAGCTCGACCAGGTCTTCACGGCCAGCCTGATCGCCTCGATGCTCGTCTTCGCCACCCCGCTCACGTTCGCGGCGATCGGCGGCATCTTCTCCGAGCGCTCCGGCGTCGTGAACATCGGCCTCGAGGGGATGATGCTGATGGGCGCCTTCTGGGGGATCTGGGGCGCCGACAAGACGGGCTCCTGGGTCGGCGGCCTCGTGATCGCGATGGTCTCGGGTGGCCTGCTGGCGCTCGTGCACGCCTTCTTTGCCATCAACCTGCGCGCCGACCAGATCGTCGGAGGGACGGCGGTCAACTTCCTCGCGCTCGGCATCACGGGGTACTTCTTCGTCCAGCTCTACCACGGCGAGAACGTGCCCATCGGCGTCTCGCAGATCCCGGACGTGAACCTGGCGAAGAGCTCGAACCATGGCTTCTTCGCGGCCTCGTTCGGGCACCTGAACCTGATGATCTGGCTCGCCATGCTGCTCGTCGTCGTCGCCTGGATCGTGCTCTTCAAGACGCCGATCGGACTCCGCATCCGTGCGTGCGGCGAACACCCGCGCGCGGCCGACACGGTCGGGATCAACGTCTACGCGGTGCGCTACGGCGCCGTCGTCCTCTCGGGCGTGCTTGCGGCGCTCGGCGGGGCGTACCTGACCGTCGGCTACCTGAACACCTACAACGAGAACGTCACCGCGGGCCGCGGCTTCATCGCCCTGGCCGCCGTGATCTTCGGGAACTGGAGGCCGTTCGGCGCGTTCGGGGCGGCGCTGCTGTTTGGGCTCTCGACCGCGATCGCGATCCGGCTCTCCGTGTACTCCGCCAACGCCTCGACGCTCTTCCAGGCGCTCCCGTACGTCCTGACGTTGATCGCCGTCGCCGGCGTGATCGGCCGCACGGTCCCGCCAGCAGCCGTTGGACGGCCCTACAAGAAGCAGTAGCGCCCGGGCGCGGAACGACGCGGCGCGCGGCTCGGTGCTGCTCGCGCTGCTCGGGCTCGCGCTCCCGCCGCTCGCGTTCGCGGCGGCGCGACGACTCGACGAGCTCACGCTGGTCCAGGCGACCGCGGCGAGCTGCGGCGCTGTGGTCCTGGGCGGCGGCGCCATGCTGCTGGCCCGGCGCGGGCTGCGGAACATCGACCGAACGCTGGGGAGGAAGGGTGGTGAGGGCGCTGCGCGCGTGGGGCGCCTGCTCGGCCTGATCGCGCTCTGTCTGGGCCTGACAGCCGCGATTGCCCTGGGGGTCTTCGCGTTGCTCAACCTGTTCGGATAGCCACTACAATCGGCTGCTCCCGTGTTCGAGATCGGCAACAGCCTGCGCGAGGCCCGCGTTCGCCAGCAGCTCGAGCTCTCCGAGGTCGAACTGGCGACGAAGATCAGGGGCCGCTACCTGCGCGCCCTGGAGGAGGAGACCTTCGAGCTCCTGCCTGCCCAGACGTACGTCAAGGGCTTCCTGCGCACCTACGCCGACTACCTCGGTCTCGATGGGCAGCTCTACGTGGACGAGTTCAACTCGCGTTTCGGCGGCGAGGGGGAGGAGGCCCGTGAGCCGGTCGTCGCGCGCCGCACGTCGCAGGTGCGCCGCCAGCAGCAGCGCCGCGTCGAGAGCCGCTGGGTGCTGTTCGCGCTCGCCGGAATCGGAGCCCTGTTCGCGTTCGTGATCGCCGCCTGGAAGTTCGGCGGCAACGGGAACGAGCAGATCCCGAACCTCGGCCCGGCCACCTCGACGCAGAAGCAGACGGTGCTCCCGCCGGTGCACAAGCAGGCCGCGCCGAAGCCGGCCAAGCTCAGGCTCTACGTGCGGGCAGTCCACGGCAACTCCTGGATTCAGGTCCGAAACTGGTCGTCCAGCGGCGGCGACCGCTTCACCGGCACTGTCGAGCTCGACCAGGCGCAGCGCTTCGTCGCGCGCCGGCTCTGGGTCAACTTCGGCAACCCCGGGAACCTGGCCATCGTCTTCAACGGCAAGCAGGTCAGCATCACCCGCGCCGGGTCGTACCTGTTCACGCCGCGCGGCTTCACGCGCGCCGCTTGAGCCGCCCGCGCGGCTTCGTCGTCGTCACCGGCAGCGAGCTCGTTCGCGGCGACCGCACCGACCTGAACGGGCCTTTCCTGGCGGGTGAGCTGCTGCGGCTCGGCGTCGAGCCGGCGCGGATCGCGATCGTCGGCGACGATCCGGCCGAGCTCGAACCTGC
>DATLPH010000054.1:0-11985 GCA_035535855.1 Gaiellaceae bacterium
TTGAACGCGCCGACGAGCTCGCGGTGCATGTCGGCCGTGAACGCGTTCAGGACGTCGGGCCGGTTGAGCGTGATCGTCAGCACCGCGCCGTCGCGCGTGGTCTCGACCTCGGCCATCCGGCGCAGCCTACAACCGCGTTGCTAGCTTCGGCCCATGGCCGGCGTGACGTTCATCTCATCTGAGGAGGAGGCGCTCGACGCCTATTCGAACGCGGTGATCACCGTCGCCGAGCGACTTGCGCCGTCGGTGGCGAACCTGCGCGTCTCGCGCGGCCGCCGGAGCGGCGGTGGGAGCGCGGTCGTGATCACGCCCGACGGGTTCCTGCTCACCTCGGCGCACGTCGTGGCCGGCGGCAACGGCGGCGGGCGCGCCTCGTTCGTCGACGGTCGCGAGCTCGGGTTCGAGCTCGTCGGCGCCGACCCGCACTCGGATCTCGCCGTGCTGCGCGCAGAGGCGGACGACCTCTCTCCTGCTGACCTCGGCGACGCCGAGCGCCTGCGGGTCGGACAGCTCGTGGTGGCGATCGGCAACCCGAACGGCTTCGCCGGGTCGGTAACCGCGGGCGTCGTCTCGGCGCTCGGCCGCTCGCTCCCGACGCAGAGCGGCCGGATCGTCGACAACGTGATCCAGACGGACGCCGCGCTGAACCCCGGCAACTCGGGCGGCGCGCTCGCCGATGGCTCCGGGCGCGTGATCGGGATCAACACCGCGGTCGCCGGCGTCGGGCTCGGCCTGGCGGTTCCGGTGAACGCGGCCACGCGGCAGATCGTGGGCGTGCTGATGACCGAGGGGCGCTTCCGGCGGGCGCACCTCGGGATCGCCGGGGGCGCGAGGCCGTTGCCGCCGCGACTCGCACGGAAGCTCGGCCGCGCGTCCGGGGTCGAGGTCGTCCAGGTCGTCGAGGGCTCGCCGGCCGCTGCGGCCGGGTTGCGGCCCGAGGACCTGATCGTCGAGCTGGACGGATCCGCAGTCGCAGACGTCGGCGACATCCAGCGGCTGATGGTGGTCGAGAGGATCGGCGCACCGGTTCCGGTGCGCGTGCTGCGCGAGGGCCGCGAGCTCGAGCTCTCGCTCGTTCCGGCCGAGCTCGACGGCTAGAGCGGACTGCTGACGCTCGCCGTGTGCTGCTCGTGGGTCGCGAGCTCGGCGACGACCTGAGCGACGAGCGCGGCCGCCAGAAGCCAGATGACGAGCACCGGAGAGAGCACGCTCGACAGGACCACCAGCAGGGCCGCGACAACGGCCGTCGCCAGGCGCAGCGCGACATCGACGTCGAAGAGGTTCGGCGGCGTGACGAACTGGACCGTCGCGAGGCCGCCCATGCACAAGGCAGCGCCCGCAGCCGCGATCCAGCCGATGTCGTCGTAGCGGGGACCAGGCTCGACGGAGAAGATCGTGAGCTTCACGCCGACGCCGAGCGCGGCGATTCCTGCGGCGATGAAGTAGTGGGCGTAGACGTACGTCATCCCGCTGCGCACGTTCCGAGTAACGACCGCGGTCGCATCGAGGAAGTCGAAGTAGAGCCACCAGATCGCGGCGGCGGTGAGGAAGCCGCCGAACGCGACGGCCCCCGAGAGCACCGTCCAGCTGACCTCGACGGTTCCGAGCACGACGCCGATCACGGCTTCTCCGAGCACGATCAGGACGAGCAGCCCGAACCGCTCTGGCAGATGACGCGGATGCACCGGCATCCCCTGAAGCAACTGCCACGCCCTGATTGGCCCGAGGTGCTCGAAAGCCAGCGCGACGCCCCAGAGGACGTATTTCCACGGCGTCGGCACCGCGATCGAGACGAGCCAGATGCCGACCGCTGAGCCGAACACCATGATCAACCAGCCCGCGACGGGGCGAGCGACCTCCAGGTCGCGGTAGACCCGCCCGTAGAGCACGAGGAGCACCAGGCGCACGGCGACGTAGGCGACGACGAAGCTGTTCTCGCCGCCGTGCAGGGCGTCTGGCACGGTGCTGGCGAGAGCGGCGACGAAGAACATCCCGAGCAGGGTGAGCAGTCGGTAGACCAGGTCGTCGGTGTCGAACCTGGTCGCGTAGAAGGCGAACCCCGCCCACGCCCAGCCGATCGGGAGGAAGAGTGCGAGGAAGCGGCCAAAGCCGGCCGCCGTCGGATCGGCGGCGAGCGTCGAGGCGACCTCCGCGATCGCTACGACGAAGACGAGATCGAGAAACAGCTCGAGCCAGGTCGCGCGACGTTCCTCTCCGGCCTCCGTGCGCAGCCGTGGCGGCTCGAGGAAACGGGCGAGCCTGCTCAGCGGCCCTTGAACTCCGGCTTGCGCTTCTCGGTGAACGCGGTCAGGCCCTCCTTCGCGTCCTCGCTCGCGAAGGCGAGGTAGAGGGCACGGCGCTCGGCTTCGAGGCCGGCGCTCAGCGTCGTCTCGTGGGCGCGGTCGACCGATTCCTTGGCGAGGCGCGTGGCGACCGGGCCTTTCTCGGCGATGTCGCGAGCGACGCGCTTCGCCTCGTCGAGCCAGGCTTCCTTGGAGACAACCCGGGCGACCAGGCCCGCGGCGAGTGCTTCGCGCGCCGAGAGACGGCGGCCGCTGAGGATCACGTCCATCGCAAGCGCCTTGCCGACGGCCCGGGTGAGACGCTGCGTGCCGCCGGCTCCGGGGATGATCCCGAGGTCTGTCTCCGGCTGGCCGAACTGCGCGGTCTCGGAGGCGACGATCAGGTCGCAGGACATCGCCAGCTCGCAGCCGCCGCCAAGGCAGTAGCCCGAGACCCCGGCCACGAGCGGCGTCCAGAGGCCGCGGATCGCATCCCAGCGCTCCATGCGCCGCTGGTAGTAGAGCTCGATTGCCGAAACCTGGGCCAGCTCGCCGATGTCGGCTCCGGCGGCGAACGCCCGCTCGTTCCCGCCGAGGACGATCGCGCGTACGGCTTCGTCCCGGTCGAGCTCCTCGAGCCTCGCGACGAGCTCGTCCATCAGCTCGTCCGAGAGCGCGTTCAGCGCGTTGGGGCGGTTGAGCAGGACGACCGCGATCGCGCCCTCGCGCTCGACGAGAACGAGCGAATCAGCCATGGCCGCTCGGGCCATGCCCCAGGGACAGTCCCTCGGCCATGGCCGGCAGCGTCGCGGCCGACCACCGTAGGCGCCCGGACGACGCGACGACGTCCGCTCCGAGACATGTCCTAGGGACTGTCCCCGGGGCACGTCCGAAAGAGACGGGGCTCACTTCTTCTCCAGGAACTTCTTGATCGCGGCCTTCGGCTCCTCGGTGGCCATCGACAGGGCAAGCCAATCGCGGGCGTGGTTGATCGTCTCGTGCCACGCGAGGTCCTTCCAGAAGTTCAGGTGCTGCTTCGCGTAGCGCGTGGTCTGAGGCAGCTTGCGCGCGAGGTTCTCGACCACCTCGTCGACCTTCGCGTCGAGCTCGCCCGCGGGAACGGCCCAGTTGACGAGCCCCCACTCGGCCGCGCGCGGCGCGGGCAGCTCCTCGCACATGAGCACGATCTCGCGCGCGCGCCGGTCGCCGACCATGATCGTCAGCCACTGCGTCGCGCCTCCGGCAGGAACGGAGCCGTGCTCGGGCCCGACGTGGCGGATGAACGCATCGTCCACCATCACGGCGAGGTCACACGCCATCTGCAGCTCGTTGCCGCCGCCGACCGCGATCCCGTTGATGCGCGCGAGCGTCGGCTTGCCGATCTCACGCAGGCGGTCGTGCGCGTCCTTGAACGCGCCGAACCACTTCCAGTACTCGTTCGGCTTACCGAGGTACTCGTCGGCCCAGGACTTGAGGTCGGCGCCGACGCAGAAGGCGCGTCCTGCGCCGGTGAGAACGACCACGCGGATCGAGTCGTCCCAGGAGGCGTCCTCGCAAGCGCGCGCGAGCTCCCGCAGCATGCGGTAGTCGAAGGCGTTCAGCACCTCCGGGCGGTTGAGCGTGATCGTCGCCCGCGGCGGGGCCTTCTCGTAGACGATCCGCTCGAAGCCGAGCTCCTCGGGCGCCAGCGGCTTCGGCGCGTCGGGCTGGCGCTCGCTCATGAAACGTCCGCGAACAGCACGTGGAAGCGGCCGCCCATCTCCATCGCGTCCTTGCCGGTCGCCATGAACTCCTCGCTGCGAGCGGCCTCCTTGAACGTCTCGCGGTCCGGGAACTCCCACTCCGCGTAGTACGCGTAGGCCGGCTCGCCCATCGGCGCGCCGAAGACTTTGCCGTGGCGGAAGGTGGCGCCGGGGACCCGTCGACAAAGCTCCGCATGCTGCTCGTACCGCTCCGGATCCGGCTCGCTCTCGTAGAGCACGAAGGCCCTGACCATCCAGCTCCTCCTTCTAGTCGCGAACGTGGCGGAGCCTACTTCCTGAGAGGGGGCCGGCTGTGGTAGAAACGGCGCGCAGCCGCTGACCCACCGGCGGCGGCCCAGTGGCTGCGAAGGGTTGGGGGGAACGCTTCAGGAAAGGGAGAGCATGAGACGCTTTTGCGCTCGGCCGCGGCAGTTCTTGCTCGCTCGACGCAGATCGCCGACACCGACCCGGCCACGATCAACACCGGGACGGCCGCGACCGGCAACCTCGACAACACTGCGCCGTTCGTCCCGAACGGGGCGGGCTCGCTGGCCGGCAAGAACGACCGGTGGGCGTACTACAATTTCACTGCCGTCGCGCCGGGCTACGGGATGGTCCGCTTCCGGGTGAAGCACCTGGAGGGCGGGGAGACGCGGAACATCACCATCCACTTCCCGACCAACTACGGCTCGGCGACGCAGGGCGCGACGATCACGACCGACGCTCCGGCGACCGGGACGAACGTGACCCCCGGGAACCTGATCGACGACGACGAGGGCACGAGCAACACGCAGAGCTGCACGCCGACCGCCACCTGCCTCGTGCCGGTGAACGGCCGGTGGGTCGTGATCAAGCTCGGCGCGATCCCCGCCACCGGCGTCGGGATCAAGCGGCTCGGCGTCTCGGCGATGTTCAGCACCCGCTTCGTCGGCCTGCGCTCGTTCGACGCGTACGTGTGCCGCGCGGGCAAGGTGGCGGCGAACCTGACCTGCAACGGCTCGATCGCCGAGGGCTGGACGTTGCTGCTCTCGGCACCGTCCGACTGCCCGGGCGTGAACCCGCGGCCGGGCACGCAGGATGAGTCCCTGCGCTACTTCGACGCGGCCAAGCAGATCGTCGGCACGCACGTCAAGTTCGTGGTGACGAACAACCAGTGCACCGGCCAGCCGTCCTTCCAAGGCGACCAGGACCTCGATCCGGCCAACAACTCCGAGTGCCGGGTGGGCATCCGGCGCAGTGAGGTGCACGCGGCCGAGGTGGAGGTGTTCGGTTCCAAGCCGACCATCGACGGCGTGCTCGCAAGCCCGGCGCCGTAGCAGCACCGCACGACCGTTGGGAGGGGCCGGCACGCGCCGGCCCTCTCCGTCTGCGGGGATATGCTCGGCGCGGTGAACGTCCTCGTCGTCGCCTTCGCCGTGCTCGCCGGGGTGGCGGGCTCGGTGCAGGTCGCCGTGATGGCCAAGCTCGGCGACCGCGTCGGCGTCTTCGGCGCGCTGGCCTGGGCGACCTCGCTGGCCGCGCTGCTCGCGGTGGCGCTGCTGCTGGTAACGCGCCAGAGCTTCGGCGAGTTCACCGCCGCCGCCCGTCAGCCTGTCTGGCTCTGGAGCGGCGCGCTGATGAGCATCATCATCGTGCTCGCGATCACCGTCGCCGGCTCGCGGATCGGCGTGATCGCGACCGTCTCGGTGCTGCTCGCCGGACAGTTCGCCGCCGGCGCCGCGATCGACCGCTGGGGCCTGCTGGGCGCAGAGCGCGTCGGCGTGGGCTGGTGGAAGATCGTCGGGATCCTCCTGCTGGGGATCGGCGCCGGGCTGACGCTGAAGCGGTAGACCGGACGTTTCGCGAGCAGCGCGGCGTTGTTGAAGGCGTGAGCCACCGCGCGCAGGTCTGGGTCGCCCTCTGGATCGTCTACATCGTCTGGGGCTCGACCTACCTCGGGATCGAGCTCGCCGGCGAGACGATCCCGGCGATGTTCGGCGCCGGCATTCGCTTCATGCTCGTCGGGCTGATCGTCTGCGGGGTCGTGATCTGGCGACGCGGGCTTCGTGCCCTCAAGGTGCGCCGCGCCGAGCTCGCGTCGGCAGCCGTGATCGGGTTGCTGCTGCCCGGCGCGAACTCGCTGCTCTTCATCACGGAGCGGAAGGTCCCGATCGGGCTGACCTCGCTGATCATCGCCTCGGTGCCGCTCTGGGTCTTGCTGTTTCGCCTGGCGGCCGGCGAGCGGCCGGACCGGATCGCCTCGCTCGGGCTGCTCGTGGGCTTCGCCGGCATCGCGTTGCTCGTCCGGCCGGGAGGCGGCTCGGGGCCGCTCGGCTACCTCTTGCTGACGGTCGTCGCGGCGATCTCTTGGGCGCTCGGGTCGTTCCTCTCGCCTCGGATCGCGGTCCCGCGTGACGCGCTCGTGGCGACGGGGTACGAGACACTCGTCGGCGGGCTCGTGCTCACGGCGATCGGCCTCGCGACGACGTCGCCGTCGGACCTCGACCCGTCGGGCTGGTCGACGCGCTCGATCCTCGGGCTCGTCTACCTGATCCTTGTCGGCTCCGTCATTGGCTACACCGCGTACGCGTGGCTGCTCGGCAACGCGCCGCTCGGGCAGGTCGCGACCTACGCATATGTGAACCCGGTCGTCGCGATCGCGCTCGGCGTGATCGTGCTCGACGAGACGCTCACGGTGAGGATCGTCGGCGGCGCGCTGCTGATCCTGGCCGCGGTGGCGATCGTCGTGCGGCGCGAGTCAAAGCCCGGCGAGGTCGTCGGGCCGGACGGGCACCCGGCTGAGCTCGCGCCCGCTCGCCGCTCGTAGCGCCGAGACGACTGCTGCGGTCGAGACCACTGTCGGCGGCTCGCCGACCCCTTTTGCCCCGTAGGGCGCGTCCGGCTCCGGATCCTCGACGAGCTCCGCGTCGATCGGCGGCATGTCGAGCGTGGTCGGGATCAGGTAGTCGGTGAAGCTCGCGTTCGTGATCAGCCCGTCGCGCGTCTGGATCTCCTCCATCAACGCGAGCCCGAGCCCCTGGGCGGTGCCGCCCTCGATCTGCCCGTGGACGGCCTGGGGGTTCAGCGCCTTGCCCACGTCCTGGGCCGCGCCGATCCAGACCACGCGCGAGAGCCCGAGCTCGACGTCCACCTCGGCGACCACGCGCATGGCGGCGCAAATGTAGGCGACGTGCACGCGCTCGCCGCTCACATGGCCCGTCTCCGGGTCGAGCGGAAAGGTTCGCGCGTGGTGGTAGCTGCGCTCGAGGTCGACCTCGCGGCCGGTCTCGCGGAACTCCGCCAGTGCCTGCTGGCAGGCGAGCCGCACGGCGCCCGCGGCCATCCAGGTCAGGCGCGACGCTGATGCGGAGCCGGCCGAGTCGACGCCGTCCGTCGAGCCGGGCGCGAGCACGACGTCGTCGGTGCCGAGCTCGGTGCGGGCGACCTGCAGGATCACGCCGGTTACGCCCTGCCCGACCTCGGCGGCCGCGCAGTGCACTTCGGCCGCCAGCTTCTCCTCCGGGCCGACCCAGAGGCGCACGCGCGCGGCGCAGGCGTCGTCGAAGCCCTCCGAGTAGCAGACGTTCTTGAAGCCAACCGCGAAGCCGACCCCGCGCTGGACGCCCTGGCCGCGGGTCGTGTTTCCCGCGCCGCCCGGTAGGCGGATCGGGTCGCGCGGCAGCTCCTCCGGCTCGGGGACCGGCAGCTCGGCGGCGCGGCGGATCACCTCGGCGACCGGCAGCGTTCCGGTCACGACCTGGCCCATCGGCATCGTGTCGCCGGGGCCGAGCGCGTTCAGCAGCCGCAGCTCCACCGGGTCGATCTCCAGCGCGGCCGCGAGCTTGTCCATCTGCGCCTCGTGCGCGAAGCAGCCCTGGACGGCGCCGAAGCCGCGCATCGCGCCGCACGGCGGGTTGTTCGAGTAGACGCAGGTCGACTCGATCAGCGCGTTCTCGACCTTGTAGGGCCCGCAGGCGAAGGAGGCGGCGTTCGAGCAGACGGCCGCGCTGCTGGACGCGTAGGCACCGCCGTCGAGCAGGATCCTCGCGCGCACGTTGACGAGCTTCCCCTCGCGCGTGGCGCGGTGCTCCATCCAGATCTTCGCCGGGTGTCGGTGCACGTGGCCGACGAACGACTCCTCGCGCGTGTAGACGATTTTCACCGGCCGGTCCGTGTGGAGCGCGAGCATCGCGCCGTGGACCTGCATCGAGAGGTCCTCGCGCCCGCCGAAGGCGCCGCCGACCCCGGCGAGGTGGATGCGCACCTGCTCCTTGTCGAGGCCGAGGCACGGCGCGACCTGATCGCGGTCGACGTGCAGCCACTGCGTGGCGACGTAGACGTCCACGCCGCCCTCGCCGTCCGGGACCGCCAGGCCGGACTCGGGCCCGAGGAAGGCCTGGTCCTGGATCCCGACCTCGTAGACGCCGTCGACCGACACGTCGCCGGCCGCGTCGGGATCGCCGTGGCGAACCACGATCGACCGGAGCACGTTCGGCCGCGGGTCCTCGCGGAAACCGTGCCCGGCGGTCGGGTTCTCGTCGTGGATCGGCGGTTGCTCCGTCGCCCGCTCCATGTCGACGACGGGCTCGAGCGGCTCGTACTCGACCTGGATCTTCTCGGCCGCGCGGCGCGCCTGCTCGGGATGCTCGGCCGCGACGAGCGCGACCGGCTCGCCGAAGTAGCGAACGCGGTCGATCGCCAGCACCGGCTGGTCGGCGAACTCGAGCCCGTAGGTCTTCGCGCCGGGGACGTCGGCGTGCGTCAGCACGGCGTGCACGCCGGCCATGACCAGCGCCTCCGAGATGTCGACCTCGACGATCCGCGCGTGGGCGTGCGGGCTGCGGACGGTGTGGCCCCAGAGCATCCCTGCCGCCCCGAGGTCGCTCGCGTAGGCGAACTCCCCGTTGACCTTCGGGATCGCGTCGGTGCGCTTGACGACCTCGCCGACGCGGCCGAGCTCGAGCTTGCGGTCGGTCGTGCTCACCGCTCGGCCGCCAGCCGGACGGCGTCGAAGATCTTGGCGTAGCCGGTGCAGCGGCAGAGGTTGCCCGACAGCGCCTCCCGCATCTCGTCCTCGCTCGGCGCGGGATTGCGCGCGAGCAGGTCGGCGGTGGCGACGACCAGGCCAGGCGTGCAGAAGCCGCACTGGACGGCGCCCGTCTCGGTGAAGGCCTCCTGCACCGGGTGCAGCCGCCCGTCCTGCGCGAGGCCCTCGACCGTGACGACGTCGTGGCCGTCGGCCTGCGCGGCCAGCACGAGGCACGCGCAGACGAGCGTGCCGTCGAGGAGCACCGAGCAGGAACCGCACTCGCCCTGCTCGCAGGCGTTCTTCGAGCCGGGCAGGCCGAGGCGCTCGCGCAGGGCGAAGAGCAGGCTCTCGCCTTCCCAGACCTCGGTTTCCTTGCGCTCGCCGTTGACTGTGACGACGATCTTCACGCAAGACACCTTTCGAGCGCGCGGGCGGTGAGGACGCGGAGCGCGTGTCGGCGATAGCGGGCGCTGCCGCGCACGTCGTCGATCGGGCTCGCGGCCTCCGCGACTCGCTCGGGCAGCTCGGCTCGCTCGGCGAGCGGCGCTGTCACCAGGCCGGGCACGGGGCCCGCGGAGCCGAACGACGCCCGCACCTCGTCGTCGTCGACCGCGAGGGCGAGCGAGACGACCGCGATCACCATCGCGTTGCGCGGGCCGACCTTCATGAACGTCTGCCTCGGGCCGGGAGCGGCCACGCGCACGGCGACGATCAGCTCGTCCGGCTCGAGCGAGTTCCGCTTGGGGCCGACGATGAACTCGTGCAGCGGCACCGACCGCTCGCCGCGGGTCGAGGCAAGCTCGACCTCCGCGCCGTAGACGAGCAGCGGCGGCAGCGCGTCGCCGGCGGGCGAGGAGGTGCCGAGGTTGCCGCCGATCGTGCCACGGTTGCGGATCTGCGGGCCGCCAACCGTGCGCGAGGCCTCCGCCAGCGCGGCCAGCGGGTCGGCGAGCCTCATCGCCTCGGTGTAGGTCAACCCCGAGGCGAGCCTGAGCGTCCCGTTCTCGCGCGAGGAGCCGCGCAGCTCGGCCACTTCGTTCAGGTTCAGGAGCGCGGGCGGCCGGGCGCGGTCGAAGTTGAGCTCGACCATCACGTCGGTGCCGCCCTGGATCGGCACCGCGTCGGGCCGCTCCGCCTTCAGCGCCAGCGCCTCGCCGAGGGTGCGGGGAGTGAGCACTTCCACGACTGAAGAGCGTACTTCGACGGGATAAGGTCGGTCCATGCCCGACCTCGTCAGACGGCTTGCCGTAGCTCGCGGCGACGAGCCCGCCGATCTCGTCGTGCGGGGCGGACGCGTGTTCTCGGTGTTCACGCGTGAGTGGCTCGAGACCGACGTGGCGATCGTCGACGGCTACGTCGCCGGCCTCGGCGAGTACGACGGCGCCGAGGAGCTCGACGCCGGCGGCAAGCACGTCGTCCCGGGCTTCGTGGACGCGCACATGCACCTCGAGTCCTCGAAGCTGCTCGTGGACGAGTTCGCGCGGCTCGTGCTCCCGCTCGGCACGACCACCGTGGTCGTCGACCCGCACGAGATCGCCAACGTGCTCGGCACCGACGGCGTGCACTGGCTGCTCGACGTCTGCGGCGAGCTGCCGCTGGACGTCTACTTCATGGCCTCCTCGAGCGTGCCGGCCTCGTCGTTCGAGTCGCCGCGGCGACCGCTCTCGCCGGGCGACCTCGAGGGCTTGCTGCGACGCCGCCGCGTGATCGGGCTCGCCGAGATGATGAACTTCCCCGGCGTCGTCTCCGGCGACGAGCACGAGCTGGCGAAGCTCCGGCTCCCCGGCGCGGAGCACGTCGACGGGCACGCGCCCGGGGTCGTCGGCAA
Organism: Gaiellaceae bacterium; assembly: GCA_035535855.1. Taxonomy (GTDB): domain Bacteria; phylum Actinomycetota; class Thermoleophilia; order Gaiellales; family Gaiellaceae; genus AC-32. Next base: position 10,861 of record DATLPH010000054.1, read on the forward strand.
GACCCTGAACGCGTACGCCGCAGCCGGAATCCGCTCCGACCACGAGGCGTTCACGATCGAGGAGGGCCGCGAGCGCCTCCAGGCGGGCATGTGGCTCCTGATCCGCGAGGCCTCGGCGGCGAGGAACCTGCACGCCCTGCTGCCCCTCGTCGACCAGTACGGCACCGAGCGGATCGCCTTCTGCACGGACGATCGCGAGCCCGAGCACATCGCCGAGGACGGGCACATCAACTCGATGGTGCGCGACGCGGTCGCGGCGGGCATTGCGCCCGAGGACGCGCTGGTGCTGTCGACGCTAAACCCCGCGACCTGGCACCGGCTCGACCACCTCGGCGCGATCGCGCCCGGCTACCAGGCCGACCTGCTCCTGCTCCCCGACCTCGAGAGCTTCGTCCCGGAGAGGGTGCTCAAGCGCGGCCGGCCCGTCGGCGAGATCGAGCGGGTCGAGGTGCCCGAGTGGGTCAAGCACACGGTGCGCGTCCGGCACGTTGCCGCGCGCGACTTCACGATCCCCTGGGAAGGCGGCCAGGCGCGCGTGATCGGCGTGATCCCCGACCAGATCTTGACCGAGTCGCTCGTCGAGGCCCCGCTTGTCGAGGACGGCTACGTCGTCGCCGACCCTGAGCGAGACCTGGCGAAGATCGCGGTCGTCGAGCGGCACCTCGGCACCGGGCGGCAGGCGGTCGGCCTCGTGCGCGGGTTCGGCCTGCGCTCCGGCGCGCTCGCCTCGACCTTTTCGCACGACGCGCACAACATCGTCGTCGTCGGCGTCGACGACCAGGACATGGCCAGGGCGATCGGGAGGCTGACCGAGATCGGCGGGGGCGTGGTGGTCGTCGAGGACCGCGGCGTGCGCGCCGAGCTGGCGTTGCCGATCGCCGGGATCATCTCGGACGCGCCGCTGGCAAAGGTCGTCGAGGCCAGCCGCGGCTGCATCGACGCGGCGGCCAAGCTCGGCTGCACCCTGCCCTCGCCGTTCCAGACGATGGCCTTTCTCGCGCTCTCGGTGATCCCGAGCCTGAAGCTCACCGACCAGGGCCTCGTGGACGTCGACCGCTTCGAGCTGGTGCCGCTGAAGGCGTGAAGCGGTTGTTCGCCAACGCCCACGTCGTCGTGATGGACGAC
>DATLPH010000055.1:0-2618 GCA_035535855.1 Gaiellaceae bacterium
GGTCGCATGCGGGAGCGGATGCACGGCCCGGCAACGCCTCGAGGGCGATCGAGGCGGAGTGGGTGCATCTCCGCTCGCTGAACCACTTCACGCTGCTCAACCCACCGCAGGCCTACGAGGGCTCGAAGCGTGGCTCGGCACTTGATTCTCTGATCCCGCCCGGGGACGATGGGTGAGGGGAGGGGACTCGTGCCGAAAGCCGCTCACGGACCAGCAGCGCGGAGGTCGCGCGATTCGAGCGAGCTGCTCGAGCGCTCCCAGCACCTGTCCGCGCTTGGTGCGTCGCTGGCGGAAGTGGCAAGCCGCCATCGCGGCCGCCTCGTGCTCGTCAGCGGGGAGGCGGGTGTGGGGAAGACGGCGCTCGTGCGTCGCTTCTGCGACGTCCAGGGTGGCTCGGCGCGCGTTCTCTGGGGCAATTGCGAGGCCCTGTTCACGCCCAGACCGCTCGGCCCGCTCTTTGACATCGCCGAGACCACGGCCGGCGAGCTCGAGGAATTGGTGGCCAGCGGCGGGAAGGTTCACGAGGTGGTGGCGGCGCTGGCTCGCGAGCTGGGCAGGCAGGCGCCAACGGTGATCGTTCTCGAGGACATTCACCAGGCCGATGGCGCCACGCTTGACGTCGTCAGGCTGCTCGGTCGGAAGGTGGGGACGATCCCCGCGCTGATCGTGGCCACCTACCGCGAGGACGACCTCGCCGGCGCGCACCCGCTGCGCATCGTGCTCGGGGAGCTCGCTGCCGCGAGCGATGTCGAGCGGCTCGGGATCGAGCCCCTCTCGCCGGCGGCCGTCGCCGATCTCGCCCAATCGCATGAGCTGGATCCGGATGAGCTGTTTCGCAAGACCGCCGGCAATCCGTTCTTCGTCACCGAGGTGCTCGGGGCGGAGGCCGACGAGATTCCCCACACCGTCCGCGACGTCGTGCTCGCGCGCGCGGCCCGTCTCTCCTCCCCGGCGAGGAGGTTGCTCGAAGCGGTTGCGGCGCTGCCCCCGCGAGCAGATCTTTGGCTCCTCGAGGCGGTCGCTGGCGATGGCGTGAGCTATCTCGAGGAGTGCCTGACGTCTGGAATGCTCGCGCCGGAATCCGCCGGCGTCGCGTTCCGCCACGAGGTCGCACGGCTGACCATCGAGGAGTCACTGACCCCGAACCGAAGGGTGGCGCTGCATCGAGGGGCCCTGCAGGCGCTGGCCGACCCTCCGTCGGGCGAGCCGGATCTCGACAGGCTGGCGCACCATGCGGAGGGCGCCGGCGATGCGGAGGCGGTACTCCGCTTCGCGCCCGCGGCAGCCGACCGCGCGGCCGCGCTGGGCGCGCACAGAGAGGCGGCCGCCCACTATGCCCGCGCCCTGGCCTTCGCACACAAGCTGCCGCCAGAGGCCTACGCGGAGCTGCTGGAGCGCCATTCCCACGAGTGCTACCTGACGAACCAGGGCGCCGATGCGATCGACGCGCTGCAACGCGCGATCGAGCTGCACCGAGAGCTGGGCGACGCCCGCAAGGAGGGCATGGCCCTCCGCTCCCTGTCGCAGATCCTGTGGTGCCCGGGCCGCAACGCGGACTCCGAAGGCGCCGCGCGCGGAGCCGTGAGGTTGCTCGAGCGGCTGCCCGCCGGGCGCGAGCTGGCGTCGGCCTACGCCAACCTCTCGCAGGTCTACATGAATGCCGAGGACGCGGAGGCCGCGGCGGTCTGGGCCGAGCGCGCGCTAATGCTCGCCGACAGCCTCCGCGACACCCCGATCCGCACCGACGCCCTGATCAACCTCGGCGCCGCGCGGTACGTGACGGGTATCCCAGGCGGGCGCGAACAGTTGGAGCAGTGCCTCGGACTCAGCCGAGAAGCGGGTCTCGACGAGCAAGCGGGCCGCGCGCTCCTGAACCTCGTTTGGGGCGCCATCCGCCGCCGTGATCACGCCGTGGCGGACGAGTACCTCGGCTGGGGGCTCGGGTTCGCAGCGAACCGCGGACTCGAGCTCTGGCGCGTCTATCTTCTCGCCTACAGGGCGTGCTCCGAGCTCAACCAGGGTCGCTGGGCCGAGAGCCTCGACTGCGCCTCCCTCGTGCTGCGCGAACCGTTCCCGTCGACGCTGCCGCCCGCGCTTGCGTTCACGGCCATCGGCCTCGTACGGGCCCGGCGCGGCGATCCGGACCAGTCCGCGCCGCTCGACGAGGCGCTCGCGCTGGTGGAGCCGTCGCGAGAGCTTCAGCGTCTCGCGCCGGTCGCGGCGGCGAGGGCCGAGGCCGCCTGGCTCGAGGGCATGCCCGACAGGGTCGCTGGCGCCACGGGGCCCGCGTTCGAGCTTGCGCTGCGGCGAGGTGCCGAATGGCCGCTCGGCGAGCTCGCCTGCTGGCGCTGGCGTGCCGGGCTGCTGGGCGAGCCCCCGCCCTCCGCCGCGGAGCCCTACGCCCTGCAGATCGCGGGTGAGTGGCGGCGAGCCGCCGAGCTGTGGCAGGAGATCGGATGCCCCTACGAGGCCGCCCTGGCACTTGCCGACGCCGACGAAGAGGACGCGCTGCGCCGGGCGCTAGACGAGCTGCGGCGACTCGGCGCCCAGCCCGCGGCGGCGATCGTCGCCCGCCGCCTGCGCGAGCGGGGAGTGCGCGGGCTGCCGCGCGGCCCGAC
>DATLPH010000056.1:0-22418 GCA_035535855.1 Gaiellaceae bacterium
CCCACGAGCAGCTCTGCCTCGAATTGCTTCCGGCAGTGCGGGCAGACGACTTCGTGGTGCGCCTCGGTCATGGCGCCAAGCTAGCAGAGGCTCAACGCGTGTCCGGCACTTCGAGGCCCTCCAGCAGCTCGCCGGTGCGACGGGCGAAGCGAACCGCGACGTCCGCGCTTTCCTCGTCGAAGCCGTCGGCCTCGCCGTAGACCTCGACGAGGCCCCAACAGCTCTTGCTCGTGGGCAGGCAGACCATCAGCAGCGACTCGAAGCCGAGCTGCTGCAGCAGGGCGACTTCGTTCGCCTCCGGTTGCTCGTCGCGGCTGGAGACCCAGCGCGGCTCGCCGGAGTCCACCACCTCGCGCGTGAGCGGGAAGTCGGAGATCAGGTACTCGTGCCCGTGCCCGATCGGCCGGCCGGTGATCGTGTGCTCGTCGAGGCTGACCAGCAGGTCGCCGATCACACGCGAGATCGCGCAAGCCCGCGCGTCGAGCAGGTGGACGAGCTCGCGACAGGCCGAGCCGAGAAGCCCACGAATGGACATCTCGGCGGCCATGACGGCAACCGCGCGGTCGAAGCGCTCGTCGGACACCGTCAGAGCGTACTTAGCCGTTGCTGCCTAGAGAGCGCTCGAGAATCGACAGGCCTCGGTCGAGCTCCTCGTCGGTCGCCGTCACCGGCGGCAGGAGCCTGATCACGTTGCCGTACAGGCCGCAGGAGAGCAGCAGCAGGCCCTGCTCGCGGGCAGCGACGGTGATCTCGCGCGCGCGGTCCGGCGAGCGCTCGGCCAGCTCGATCGCAAGCATCGCGCCGAGCCCGCGCACCTCGCCGATGTCCTCGTGGCGGGAGGCGAGCTCGTCGAGCCGGGTCCGCAGGAGGCTGCCGACCTCCTCGGCGCGTTCGCGGAAGGCGGGCTCGGCAAGCTGGTCGAGCACCGCGCACGCGGCCGCGCACGAGACGGGGTTGCCGCCGAAGGTGCCGCCCAGGCCGCCCGGGTGCGGGGCGTCCATCAGCTGCGAGCGCCCGGTCACGGCCGCGAGCGGCAGGCCGCCGCCGAGCGTCTTGCCCGAGACGATCAGGTCCGGCTCCACGCCCGCGTGCTCGATCGCCCACATCGAGCCTGTGCGCCCGCAGCCGGACTGCACCTCGTCCGCGACGTAGACGATGCCATGCTCCGCGCAGAGCTCCTTCAGCGCGCGGATGAACTCCGCGGGCATCGGGATGAAGCCGCCCTCGCCCTGCACGGTCTCGAGCACGAGGCACGCAACCGCAGCGGGCGAGACGTCCTGCTTGAACAGCAGCTCGAGGCCGGCGAGGGCGTCCTCGACCGAGACTCCGCGGTACGGGTACGGCGCGGGCGCGCGGTAGACCTCGGGCGCGAACGGCCCGAAGCCCTGCTTGTAGACGAGCTTTGACGTCATCGCCATCGTCAGATTGGTGCGGCCGTGGAAGGCCCGGTCGAACACGAGCACTCCCGGCCGGCCGGTCGCCGTGCGCGCGATCTTGACGGCGTTCTCGACGGCCTCGGCACCCGAGTTGACGAGCACGGTCTTCGTCTCGGTCTCGCCTGGCCAGAGCGCGTTGAGCCGTCGCGCGACCTCCACGTACGGCTCGTACATCCCGACCATGAAGCACTGGTGCAGGTAGTGGTCGACCTGCTCGTGGACGGCGCGCACGACCGCCTCCGGGTTGTGGCCGAGGTTCTGGCAGGCGATTCCGCCCGCGAAGTCGAGCACCTCGTTGCCGTCGGCGTCCCAGAGCGACGCGCCCTCGGCGCGCGCGACGACGAAGTCGGTGGTGGCGATCCCGCGTGGCACGAACCGTTCCCGCGCCTCGCGCACGTCGGCGGTCCCACGGAGCTGCTCGGTCGCCATGGGACGAAGCCTACTCCCGTCGCACGCGAAGGGAATACGCTCCGCGAGACCGCGTTCTAGGAGGGCACGATGGCACTGCAGATCGGCGACACGGCACCGGACTTCGAGGCACAGACCACGGAAGGCCCGATCAGCTTCCACGACTGGATCGGTGACTCCTGGGTGGTGCTCTTCTCGCACCCGAAGGACTTCACGCCCGTGTGCACGACCGAGCTCGGCTACATGGCGAAGATCAAGCCGGAGTTCGACAAGCGCAACGTCAAGATCATCGGGCTCTCGGTCGATTCGGAGAGCGACCACGCGGCGTGGGCGCGGGACATCGAGGAGACGCAGGGCGCGGCGCCCAACTACCCGCTCATCGCCGACCCTTACCTCACGGTCGCAAAGCTCTACGGGATGCTTGCCGCCAAGACTTCGGGCGACGCGGCTGACCGCACGCCGGCGGACAACCAGACCGTCCGCAACGTCTTCGTGGTCGGCCCGGACAAGAAGGTGAAGCTGATCCTCGTCTATCCGATGACGACCGGCCGCAACTTCGACGAGGTGCTGCGCGTGATCGACTCGCTGCAGCTGACCGCGAGCCACAAGGTGGCCACGCCGGTCAACTGGCAGCAGGGCGACGACGTGATCATCGCGGGCTCGGTCTCGGACGACGAGGCCAAGGAGATCTTCGGCGAATGGGACTCGCCGAAGCCGTACATCCGGGTAGTGCCACAGCCCCGTTAGCCCTCCGGGGTTGCAGGCGATCGCGAGCCCGCACCGAACGAGCCGGGATGGGCCATCGTGCGCTGCTCGCAGGCATGTCCCGCAGGCTCCTGGGACGCGAGCCGACCGTCCTGCGCGCCGGAGTGACGATCTCGACATGCACGGCGCTCGTCGCGGTGGCGGGTGGGCTCCTGATGCGCCTTGCCGATCCCGAGTCGTTCCCGAACTACGGCAAGGGCCTCTGGTGGGCAGTGCAAACGGTGACCACGGTCGGCTACGGCGACATCGTCCCCACTACCGTCGCCGGCCGCTCCATCGCGACGATCGTGATGCTGACGGGAATCGCCTTCATCTCGGTGCTGACGGCCGCGATCGTGGCCGCGCTCGTCGAGAGCGCCCGTCGCCGCCGGGAGGCGGAGGCGCACGACTCCACACACGCGAAGCTGGACGAGATCATGGACCGGCTGGCCGCACTCGAGGCGGCTGTCAAGTCCCCTTCCGGCTGAGCTTTCCGCTCCCGCCGATGAGTCCTCGCCCGCGCTCGCCGTCCTACGAGATGAGAGCGAATCGAGCCTGTACGGTGCAGGCGAAGTCGAACGAGAGGAGCCCCATGAGTCGAAACCCCGAGACCGAGCCGATTCTCGCCCGCCTGGCGCACGTGATCGCGCGCCGCCGCCGCATCGTGATCGCGGCCTGGGTCGTGCTGACGCTGTTCGGAGCCTTCTCCGCCGGCCAGGTCTCGAAGCGCTGGTTCGAGAGCTTCTCGATTCCGGGGTACTCCTCCTACGAGGCGAACCAGCGGACGCTGAAGACGTTCGGCACGGGTGAGCAGGCGCCACTGGTGGCGGTGTTCAAGGCCCCGGGCGACGTCACGAAGCAGGACGGGATTGCGAAGGCGATCGCAGCGGGCGCGAAGGTCAACCCCGGCTCGCGCGTCTCCTCGTACTGGTCGACCCACAGCCGCATTTACGTCTCGAAGGACGGCCACACGACCTTTGCCGAGATCTACCCGCCCGGCACGCCGACCTTCAGCTCGTCGGTGCACATCGACCAGGTGCGCGCCCAGCTGAAGCGGAACGCTCCGGCCGGCGTTCAGACCTACTTGACCGGCCGCGACCCGCTCTACGAGGACTCCTCCGGCGGCGACAGCGGCGGGCCGAGCGTTCTGACCGAGGCCATGATCGGAGCCCTGGGCTGCCTCGTGATCCTGTTCTTCGTCTTCGGGACGCTCCCGGCCGTGCTGATGCCGCTCGTGGTCGCGATCGCGTCGATCCTGAACACCTTCACGCTCGTCTGGCTGCTGACCTACATCACGAACGTCTCGATCATCGTCCAGTTCCTGATCGCGCTCGTCGGCCTGGGCGTGGCGATCGACTACGCGCTGCTGATGATCTTCCGGTTCCGCGACGAGCTGCGGGAGGGGGAGGACGTCGAGACCGCGCTCGTCGAGACGATGACGCACGCGGGGCGCTCGGTGATCGTCTCGGGCTCGACCGTCGCGGTCGGCCTGCTCTCGATGCTCGTGCTGCCGCTGCCGTTCATCCGTTCGATCGGGATCGGCGGGATGTTGATCCCGGCGGTCTCGGTGATCACCGCGATCACGCTGCTGCCGGCGCTGCTCGTCACGCTCGGCACGCGGATCAACAGCGTGCGGGTGCTGCCGAAGCGGTTCGTCGACCGCGGCCATCCAGAGGACGGCCCCTGGGGTCGCTGGGCGAACTTCGTCATGCGGCGTCCGATCGCCGTCGCCGCGGTGGGGCTCGCGATCGTCGGCGTGCTCATCTCCTACGGCGTGCAGCTGAACCCGAGCGAGGCACAGGCGAAGGACTTTCCGGGGAAAGGTGATGCGATCAACGGGCGCGCCGTCGTCGCTGGCGCGGGCATCTCTGCGGGTGTGTACAAGCCGTTCGTCGTCCTGAGCGAGAACAACGCCGACCGGCAGCTGATCGTCCAGCGGCTCCGCCAGACGCCGGGCGTGATCGGCGCCGTGGCGCCGCCGGGCTGGCAGAAGGGCTCGTCGAGCCTCGTCGAAGCGTTCCCGTCGGCCGACGGGGCCGCCAAGTCGACGCGCGGCACGATCAAGCGCGTCCGCCAGGAGCTGAAAGGCACGGGCGGCACGCTGGGAGGTGTCGCCGGCGAGGACCGCGACTTCGTCGCCGCCGTCTACTCGAACTTCCCGTACGTGCTCGGCTTCGTCGTGCTGCTGACGTTCATCCTGCTCGCGCGCGCGTTCCGTTCGATCCTGCTGCCGCTGAAGGCGGTCATCCTGAACCTGATCTCGCTGCTCGCGGCCTACGGGATCATCGTCTTCATCTTCCAGGACGGCCACGGCGCACATGCGATCTGGGGGGTGAACGCAACGCACTCGATCATCCCGTGGATCCCGCTGATGATCTTCGCGTTCCTCTACGGCCTCTCGATGGACTACGAGGTCTTCATGCTCAGCCGCATGCGCGAGATCTACGACGAGACCGGCGACACGAATCAAGCGATCAGCCTCGGCCTCGCCCGCACGGGCAAGCTCGTGACCAGCGCGGCGCTCGTCCTGATGTTCGCGTTCTTCGTGCTCTCGTCCGGGCCCGGCGTCGACATCAAGCAGTTCGGGATCGGGCTCGCGGCGGGGATCATCTTCGACGCCACCGTGATCCGCGCGCTGCTCGTCCCGTCGCTGATGCGGCTGTTCGGCCGCTGGAACTGGTGGATGCCCCGCATTGCCGCGAGGGCGCTGTTCGTGCGCGAGCCCGAGCCGGTGACCGAAGCCGGCTGAGCCCTCAGGCGCTCAGCGCCGGAGGGTGACGCGGCCGGCTGCCTTGCCGGTGCCGCCGGCCCCGTTCGCGACCGTCAGCTTCAGCGTCACGCGGAGGCGTCGTGCCTTCCGCAGCAACTTCTGTGCCGCCTGCGAGACCTTGACCCTGACCACGACTTTGCCCGCCGCGTTCAGCTTGAAGGCGGCGCTCCCGACCTTGACGCCCTTCGTGGTGGCCGTGATCCGGCCGGTGCAGAGGCTGCAGCCGGCGAGACTGATCCGGAAGGCGCTCCGGAGCTTGATCACGGCGCCGTTGCGCAACATGTGCACGCGTGCGATGGGGCGGACGGTGAGCGTCTTCGACGCCTGGTCGCTGCCGCCGCGGTTGTCGGTCACCTTCACGGTGACGGTGCGCTTGCCGGCTGCCAGCATCCGCGTCAGCTTCCCGATCGCTCCAGTCTCGACCTCGAAACCGTTGGCCGGGTTTCCGTCGACGTCCCACCGGAACCTGACGATCGCCCCGTCGGTGTCGAGCGAGCCGAGCGCGCTGAAGGTGACGGGGCCCGCCGTGACCAGGCTGGGGCCGGTGATCGCTGCAAACGGGCGCTGGTTCGCGGGTGGGGGAGGCGGCGGTGGCGGGGGAGGCGGCGGGGGGCCCGGTGGCCCCGGTGGCCCAGGCGGGTTGCTCTCGTCGAAGACGTTGATGAACGCCTCTCCATCCGTCCCGGACTTGTCCGACCAGGGGACGAACACCTTGCCGCCCGCAGCCTCGATCCCGTTGTAGTCGCCGTAGTCGTTGTCGAAGCCGCAGCACGGCGTCGTGCTGTAGTTCGAGGCGACCGTGGAGACCTGCGAGAGCGCGCCGATCGAGGCGCCGGGACCGACGGGGCGTGCAAAGACCTGCATCGTCCGGCGGGTCGAATCCAGGAGCGTCGAGTAGACGTCGGCCCAGGCCGCCCCGTTGCTCTGGTCGACGGCCACCGACGGGAACCAGTCGTCGGCGGCAGCGCCGCCTTCGGCGCCCGTGATCAGCCTCGTGCCTACGCTTGCGGAGGGTCCGGCGCCCCCCGGGAGCGCATTCGTTGCCGTGGCGACGAAGGAGTCCCACGTCAGCTGCGTGGTCGCGGGCGGAGTGCTGTCGTCGCAGCGGGTGGTGCCGCTTCCCGTGCGCAGATCCGACCAGGTCACGTAGACCGTGCCGTCCGTGGCGCCGCCGGAGTGGTCGATGTCCATCGCGGTCGCCGGCCCGACGCGGCCGCCGGGCTGCGCCAGGGTCGGGCACGCGAAGGGAACGGGCGCGCCGCCGGTTGCGTCCAGCGTGGCGATCGTGCTGGCCGCGCTCCAGCCCGCAACGGTCGCGCAGTTTGCCGACGCCAGGCAGGTCGAGCCACGGATCGCGTTCGTGGCCGAGTAGTCCCACCAGATCACGTAGGCCTTGCCGTCAGGCCCGGCAGCGACTTCCGGGTAGATGTAGCTGCCCGCCGCTGCGATCGTCACCGGAAGGGTCCAGTTGTCTGCGTTGTCGCAGCGGGCCGCGTCCAGCCCGGTAACCGGCACTCGCGTATCGCACATGGTGATGACGACGTTGACGCCCGCGACTCCCGGCTCGTCCCAGACCACGTAGAGCCTCCCGTAGTGGGGCGAGCCCGTGGCCAGGTCGATCGCACCCATCGGCTTGTCCTGGATTCCCGAGCCTGTGCGCTCCGGCAGGCCGACCGTGCTCACGAACGTGCTCGTACCGGCCGCAATGCGCGAGATCGTGATTCGCGACGGCGGATTGCCATCCAGCGCCAGCCCGCCGTACCAGATGTTGCCGTTGTCGTCCGCCATCGAGAACGGATCGCAGCACAGCTCACCGGCCTGGTTCGTCGTCGTTCCGCGGACGTCCATCGAGGCGGGCACGGCCAGCTCGGTGAAGCTCGTCCCGCCGTTGGTGGAGAGCCAGGCGTTGTAGGCGCCGGGCCCGCCGTTGGCCCCGACCAGCACTCGCTGCGTGTCGTTGGGGACGGCGGTGGCGAAGGTCTCGGACTCGAAAGCGGTGTCGTTGGTGACGTTCAGGCGCTGGGCCGGCTCGCGGGCCGCGGCCTGTCGCCTGGTCTCCGGGCTCTCGCGCGCGGGCGCGTAGAAGCGCACCTCGAGCGTCCCGAGCGATCGGCTGCCTGACGCATCGCTCCACGTGACCGGGAGCTTGTAGGTGCTGGCAGGGATGCCCGTGTCGACGACCTGGAAGTCCATCCGAGCGCCGGCCTCGGCGCCCACGACGCGCAGGCTCGCGGCTCCGGCCTTCGTCTGCAGGGTCACGCCGTCCGTCGAGCGCATCGTGCTGGGCGCCTTCGAGGGCGTGAGCCCGCTCACAGTGCGCGTGCTCCAGCGCGCCGGGATGGCGACGCTGAGCGTGCCGTCGGCGGCGGTGTCGTCAACCGTCAGCTCGAAGCGGATCGGCTGGCCGAACGTGGCGGCGACGAGTTCCGGCTGCACGATCCGCAGCGTCCCGGCCGGCGTCGAGAGGCTCGCATGGGGTGCCGGCAACGCGCCGCTCTCCTCTCTCGCGGCCTCGAGGGCGTCGGGGCTCGCGGCGGCGGCGCGGCCATAGCCCGCCGATTGGCGCTGGTCGGCCGCATGGCTTCGCGCGACGGAGAAGACGACTCCGAGCGCGATGGCGGCCGCGACGAGCGTCGCGCAGGCTCTGGACCCCATCGACCGAACGTAGTCGGTGGGTCGGATCGCGTCTATCCCGCAGACGGGGCACCTGTGGTGCCGGCGCCCGCCAGGGCGCAGTAACGCTTAGAACCGCCTGTCGTGCATCCAGACGACGGCCTTAGCTGGGCAGCGGCGCACAGCGCGGCTCGTGCTCTTCGGCGAGCCGTAGCAGCAGAGAGTGGAGCGCGGCCCGCTCCGCCTCGTCGAGCGGGGCGAGGAACGTGTCTTCGATCTGCCCTGCCAGCGAGCGCAGGCGCTTGAGCATCTTCTTGCCCTCGGGGGTGAGGCGAACCAGATGCCTGCGACGATCGTTCGGGTCGCGCCGGCGCTCGACCAGCTCACGCTCCTCGAGTTCGTCGAGCAGGCCCACCAGCTGGCCACGGTCGTAGGCGAGCGCGTCGGCGATCGAGCCCTGGGTCTCGGGCTCGCCCTCGCCGAGCACGATCAGGACCGCGTGATGGTAGGGGTGGAGGCCGGTCTCCTCGTACGCGCTCATCGCCCGCTCCTTGGCCGCGAAGCCGAGTCGCTTGAGGAGGAACGTGGTCGAGGCGACGAGCTCTGCGGGGAGCTTGGGCGCCGGGGTCGCCGGAGCGGTTTGCGTGGTGGCTGTGACGTTCATCGCAGATAGAGTAGCGCGTTCAAGGGTTGTTGTGCTATATAGTTGTATCAGTCAACGATTTCGGAGGACAACTACGTGAGCACAGCGTCTCTCGACCGCCGGTGGAGCGCCCTGGCGCTGATCGTCACCGCACAGTTCATGGTCATTCTCGACGTCGCGATCGTGAACGTCGCGCTGCCGTCGATCAAGACCGATCTCGACTTCTCGCAGGCGAACCTGCAATGGGTGATCTCTGCCTACGCGATCATGTTCGGTGGTGTCCTGCTGCTCGGCGGCCGGCTCGCGGACCTGCTCGGCCGGCGGCGGCTGTTCGTCGTCGGGCTCGGCCTGTTCGTCGCGAGCTCTCTCCTCTGCGGACTCGCCTGGTCGGAGACCTCCTTGATCGGCTTTCGCGCGATCCAGGGCCTCGGTGGAGCGCTGCTCGCGCCTGCCGCGCTGTCGCTCCTGATGACCTCCTTCGCCGAGGGCCGCGAGCGCAATCTCGCGCTCGGGATCTACGGCGCAGCCTCGGGCAGCGGCGCGGCGGTGGGTGTGCTCTTGGGCGGCGTGCTGACGTCGTACCTCAGCTGGTCGTGGGTCTTCTTCATCAACGTGCCCGTCGGCCTCGCGGCGATCGCGCTCACCCCGCTGCTGCTGCCGAAGGACCCGGCAGTGGTTGCGGACCGCCACTTCGACATCCCCGGCGCGGTCACCGTCACCAGCGGGCTGATGCTGCTCGTCTACGCGACCACCCGTGCGACGACCGACGGTTGGGGTGCGACCTCGACGATCGCGCTCCTCGCGGCCTCGGCCGCACTCGTCGCGGCCTTCGTGGTGATCGAGCTGCGTTCACGCTGGCCGCTGCTGCCGCTGCGGATCTTCCGTGGGCGCACGCTCTCCGCCGCGAACGCCGCGATGGCGATCGTGGGAGCGGTCGCGTTCTCGGAGTTCTTCCTGCTCACCCTGTACCTGCAGGACGTCCTCCACTACTCGGCCATGGAGAGCGGTCTCGCGTTCAGCGGCTTTGCGCTCACAGTGGTCGTGATCTCGAACGTCGCGCAGGTCGTCGTCGGGCGGATCGGCGTCCGCGCGACGCTGACGGCCGGCCTGCTCGCGAGCGCCGCGTCCGTCGCGTGGCTCACGCGCCTGCCGGTCGACGGGAGCTACTTCTGGGATCTCTTCCCGGCCTTCGTGCTCGGCGGCGCCGGCATGGGCCTCTCGTTCGTGCCCGTCACGATCGCGAGCCTCACCGGCGTCGAGCGCTCGGACGCCGGCGTCGCCTCCGGGCTCGTCAACACGAGCCGTCAGATCGGCGGCGCGGTCGGGCTCGCGGCGGTCAGCGCGATCGCGGCGACCTCGACGAGCAGCTTCGCCGACGCCCACGCGGGCGTGACCGCGACGAGCGCAGTGGCTCTCGACCACGGCTTCCAGACGGCGCTGTACGCGCTCACCGGGCTGCTCCTGCTCGGCGTCGTGATCGCGACCACGCTGGTCAGGTCCGCTCCCGCCCCGGTGGCGAGCACTCCCGAGCTGGATGCTGACGCAGTCGTTCTGGAAGAGGCCGCCTGAGCGACCGAGGTTCTAGAGTCGCTGCGTGACGCGGATCACATTCGTGGGGCACGCGACCGTGCTGGTCGAGCTGGACGGGGCGCGCCTGCTCACCGATCCGCTGCTGCGCACGAGGGTTGCGCATCTCCGCCGCCGCGATCGGCCTGAACCATCAGGCGAGCTCGACGCCGTGCTCGTCTCGCACGCGCACTACGACCACCTCGACCGCCCCTCGCTCGAGCTGCTCGACGGCTCGACGCGAGTGGTCGTCCCCCGCGGCCTGCGCGGGCTGCTCCCGGGCCGCTTCGACGACGTGGTCGAGGTCGACGTCGGTGAACGCGTCACCGTCGGCGGCGTGACGGTGGAGGCGACGTTCGCCGATCACGACGGCTCGCGGCGGCCCTTCGGGGCGAGCGGGCCCGCGCTCGGCTACCTGCTCACGGGCTCGCACAAGGTGTACTTCGCCGGCGACACCGACCTCTACGACGGGATGAGCTCGCTCGCGGATGGCCTCGACGTCGCCCTGCTGCCGATCTGGGGGTGGGGTCCGAAGCTGGGTAGCCGGCATCTCGACCCATCGAGCGCGGCGCAAGCGCTCGCCCTGCTGCGGCCGCGGATCGCGGTGCCGATCCACTGGGGCACCTACCATCCACTGCATCTGGGCCTGCGCAGAGCCCCTGCCTACCTGCGGGAACCGGCGAACCGCTTCCGGCAGCTTGCCGCGGAGATCGCGCCCGAGGTGGACGTCCGAATCCTGCAGCCGGGCGAGAGCCTGCAGCTCTAGGTCAGCCCGGCGATGCCGTTGCGCAGCAGCACGGCGGCCAGCACGACAAGGAGCCCGACCGCCACCGTCTTCAGGTTCCGCTGGAACCACTGCTGGACCGCCTGGAGCTTCGGCATCGTCCAGGACCGGGCCACGGCGAGCAGCAGCAGCGCGATTGCGAGCGGCAGCAGTGAGACGAGCGTGAAGGCGATCCACCCGACGATGTACTCGGTCGTGCTCGGATCGGTCTCGGAGAGCGCCTTCAGCGCGAGCGGGATGAAGCCGCCGGGGTTGGCGAGCGCCGCTCCGGCGCCGACGATCGCGACCGCCGGCGAGGTGGCGAGCTTCCTCATCCGATCGATCATCGCCTGGGTCTTGGCCGGGTCGCTCGGCCGCCGCCACAGCCGGAGCGCGTAAAGGAGCACGAGCGCCCCCGCGACTATGTCGAAGACGGCTACCCAGGTCTTCGGCGACGAGGGATCCGAGGAGGCCGCCGCGTCTCCGAGCACAAACGCGGCCAGGACGCCGATCCCGAGCGTCGCCGTCAGCGCGCCGAGGTAGAAGAAAAACCCCGTTCGCAGCGGCCGGTCGCCCAGCACGAGCGCGAGCACCGAGAAGGAGAGCGTCGTCGGCGACAGCATTGCCGCGAGCGCGACCAGCGCCAGCTCTGAGTAGATCCAGGTCATCGCTACTCAGTGCTCTGGTGCTTGCGCTCGCGCCTGCGAGCCTTCTTCTCGACCTTCTTCTCCTTGCGCTGCGTCTTCAGGTCGCTCGCCTTCCCCTTCGCGTCGACGTAGGCGCCGCCCACGAGCACCTTTCCGCCCGTCCAGCCGAACACGAGCAGCACGAGCGCCGTCGCGAGGATGACGTTCCATGCGGTTGTGATCAGCTGCTGCGCGGTCGAGTACGCGATCGCCGTGTTCTGCGCGACCCCGCAGCACGTGTCGAGCGCGAGCGCGTTCGTCGCCTGCGTGACGCCGACCGCCCCCGGGGTGAACGACGCGACGTTGGCGAGGGAGCCGGAGCCGACCACCCACATAATCGACTCGAACGTGACCGGGATCGCGAACGCCGCCAGGAAGATGGCGATCACCCCGAGCTTGCAGCACCACGACGCGAACGAGGTCAGGAAGACGCGCGTGAAGTAACGCTTCGGCGTCGCCAGGATCACGCCGCCCTGCTTGGCCTGCGCCCACAGCTTTTTCACCTGGCGCCAGAAGATGCGGCCGAGCAGGAAGAGGAGGAACGCCCCCCCGAGCACGATCACGATCGCGGCCGCGGGGTGCGAGGTGAGGTTGCCGAAGCTGACGTCGAAGGTGCCCGGGACCGAGAGGAACAGGTACAGGTAGACGAACGTCCCGGCGACCGTGAAGAAGATCTTCTGCACCAGGTAGGCGGCCGTCGCGCCTCCGATCGTGCACGAGGGGATGATCGCCACGAACATGATCAGCGTCACGAACGTGCCCATGTTCGCGGGCAGGAACCCGTTCATCGCCACGCCCACCGCGTAGGCCGTGATGACCTGGCTGAGCACGACCTCGCCCGGGTAGGCCACGGAGAGGATCCCGTAGTAGGAGAGGCCCGCGAACGCCGTCTGCCCCGTCTGGAGGACGAGGGCCGAGATCGTGTACTGGGCCGGGACGTCCCTGATCTCGTCCCAGAGGTTGGACAGCCAGCCCGTGACGTCGACCCCCAGCAGGTCGAGGATCCAGATTGCCACGACGACGCCGAGCAGGTAGAGCCCGACCTTCAGCAGCCGCCGCCCCCGAGAGGGAGGCGCGGCCTGTGCCGGCAAAGCCGCTTCGCTCATCGCGCCCTGAGCGCCCTCGGGTAGCCACGCTCACGCAACGGCGGCCCGCCGGTTCGCGGCCGACTGGCTGTACGAGCTGAGATCGAGCGCGACCCCGAGGCCGACCAGGATCCAGCCGGCGACGGGAATCCCGCCGGCCGGCGCGTCCGCGAGCACGTACATCAACGTCGTCCAGGGCGCGAAGAAGAGGCCCAGGAGCGGAAGCACGAAGCCCGCGAACGCGCGGTCGACCCAGTCGGTGAACAGCCAGAGGAGCAGCACCGCGAAGCGCGGCGACAGCAGTGCGATGAGCGCGAAGAGGCAGCCCATCGTCTCTACTCAGGCTGGATCCACGACAACCGAGGGACGGGCGATCAGGTAGATCAGCACGCCCAGCCAGGGCACGCACAGGATCACGATCACCCACAGAACCTTGGAGCCTCCGCCCAAGTCGGGCCGCCGCATCACGTCGAAGAGCGCCGCGATCCACAGGCAGATCAGCGGAACCCAGATCAGGAGGATGAAGAACGCATCCCAGAAGTTGCTCATTGCCAAGACCATCGTGACGGTTTCTCCCTTGTTAGTTGGCGGTTGCGGGAGGCGTCGCGGTGCCCGTCTGGGCCATCGCGGCACGCTCCTCCGGGGTCGCGCCCGACGGGCGCGAGATGAAGTAGAACAGGACGCCGAGCCAGGGCACGACGATGATGCAGATCACCCACAGCGCCTTCGAGCCGCCGCCGAGGTCGTCCCGGCGAAAGACGTCGAAGAGCGCGCCCATCCACAGCATCACCAGCGGCACCCAGATCAGCAGCAGGAAGAACGCCTGCCAGAACGGGGTCATTGCGAGGGCCATTGCGTTGTTGCCTCCTTCTCGTCAGTTGTCATGGGCTTCCTTCAGCTCGCCGCCGGCGTCGCGGGCCAGAACGAGCGACCCTACAGCGGAGGTCCGTGCGAACGGCCCGAGGCCGAGCTCGCGGTCCTCGTCCGAGGTCGCCAGCTCGAGCCGGCTGCGTTGACCGGCCACGAGCGGCGCGACGACCGGGTGCTTCCCGAGGCCCTTGACCGTGCCCGGGGCTCCGTGGATGCCCGAGGCGTCCGTGCCGTCGACCGGGATCAGCTTCGTCCGGAAGAAGAAGGGCGCGTCGTTCCAGACGAGCACGTCCCGGATCCAGTGGCCGTACCCGCGCTGCCACTTCCCGGAGAAACCCTCGAGCTCGCCTTCCGCGACCCTGATCCGGGCCTTGAAGGCCCCGCGCCGTCCCTTCACGGAGCGACGCCTGAGGAACGCCGCGATACCGATCGCCGCCACGAGCCACAGGTCGACTCCGAGCAGCACCAGCACCGCGATGATCATCGGGCCTCATCGTTCCCTTGGACCATGCGTCGCGCTCTCATGCCACCCGTGATCGTCGGCCCCGTGCGGGTGAGGCGTCATCACCCCTCACCGCCTTTCATCCGGGTGAGTCCGCCTAGATCAGGGTGAGCTCTCGCGCACGCGAAAGCGCCTCCTCACGCGTCGAGGCATCCAGCTTGCGGTAGATCGTCCGCGTGTGGGTCTTGACGGTGTTGTAGGCGATGTAGAGCTCTCGCGCGATCTCCGGCTTTGTCAGACCTGCCGCGAGCAGGCGGAGGATCACCCGCTCGCGCTCGCTCAGCTGCTCTCCGGGGGTGGCCGGCCGCCGCACACCGGACTGCAGCCGGCGCTCGGTGTCGTCGAGCAGCGAGGCGACGATGCCGACGTCCTGCAGGCTCTCGACTTCGAGGCGTGCGGCGCCGCGCGTGCGTCGAGCGCCGTCGAGGTCTCCGCGCGCGAGCCGGGCTCTGGCGAGGAGGACGAGCGCGTGAGCGTGGCTAACGCTCGGCCCTTTAGCCTCGCGGAGGCGCGCGCCTCGGTCGAGCTCGGCTTCGGCCTCGGCGAAGGCCCCGCCGGCTCCCAGCGCGACGCCGAGGGCCAGGTGCCCGATGCCCGCGGCGCTCGCCTCGGCCAGGCCCCGCTCCTCGAGGATGGCGAGCGAGCTGCGGGCTAGCATCTCGCCGCTGGAGGCCTGGCCGTGGTCGAGCTCGATCAGCGCCAGGTAGGCGAGAACATTGGAGGTCGTCTGCGGAGCGTCCGCCCGAGCCTCCATCAGCGCCTGCTCGAACACCGCCCGGGCGGCTGTCGCCTGGCCGCTGAGGTAGAGCGCCTGGCCGTGGCCGAGCAGAGCCTCGAGGCGCCACTCGGTTCCCTTCGCCGCACGCTCGAAGGCCCAGCGGCCCGCTGCGGCGGCCCGGGCAACGTCGCCGAGCAGGAAGATCGCGCGAATCGTCGCCACGCCGAATTCGAGCGAGGGCATCGAGTTCGCCAGCGGCCCCTCGTGCGACCCGCGCTCGGCCACGGCGAGGTTGCGCTCGATCTGCTCCGTCGAGCCGTTGAGGACACCGAGCGTGAACGCGCGCATGACCGCGAGCTGCGGATCCTCGAGAGCCTCGGGCCAGCCGAGCTGCTCGAGCCACTGCTCGAGGAGCCGGGCCCGGCCGCTGCGAATCAGCGCCCGGGAGTGCTTCGTGATCAGGTCGCTTGCCCGCAACACGTCGCGGGCCTGGATCGCATGCGCGACCGCCTCCTCCAACATGCCCTGCTCCTCGAACCACCGGGAGGCCCGGGCGTGCAGAGTCTCGACGAGCTCCGGCTCGGAGTCCTCGAGCTCGCGCCGCAGGACGTCGCCGAAGAGGTGGTGGTAACGGAACCATTCCCGCCGCTCGTCGAGCGGGACGAGGAAGAGGTTCTGCCGTTCCGCCTCCTCGAGGAGCAACCGCGAGCGGGTCGTGCCGGTGACCGCGTCACAGAGCGGGGCGGAGAACCGGGTGAGGATCGACGTGTGCCGTAGGAAGGACCGCAGCTCCTCGGACAGGCCGGCGATCAGGTCGTGCTCGAGGTAGTCGAAGACGTGGCGGTTGTCGCCGGCGAGCGAGCCCATCCGCGGGTGGCGCAGCGAGCCGAGATGGACACCGGCCGGCCAGCCCTCGCAGCGCTCGACGAGGACGGCGATGTCCTTCTTCGCCAGCGGCGCGCCGAGCACCGCCTCAGCTACGCGGGCGCCTTCCTCCTCATCCAGTCGCAGCTCGTCGGCGCCGAGCTCGAGCAACTCGCCGTGGCCGCGCAGCCGCCCGAGCGGCAGGTTTGGGGTGGACCGCGACGCAATGACGAGCTGGACGTTCGATGGCAGGTGCTCGAGGAAGAAGGCGAGCGAGGCGTCGCAGGCTTCGCTGTCGACCGCCTGGTAGTCGTCGAGCACGATCACGCGCTCCCCGGGCAGGTTCGACAACGCCTCCAGCAGGAGCGGCAGGACGCCGTCGATCAGGTTGCCGCGCTGGAAGTCCACGCGCATCGGCAGCGGCCCGTCCAGCTCGGGCGACGTCTCGCCGAGCGCCCAGATCAGGTGCGACCACAGCCGGGCCGGGTCGGAGTCGTCGCGGTCGAGCGAGAGCCAGGCGAACGAGCGGTCCGCCTGCCGCTCCGCTCGCCACTCGGCCAGAAGCGCCGTCTTGCCGTAGCCCGGGGGCGCGCAGACGAGCGTGAGCGAGCGCTCGCGGCCGGAGTCGAGCAGCTCGACCAGCCGCGGGCGCGACACGTGGCGAGCAGGCACCCGCGGCGCCTGCATCTTCGCGCGGAGCAGGAGCTGGCCGGTCGGCTCCGCCTCGTCGTGGGCGTCGACCGGATCGACGAACAGGTCGCGCCTGAGCCTGAAGGGGTTCATGACGCGGCTGCTCCCGGCCTCGACCTGCTGTGCTCTCGCCAGAGGTCGTCCAGCAGCTTGGGCCGGAGGTGCGACTTCCAGACGATCGCGTCGGCCGGGCACTCCTCACGGCAGAGGAGCTGATCGGGGTGAATCGTGGAGAGTAGGAGGACGACCGTCGAGGGCTGGGCGGCCTTGATCTCCCGCGTCGCCGCGATCCCGCCGAGGCCAGGCATGCGCACGTCCATCAGCACGAGCCCGGGCCGAAGCTGGCGCACGAGCTCAACGGCCGCTTCGCCCGACGCGGCCTCGCCCACCAGCTCGAGCGAGGAGGTGGCGTCGACGAGCCGCCGCACCATCGTGCGGAACGACGCCTGGTCGTCAACCGTAAGCACGGAGCCGATTTCCACGAGCCTGACCATGATCTCGCGGGAGCCCGCGCGGCGCACTGGTGCCCGCCCGTGTGTTTGCGCCGGTGCTAGCCGACACCGTCGGCGAGGTACAGGAGCGTCGCCTTGACGCGCCGGTTCACGTCCTCGGGATCGCCGAGCTCGAGCTTCATGAAGATCCCGTTGATGTGGCGCTCGACGGCCCGCTTCGTGACGACGAGCCGCTCGGCGATGGCCGCATTGCTGCGGCCCTCGGCAATCAGGCCCAGAATCTCGAGCTCCCTCGGCGTGAGCGCGTCGAGCTGTGAACCCTCGTGCCGGCGGCGGGAGGCGAGCAGGCCCTCGACCACGATCGGGTCGATCACCGAGCCGCCCTCGGCGACCGACCGCACCGCACGGCTCAGCTCGCCGCGGTCCTTGACCCGCTCCTTGAGCAGGTACGCGCGGCGTTCTGACCCCTCGCCGAGCAGCACCGTCGCGTACGTCGGCTCGGCGTGCTGGCTGAGGATCACAACGCCGATCTCCGGGTGCGTCGATCGCAGCGAGGTCGCCAGCCGGATCCCCTCGTCGGTGTGCGTGGGAGGCATGCGGATGTCGGTGAGAACCACATCGGGACGCTCCTCCTCGATCGCGGCGGTGAGCGTGTCCAGGTCGGGGCGGCTGCCGATCAGCTCGATCTCGTCCTCGCTCTCGAGCACTCGCGCGATGCCCTCGCTGGCGAGGTAGCTGTCCTCGCCCAGGAGAACGCGGATCATGGAGCGGGAACGAACCCGTACACGGCGGTGCCTCCGCCGGGCCGCGACTGCACCTCGAGCTCGCCGCCCACCGCGCCGATCCGGTCCCGCATGCTGACCAGCCCCATCCCCTCGTCGTGCTCGCCCGGCTCGAACCCGGTTCCGTCGTCGGCGATCTCGAACGAGATCCCGGTCGCGCGCCGTCCCAGGGTCACCGTCACGCGGGCGTCCGGGCCGGCGTGCTTGACCGCGTTCTGGATCGCCTCGAGCGAGCAGAAGTAGACGGCCGCCTCGATCTCCGACGAGCAGCGGCCGACCCCGTGATCGACGATCGCCACGTGCACCGGGCTGCCCGTCGTGGATGACCGCAGCGCGTCGCTGAGGCCGCGCTCGCGCAGGACGGTCGGGTAGATCCCATGTGCGAGCACCCGCAGCTCCTCGACCGCGGCCGCCGCGTCGACCTCGATTTCCCCGAGCTTGACCGAGGCGTCGTCCGAGCCGGCAGCCTCCCGGGCCAGGGCCAGCTTGATCTGGATCATCATCAGCATCTGCTGCGCCCCGTCGTGGAGGTCGCGCTCGAGGCGCACGCGCTCATCCTCGGCGGTCGCGACGATGCGCGCCCGGGAGGCCCGCAGCTCCTCCACGAGCTTCGTGTTCTCGAGCAGCATCAGCGAGGTTGCGGTGAGCCCCTCGAGCAGCTCAGGGCTCTCGTCGAGCGTTGGATCGTGGACGAGCGCCGCCACCGGCCGCTCGCCGCGAGCCACGGGCGTGACGGCCCGGGCGGCGGGGTCGCTCGGAAGCTCGAACGAGTGGCCGCCCACGTCCACATAGCCGCCGTTTCGCGGGGACCAAAGCGCGACCTCCAGGGTCCGGTCACCGAGCGCCTCGCGCATCGTGCTCTGGACCCAGGCGGGCGAGACAGCCTCTCCGCCGGTTTTCGCCACCAGCTGCCCGAGCATCCGCGTGGCGAAGGCGCTGCCGCGGAGCTGGCCGGCGAGGATCGCCAGGGGGCCTGCAACCGCCAGCAGGAACGACCAGACCCGGAAGGCGTCCCTCGTCCCGGGGTAGCTCGGCAGGAGGAGCACCGAGAGCACGAAGACGACGATCGTCCCGACGAACACGTAGGCCAGCGGCTCGGCGGCGCGACGGCGCAGGCGTGTCGACGACCTGGCCTTGCCGATGATCAGCGCGGCCACCCCGGCAAGGCCTAGAGCCACGGCGACGAGGAAGGCGGCCATGAGCGCGCGCCCGACCCCGTGCGAGGTGTTCACGAGCTGCAGCCCGTTGCGCGGGCAGCTGTCCCCGCAGTACGTGAACGGGCCTCCCGAAGGGAGCTTGTCCGCGAAGACCAGAACCAGCGTCCAGATCAGGGCCGTGGCCCCGACGTAGACAGAGAAGAACGCCTGCTCGCGCGCAGAACCCAGCCGCTCGCGCGGAAACGCCAGGTAGACGTGCGCCACGTAGAGGAAGTACGCCGCCCAGGCGGTCATGCCAAGGGCGTAGACGACGGGCTGGTCCGAGGCGTTGAGCGACGAGACGGCGTAGAGGAAGCCGATTCCCGCCACCGACAGGCCGAGCGATCCGTGCGGGCGGCTCCACCACATGTACAGCCCCACGCAGATCGCGGTCGCGACGTAGATCGCCCTCAGGAGCGCCGTGCTCGTGGGCTGGACGAGTGTCGGACTGTCCGCAACCACCCAGAGGGTCGCAGCGGATGAGAGCAGGCCGAGCGCGGCGAGCCCTGTCGCGCGCGAGAGGCGGCGGGATCGCGATCCTTCTACGGCGGTCGCTGCAACCGTTGCCATCGGGATGAGGTCGTACGAACTGCGAGCAGTATTGCGACGGCGCAAGCCGCCCGATATCGGTCATTCGGACGACTCCGCTCTACGTCGCTTGGCCTAGAGGGCCCGAGCGCGCTAACGTCCTGTGGCAGGGGATCGCACCTACGGGCGGAGGCACCGCTGGGCGAAGGACAGCTCACTTCGGCATCACTTCCGGTCGGCCGCTCGGCCGTCGTCGGCCTCCGCTGGCCGTCCGCTAGGTATGTCGGTGGCATCGTCCTGCTCGGCCTTGCCTATTTCGGCGCGGCCAAGCTGGGCCAGACCCTGCGCTACACCGCCTCGGTCTCGGCGATCTGGCCCCCCGCCGGCCTCGGCATCGCCGTGCTCTATATCTGGGGCCTCCGCTGGTGGCCCGGCATCTTCCTCGGTGAGCTGATCGTCAACGGCCAGCTGCTCGTCGACCACGTCCCCCTGCCCGTCGGCAGCCTGGCCGGCCAGCAGCTCGGGAACATGGCGGAGATCGTCATCGGCGCCTGGCTGCTGCGCCGCCTGATCGGGCGCGGCGCCGCACTCGACGAGACCGCGCAGGTGGGAGGCATGATCATCGCTACGGGCGCGGCAACGGCGATCAGCGCGACCATCGGGACGGTGTCCATGCTGGCCGGCGGCGTGATCGAGGCCGCCGACGTGCCGACGTTCTGGCGCACCTGGTGGCTCGGCGACACCTCCGGCGCGCTGATCGTGATCCCACTGGCGTTGACGTGGCTCCCATCGCCGCGCGCCGCCTTGCGGCGCATGTGGACGCTCGAGGGCGTCCTCCTGATCGCGTCGGTGGTCGCGCTCGCCACCCTCGGAGTGACCAGCGCCGCGCCGCTCACCTACATGGTCTTCCCGGCCCTGATCTGGGCAGCCTTCCGTTTCGGGCCTGCCGGCGTCGCCCTCTCGGTCGCGATCAACGCGGTGCTGACGATCGGGATCACGGCCCACCGGATGGGAGCGTTCTTCAGCCAGCCGATCGACAATCGCACGCTGAGCACGCAGCTCTACGTGCTCGTGGGCGCCTTGACGGCGCTGTTCCTGGCCGCCCTGGTGAGCGAGCGCGAGCGCTCTGCGGAAGAGCTGGCCGAGTCCAGGCGGCGCGAGAGCGAGGGTGCGCTCGAGGAGCGGCTGAGGATCGCCCGCGAGCTGCACGACTCGGTCTCCCAGGCGCTCTTCTCGAGCGTGCTGCACACGCGAGCGGCCCAGAAGGCGCTCCTCGAAGAGGGCGCGCAGGTCTCCGGTCGCCTGGGCGAGACGCTTGCCGCGATCGGCGAGCTCACCAGGCGGGCCCAGCGCGAGATGCGCATGTTCATCTTCGAATGGGGACCCGAGAGCATCGGCGAAGGCCTGGTTCGGGCCTTCGAGAGCCACGTCGCCTCGCTCGGCGAGGAGCTCGGGCTCAAAATCGATGTGGAGGGGCCGGAAACTCGTCTCCCGCTCACGCGCACGACGCAGACGCAGCTCTTCTGGATCGGGCGCGAGGCGCTTGCCAACTCGCTCAAGCACGGCGGTTCCACCATCGTGCGCGTGCGCGTGGACCTGCTCGACGGCCGGGTGATCCTCGAGGTGACCGACAACGGCCGCGGCTTCGACCCGGCCGAAGAGCATCCCGGTCACAATGGCCTCGAGTCGATGCGCAGCCGGGCCGAGGAGATCGACGGCACGCTGATGATCACGAGCGTGCCCACCAGGGGCACGGTCGTCCGCGTCGACGTCGCCGTGGAGAGCGGTAAGCACACAGATGTCGCCTGAGTCGAACGATTCGATTCGCGTGCTGGTCGTCGACGACCACGCCGTCGTGCGGCGTGGCCTGCTCGCCTTTCTCGACAGCGAGCCCGACCTGGACGTCGTCGGCGACGCCGAGGGCGGGGAGCAGGCGCTCGAGACGATGCGAGAGCTCGACTCGGCGGGCCGGAGGCCGCACGTGGTCGTGATGGACCTCCAGATGGAGCCCGTCGACGGGATCGAGGCGACGCGCCGGATCCGGGATGCCTACGAGGACGTCGAGGTGGTCGTGCTTACCTCCTTCGGCGAGGAGGAGCGCGTCCACGCGGCCCTGCGCGCAGGCGCTTCGGGCTTTCTGCTGAAGGACGCCGACGCCGACGAGGTCGCGGTGGCCGTGCGCTCCGCTCACCGCGGCGAGGTGCAGCTGGACGCCGCGATCGCCGGCCGTCTGACGGCGTCGCTCCGTTCAGGCGCCGAGCTAGATGGCGCAGGCACCGACCTCACCTCACGCGAGCGCCAGGTGCTCCGCCTGCTCGGCGCCGGCGAGCCGAACAAGCAGATCGCCGCAGACCTCGGCATCAGCGAGCGAACGGCCCGGACTCACGTCTCGAACATCCTCGCCAAGCTCCATCTCAACTCGCGCACGCAGGCCGCGCTATGGGCGGCCCGGGAGGGGCTCGTCGCGCCGGCGCCCGACGAGCAGCACTCGCGGAACCCTTCATCCGGGTGAACGTCCGCTCCGGGTGATGACCGCTCACCCGCCTGGGCCGGACGATTTCCGTACCTAGGCGGCTCGGGCGCTTGGAATTGTCCGACCGGAATGCGACGATCGCCCAGCGGGGTGTAATCGAAAGGAGACATGCGTGATGGAAACGCGGCGTGACGTGTCCACTGCGTGGACCGGGTGGATCGGCTTCGCGGCGATCATGCTGACGATGATCGGCGTGATCACCTTCTTCGAGGGGCTCGTGGCGATCGTTCGCGACGAGTACTTCGTAGTTGCAGGCAAGCAGGTGCTCGTCTTCGACCTCACCACGTGGGGCTGGATCATGTTGTTCTGGGGGATTCTCCTCTTCTGCGCGGGGCTCGCACTCGCGATGAAGAAGGGTTGGGCGCGCTGGCTGACGATCATCCTCGTGGCCCTCAACCTCATCGCCCAGCTCGGCTTCCTCGGGAACACCCAGTACCCGCTCTGGACGCTGGTCGTGATCGGGCTCGAGTTCACCGTGCTCTACGCCTTGACCGCGCGTTGGGGTGAAGTGGAGATGGGTGCCTGAGCCAATTCGCTCGCGCGGCCCGGCGTCTCGCCGGGCCGCAGCG
>DATLPH010000057.1:0-8435 GCA_035535855.1 Gaiellaceae bacterium
ACCCAGCCAAGACTGCCGAGCAGGAGCAGCCCGATGAGGCCGCCGGTCGGCCAGTGGGTCGCCGGAGCGGAGTCCGGCGGCAGGGGGACAGACGGTGCAGCCGGCCAGACCCCGAGCAGCGCGAACAGCTCGAAGACCACGACCGCCCAGAGCCAGAAGCCGGCTCGACTTCGGTAGCTCTGCAGCGCCGGGGTCAACGGGATGTGTCGCCGCCGGCCTCGGGCGAACAGATCCACCGCCGCGAGCAGGAACGGCACCAGCGCCGCAACCAGCACGAGCTGGATCGCCCACCCGGGCAGCACGCGTGGGCCGAGGTAGACGTAGGTCGCGGTCCCGGGCGCCAGCTCGGCCCCGAAGTCGAGCCACTGCAGGAGCTGCTGGGCCGAGCGGCCGAGCTGTGCCAGCCGGACGCCGTCGAGCTCGGTCGGCCGGTCGGAGAAGGCGGACGGGGGCCGCTCGCCGCCGCTCGTCAGGGTCAGCGCCGGCATCCCGTGCGCCAGCAGCGGCCCCTGCTCACCGAGCGTGAACGGGAACGCGAGGTCGACGAGCTGCGCGAGCATGCCCGCGTGGGCCGGCCTCCGGCCCGCTTGCTCGAGCACCCGCTGCGAAGCCGTCTCGACGAAGCCGGGAGACGCGAGGCGCGGCTCGGTCCCGGCGAGCACGAGCCGCGGTGGACCCCGTCCGGCCAGCGCCGTCAGGTCAATCGCGGCCACGACCCGTCCGCGGTGCGTCTCGGCGAAGCGGCGGGCTCCGAGAGCGCCGAACGAGCCGCCGTCGGTCGCCACGAAGACGAGCGTGTGCTGCGGCCTGACCGGGCGCGCGCCGAGCGGGGAGCCGTACGAGCGCGCAAGCTGGATGAGCGCGGCGATCCCCGAGGCGTTGTTGCTCGCGCCCGGCCCGGTGCCGTCGTCGTCGCGATGCGCCATCACCACGATCTCGTCCGGAGAGCGGCCGGGAACGGTCACGAGCTGGTTGATGAGGGTCTTCTCGCCGACGCCGGGCAGGTCGGCGCGGAAGCGGTCCGGCACGACCTTGAGGCCGTACGGCGCCAGCTGGGTCCGCACCCAGTCGGCTGCACCCACGGCGCCCGCGGTCCCCGGGACACGGTCCGGGTAGAGCCGCGCGAGCTCGGACGCGAGCTCCACGGCGTTGAACCGGTCGAACGTGGGCGGCAGCGCGAACGGCGGCGCGGGCAGCGGCGCCGGTTTGTGCACGCTGAAGGCGGCCACCAGGAGAGGAATCCCGACAAGCAGCCAGGTGCCGCGGTAGAGGCGCCCGCTGACGGGCCGCTCGAGCGAGCCTCGGCGCGGGCGTCGCCGCGAAGAACGGGGCGGGAGCGCCGCCATGCCGTGGCTATAGTAGGGCCGAAGACGACGTGCGCCGGCAGGCGCTGCGATGCCTGACTCCTCCACCATCTTGCTCGTCGACGACGAGGACGCCGTTCAGAAGCTCCTCGCCTACCCGCTTGAGCGCGACGGATTCCGCGTGGTTCAGGCCCGCGACGGCGAGGAGGCGCTCGAGCGCTTTGCGCAGGAGCGCGTCGACCTCGTCGTGCTCGATCTGATGCTTCCGAAGCTCGACGGGCTCGAGGTGTGCAAGCGCCTGCGAGCTGAGAGCAGCGTCCCGATCATCATGCTCACGGCACGCGACGACGAGCTCGACAAGGTGCTCGGCCTCGAGCTCGGCGCCGACGACTACATCACCAAGCCGTTTTCGATCCGTGAGTTCCGCAGCCGCGTCCGCGCATTGCTCCGGAGGGCCGCAACCGCCGCCGAGTCACAGCAGGAGGAGGAGACGATCGTCGTCGACGGGCTCACGATCGACCTTGGCCGCCGCGACGTGACCGTGCACGAAAAGCCGGTTCAGCTGACGTACGTCGAGTTCGAGCTGCTGCGCACTCTCGTCGCCCACCCCGGCCGGGTCTACACGCGCGAGATGCTGCTGCAGGCGCTCTGGGGCGGATCCGACTACCGCGAACCGAGGACGATCGACGTCCACGTGCGGCACCTGCGGGAGAAGCTCGAGCCCGACCCGAGCCAGCCGGAGTTCATTCTCACCGTCCGCGGCGTCGGGTACCGATTCCGTCCGTGAAGCCCTCGCTTCGGAGCGTCGGCGTCCAGCTGAGCCTCGCGCTCCTGCTCGTGATCGCGGTCGTGCTCGCGATCGTCTACGCGACTGTGGTTCCGTCGCTGCGCAGCCACCTCGTCACTGCCCGCGTGGCGCAGCTCGACCAGGAGGCGGCACGGCTCAGGCCAGAGGTGCACGAGAGCGCGGTCTTCGACCCCACTGTGATCGGCGCCTGGGCCGCACAGGCCGACGCGCGCGCGGTGCTGTTCCAGCCGGCCTCCGGCGTGCCGCTCTCGATCCAGGACTCGCTCGGCGGCCAGTCCGGGAGCGACGTGCAGGACGATCCGGTCGTTCTCCACACGATGCGTTCGGGAAAGCCGCAACGCGGAACCGTGCAGGAAGGCGAGAGGCACTATGCCGAGGCTGCAGTTCCCGTTCTCGGCGGCAGTTACGTCCTGCTGTTGCGCGATTCGGTCGAGAACCAGTTTGCGAGCGTCGACCTGGTGCAGCACCGCCTGCTGCTCGCTGCCGGTGTCGCCCTGTTGATCGCGCTCCTGCTGGGCTACGGCGGAGCGCGCATGTTCGCGCGCCGGATCCGCCGGCTCGAGCGCGCGGCCGACCGAATTGCGAGCGGGCGCTTCGACGAGCCCGTCGTCGATCCAGGCGGCGGCGAGCTCGGCGCCCTCGCCGAGGCCTTCGAACGGATGCGCGTCCGTCTCGCGCAGCTCGACGACGCGCGCCGGGCATTCGTCGGAAACGCCTCGCACGAGCTCCGCACGCCGCTGTTCTCGCTCGCGGGGTTCCTCGAGCTGCTGGACGACCCGGAGCTGGACGAGCCCACCCGCCGAGAGTTCCTCTCCTCGATGCGCGAGCAGGTCGATCGTCTGACGAAGCTGGCCTCGGACCTGCTCGACCTGACGCGGCTGGACTCAGGCCGGCTCACCGTCGAGCGCGAGCCGGTCGACCTCGCTGCATTGGCGCAGGACCTGGTGGAGGAGTTCGGGCCGCTCGCCGCGGCGAGCGATCACGCGTTCTCCGTGGATGCCCCGGAGCCCGTGGTGGCCGAGGCGGACGAGCTGCGGGCGCTCCAGCTGGGGCGGATCCTGGTCGAGAACGCGCTCCGGCACACGCCTCCGGGAACCGCCGTGCGCGTCCGCGCTCGCAATCGCGGGGGAAAGGCGACGCTCGAGGTCGAGGACGAAGGCAACGGGATCCCGGGCGAACAGCGTGAGCAGCTGTTCCAGCGCTTCGTCCGTCTGGACGGGACGCGTGCCTCCGGGAGCGGCCTCGGCCTGGCGATCGCGAAGGAGCTGGCGGAGCTGATGGGTGGCGCGATCGAGGTCGAATCCGAGCCCGGCAGGACGCTTTTCATGCTGGTTCTGCCGCCTGCCGCGGCCGGCGCCGAGCCGTTTTCACGCGAAAAGGCTCTGTCCCCGGGCACGTAGCTACAGTGCGACAGCTGTGCGAACCGCGCCCTTTGCAGCTGTCGCCGTAGCCTGCGCCCTCCTCGGAGGCATCGCCGCGCTCGGCGTCGGCAAGCTCACGGGCTGGACGGACGGCGGCTCCACGACCACGGTCTTCCGCTCAGCTCCGGCGGGTGCGAGCGCCGCCAAGGCGCTCCCCGCGGCCGTCGGTCCCGCCGCGAAGCCGCTGACCGGCAACGGCTTCGACCCTCGCAGGCTCTACGCGCGCCGCACGGCCGGCGTGGTCACGATCGTGGCCGTTCAGGGGACGGACGCCGACACGGCGCAGCAGGTGCAGGGCTCCGGCTTCGTCGTCTCGTCGCAGGGGTACATCCTCACCAACTCGCACGTGATCACCACTGCGGGCGACGGGACCGTTGCGAGGCCGGCTGACAGCGTCTTCGTCGAGTTCCAGGACGGCGACCGGGCCCAGGCCGAGATCGTCGGCTGGGACGTGTTCGACGACGTCGGCCTGATCAAGGTCGACCCGTCGGATCACGCGCTCGCCCCGGTGCCGCTCGGCAACTCGGCCGCAGTGGCTGTCGGCGAGTCCGTCGCGGCGATCGGCAGCCCGTTCGGCAAGGAGAACTCGTTGACCGTCGGCGTCGTCTCGGCGACCCGCCGCTCTGTCGACTCGCTGACCTCGAGCTTCAGCCTTGTGGACGCGATCCAGACGGACGCGCCGATCAACCACGGCAACTCCGGCGGCCCGCTCTTCGACGCGCGCGGGCGCGTGATCGGGATCAACGCCCAGATTCGCAGCAGCGGCGGCAACGGCGAGGGCGTCGGTTTCGCCGTGCCGATCAACTCGGCCAAGCGCTCGATGCAGCAGCTGATCGCGAACGGCTCCGTCTCCTACGCCTACGTCGGCGTGGAGACCACCGACCTGACGCCGGCGCTCGCAAAGCGGTTCCGCTATGCCGTCGAGCGCGGCGCCGTGGTCACGAACGTGGTCAAGGGCAGCCCCGCCGAGGCGGCCGGCCTGCACAGCGGCTCGGGCTCGGTGCAGGCGCTCGGGCTCGACTTTCCGCGGAACGGCGACGTGATCGTGGCGATCGACGGGCACGCCGTGAGTGGCTCCGAGGACATTGCGCGGATTGTCACGAACTTGAGCCCGGGTCACGTGGCCAGCTTCACCGTCCAGCGCGGCAAGGCAAGGCGCACCCTCTCGCTGCGGCTCGCCGAGCGCTCCGAGACGCCTCAGTAGGATCCGAACCCGTGTCGTTCGACGGCGTTCCGAGAACTCCTCCTGGTTAGGGACGGTCCCGCATGGGAAAGGAATCTGGATGAGCGATGAGGGCCGCTCGGTGCGTCTCACCATTCCCGCTCGGCCGGAGTACATCACGCTGGGCCGGCTCGCCCTGACCGCGATCGCGGGGGTCCGCCCGGTCTCCGAAGAGGCGCTCCACGACCTGAAGCTCGCGCTCACCGAGGCCTGCACCAACTCGGTCAAGCACGCCTACGACGACGAGGGCCGCGGGAGCGTGGACATCGTCTACGAGCTGGAGCCCGACCGGCTCGCGGTCGAGGTGGGCGACGCGGGCACCGGCTTCGACCCGGAGGACACGGAGACCGGCGCCGGCGAGCTCGAGGAGGGCGGCCTCGGGATCGCGATCATCCGCGCGGTCACCGACGAGGTCGAGATCGCCGAGCGCGAAGGCGGCGGCTCGCGGCTTCGCTTCGTCAAGTTCCTCAACTAGCCGGGGACGCCGTTATTCTCGGCGGCCGCTAGTGCCATGCTGCAGCTCGTAAACGTCGGACAGAAATCGCTGGCGGACTACGCCACGATCGCGACTCGCGGCCTGATGGAGGAGATCCGCAGGCTGGCCGAGCCCCTGCGCGGGAAGCGGCTGGTCCACCTCTCCGCGACGGCGTTCGGCGGCGGCGTCGCCGAGATCAACTATGCGCTCGTGCCGCTGATGAGGGACGCGGGCCTCGACGCCGAGTGGCGGATCATCGCCGGCGCCGAGGAGTTCTTCGCGGCGACTAAGACGATCCACAACGCGCTCCAGGGCGACCCGCTCGGGCTGAC
This sequence comes from Gaiellaceae bacterium, assembly GCA_035535855.1. Classification (GTDB taxonomy): domain Bacteria; phylum Actinomycetota; class Thermoleophilia; order Gaiellales; family Gaiellaceae; genus AC-32. The sequence goes on from DATLPH010000057.1 coordinate 5,563, forward strand.
GCCGACCCAGCAGGAGGTCTACCGCCGCTACCAGGCCCTGAACGCGGAGGAGTTCGAGGACGACTACGACTTCGTGCTCGTCCACGATCCCCAGCCCGCCGGAATGATCGAGCACTTCCCCGACAGCACCGCCCGCTGGATCTGGCGCTGCCACATCGACCTCTCGCAGCCCAACCCCGAGGTGCTCGAGTTCCTGCTCCCGTGGCTCAGCCGCCACGACGCGGCGATCTTCCACATGCAGGAGTACGTGCCGCAGTCCCCCAGGATGCCGCCCGCGTTCATCTGGCCGCCCGCGATCGACCCGCTGACGCCGAAGAACATGGCGCTCTCGCCCGAGGACGCCGCGTACATCGTCGACCAGTTCGGGATCGACGTCGAGCGGCCGCTGCTGACGCAGGTCTCGCGCTTCGACCCCTGGAAGGACCCGCTCGGCGTGATCGACGCCTACCGGATCGTCAAGCAGGAGCATCCCGAGGTGCAGCTCGCCCTCGTCGGGTCGATGGCACACGACGACCCCGAGGGCTGGGACTACTACAACCGCACCGTCACTTACGCGGCCGGCGACCCCGATGTCTACATCCTCTCGAACCTGAACAACATCGGCTCCGTCGAGGTCAACGCCTTCCAGGTGCACTCCGCGGCGGCGATCCAGAAGTCGACCAAGGAAGGCTTCGGGCTGACGGTGACGGAGGCGCTCTGGAAGACGAGGCCGATGGTGGCTAGCCGCGTCGGCGGGATCGTCGCCCAGATCCAGGATGGCGAGACCGGCTGGCTCGTCGACCCCGAGGCGCCCGAAGAGTGCGCCCAGGCCTGCCTCGAGATCCTCGCCGACCCGGCCGCCGCCCGGCAGCGCGCACTTCGCGGCAAGGAATACGTGCGCCGAAACTTCCTCATGCCGAGGCTCCTACGCGACTGGCTCGTCCTGCTGAACAAGCTCGACGGCAACGACACCGCAGGCGCCGAGGTCACGGCCGCGACCGTCGCGTCCTGAGGCCGCCCGCGCCGTCGGGGTAGGGTCCACAGCGCGATGGCGGGCCGCCGCAAGCTGATCGTCGTCTCGAACCGTGGACCGGTCACGTTCGGGCGCGGCAGCGACGGCGAGCGCATCGCGCGCCGCGGCGGCGGCGGTCTCGTGACCGCGCTGCGAAGCCTCGTCTCGCATCACGACGTCACCTGGGTCGCCAGCGCGATGAGCGACACAGATCGCGAGGTCGCGGCCGAGGCCGGCGGTGCCGCGATCGAGGAGCGGGCGCGCGACGGCTCGGACTTCCGGCTGCGGCTCGTGAGCCACGAGCAGTCCGCCTACGACTGGTTTTACAACGTGGTCTCGAACCCGATGCTCTGGTTCCTGCAGCACTATCTCTGGGAGCTCGCCTACACGCCGTCGATTGACATCGCGTTGCAGCACGCCTGGGACGAGGGCTACGCGCGGGTCAACCGGGGCTTCGCCGAGGCGGTGCTCGAGGAGCTCGAGGCAGAGCCCGACGCCGCCGTCTTCTTTCACGACTACCACCTGTATCTCGCGCCGAGGCTTGTGCGGGAGCGCGCGCCCGATGCGCTGCTGGCGCACTTCGTGCACATCCCCTGGCCGCAGACGGACTACTGGCACGTGCTGCCCGACCGCATCAGGCGGGCGATCCACGAGGGGCTGCTGGCGAACGACGTGATCGGCTTGCACACGCACCAGTGGCGGCTGAACTTCCTGCGAGCCGCGAGTGACGTGGCCGGGGCGACCGCCGACTTCGAGTCGTCCCATGCGAGCCTCGACGGTCACCGCTCGCTCGTCGCGGTGCATCCGATCTCCGTCGACCCGGCCGAGTTCGACGAGCTCGCCGCGAGCCCGGCGGTGCTCGAGGCGGAGCGCTCGCTCGTCGCCCGCCGGCCCGAAAAGCTCGTGCTGCGCGTCGATCGGACCGACCCGAGCAAGAACATCGTGCGCGGCTTCCGCGCCTTCGAGCTCTACCTCGAGGCGCATCCCGAGGCGCAAGGGCACGTCGGAATGCTCGCGCTGCTCGACCCTTCTCGCCAGGACATCCCCGAGTACGCCGAGTACCTGGGCGCGATCCAGCGTGCGGCACGCGCAGTGAACGATCGCTTCCAGCGTGAGGGCTGGACGCCGGTCGAGCTTCGGATCGAAGACGATTTCCCGCTTTCGGTCGCGGCCTACAAGCAGTACGACGTCCTGCTCGTGAACGCGATCTACGACGGGCTCAATCTCGTGGCCAAGGAGGCGCCGCTGGTCAACCAGCGCGACGGTGTCCTGATCCTGTCCGAAAACGCCGGCGCGCACGAGGAGCTGGGGCCCTGGGCGCTCTCGGTGAACCCGTTCGACATCGAGGAGCAGGCGCAGGCGATCCACGCCGCGATCGAGATGGGTCGTGACGAGAGGCGGGCTCGGCTCGAGGCGATCCGCGAGCACGTTCGGACCCACGACGTCGGCGCGTGGCTGGAGACGCAGCTCGAGGATCTCGACCGCTGGTCGGCGAAGGCGGCTCGATGAGCGATCTCTCGCACGTGGACGAGACCGGGCGGGTGCGAATGGTCGACGTCGGCGGCAAGGAGGTCTCGCGGCGGCGCGCGGTGGCGCGCGCGAGCCTGCGCATGGCGCCCGCGACCGCTCGCCGGCTTCGAGAGCTCCCGAAGGGCGACGCTCTCGCGGCGGCGCAGCTGGCCGGAATCATGGCGGCGAAGCGGACGAGCGAGCTGATTCCTCTCTGCCATCCGCTCCCGCTCACGCACGTCGACGTCGAGCTATCGGTGGCCGAGACCTCGGTCGAGATCACGGCGTCAGCCGAGACGACCGCGCAGACCGGGGTCGAGATGGAGGCCCTCGTCGGCGCGACCGTCGCCGCGCTGACCGTCTACGACATGGC
>DATLPH010000058.1:0-4094 GCA_035535855.1 Gaiellaceae bacterium
CGATCGCCTCGTCGATCGACTCGAAGCCGAACGGCCGCGCCAGCTCGACGCCGGCGACGAAGTTCGGGATCACGTTGCGCGGCCCGAAGACGTCGGCCGCGTCGAGGATCCGCCGGTGCCACTCCTCGCGGCCGACGTAGCGCTGCTTGCCGGGCGAGATCAGCGAGAAGAGCCGCTTGTCCCAAACCTCGTAGTTCGGGTGGTAGATCGAGATCCCATAGTCCTTGAAGCGCTGCGCGTCGGCCTTCGGCAGCGCCTGCGCCACGACCTTGCCGATCCAGCGGCCGGGAAAGCGCTCCTCGATCGCTTCCGCGTAGCGCCCGTAGAAGTCGGCCTCGGCAAGTCCCTCGACCGTGCTCGTGACCGAGCCCCCGGTGAGCGTGTACGCGTGGCTCGTGCCCTCGTCGTGGCGGTCGATCAGCGCGAGCGCCTCCAGCACGTCCTCGATCGGCTTCACGCCTGTGTACGGCCGCCCGGCCCTCTTGTGCTGGCGCCAGTTGTGGTTGATGTCGCAGAAGCCGCACTCCTCCTTGGCGCCGAAGTACTGGCAGAGCCGCAGCACGGTGAGGTAGATCAGGTAGCCCCACTCGATCGTCGGCGCGGTCTCCATCACCGTCTTGCCGTTGGCGAGCGTGTGGCGGTAGTACTCGGGCATCGGCGGCAGGTGGACGTCTGCCAGCTCGGCGCCGTCTAACGAGAGCCTGAGCGCTCCGTCCTCCTCGCGCCTCACCCGGTACGGCGAGTCGGGATTGACGCGGACGGAGACGATCGTCCGCCGCAGCTCGTGGGGTCCGCCGGTGAGCGCGATCTCCTCGGGCGGCCGCTGCGTGGCCGCGGCGCCGAGCTCGGTGAGCGGCTTCTGGTCGAACGAGAAGATGAAGTACGACTTGGGCTTGACGCCGCCGTCGAGGTTGTCGGTCAGCGCGGCGTCGTCGAAGGCCATCCCCGTCCGCAGCAGGTCCTCCTTCAGGACCGCCTCGGGAGGGATCTGCGGGTACCGCGCGATCAGCTCCTCGAGCAGGCCGGTGCGGGTGCCGACGGTCGCGCTCACGCCGTGGAACCTACCTCTACACGGCTCCGCGCCGAAGGGCGAAGGCTTTACGAAAACTTGATCGTTTCCCGCTGGACTTGGCGGTGGCTTCCGCTACCGTGATCCGGGGTCGTGCTCCGCCGAATCCTCATCGGAGCCCTGCTGGCAAGCCTCGCCGCCTCATTTGCGTCGCCCGTGCGGGCCGCCACGCAGGTGCTGATGCCGAACGTGAGCTTCAAGCGCACGGTCCAGTTCACGGCGCACGGCCCCGTCGTCCTGAACGTGATCACCGTACCGCGCCCGGGCGGCCTCTACCAGCTGAAGCCGCTGCTCTCGAACGGCACGATCCTCGGCAAGGAGCGCGTCACCTCGATGGAGCGCGGCATCTCCAACTCGGCCACGGTCGCGGGCGTGAACGGCGACCTGTTCAACTTCAAGGACGGCCACCCGAGCGGGATGCTGATGCAGAACGGCGTCTTGCAGAGCCCGCCTTACCGCTTCCGCTCGAGCGTCGGCATCACGAGCGACGGCAGGCTCAACGTCGGGCGCGTCTCCTTCTTCGGCTACTGGCAGGGCCTCGGCCAGCGCCGGCCGCTGACCGGGCTCAACCAGCCGCCGCGCGGCGACGGCACATCGCTCTTCACGCCGGCCTGGGGAGCGGCCACGCCCCGGATCCCGGGAGTCGTCGAGGCGGTGCTCAGGCCTTTCCCGCCGGCCGTCACCGGCAAGGAGCTGAGCGGCTTCGTGTATGTGCAGAACAACACCGGGGGCGGCACCCCGATCCCGCGTGACGGTGCCGTTCTCGTCGCGCGCGGCTCGCAGGTCGCCAAGCTGGCGCAGGAGGCGACCGTCGGCACCGAGATCTTCACGCGCCTGATCCTCTCGCCCGACTGGCCCACGAGCGGCGTCACCGACGCGCTCGGCGGCGGGCCCGTGATCGTCCGCAACGGCAAGGCGGTATGGACAGCCGGCGAGGACTTTCTGCCCTCCCAGCTCGGGCCGAGGAACCCGCGCACTGCAGTCGGCCAGCGCCGCGACGGCAAGATCATCCTGCTCGCCGTCGACGGGCGTCGGCGCGGGCTCAGCGTCGGCCTGACCAACTGGGAGCTGGCCCAGGCAATGGTGCGGCTCGGCGCGGTCACCGCCTCCGCTCTGGACGCGGGCGGCTCGACGACGATGGCGTTCGACGGCAAGCTGCTCAACCGGCCCTCCGACCCGGGCGGCGAGCGGCCCGTCGCCGAGACGCTGGCCGTGCTCTACACCGGCGTCTACGCGCCGCCGCCGACGTTGCCGGTCGTCTCGCCGAACGGCGACGGCATCAACGAGCGGCAGCAGGTCTCCTACAAGATCGTCAAGCCCTCGACGGTGACGGCCAGCCTGATCGGCCCCGGCGGTGTGACCGGGTTCACCGAAACCCAGTCGCGCCCTGCGGGCGTCTACGGCTACTCGTGGCCGTCGGCCGCGAAGAGGAAGCAGGCCCAGCCGCTCGGCCGCTGGCGCTGGGTCGTCTCGGCGGAGGACCAGGACGGCGCCACCTCCTCGGTCGAGCGCGCCTTCTGGCTGAACGACACGCTGGGCTTCATGCGCGTCGCGCCCAGAGCGGTGAAGCTCCGCAAGAAGACGCGCAAGGCCGTCGTCGCGCGCTTCCGGCTCGCCTACAGCGCGCGCGTCACCCCCTCGATCTGGACGACCTACGGCGTCCTGATCCGCAAGCTGCCGGCGCGAACCCTGGCACCCGGGAACCGCGCGATCGTCTGGAACGGCCGCTTCTCGAACGGCCGGCTCGTGTACCGCGGCACGTACGTCTTCAAGGTCTTCGCGCAAAACGCGTACGGCCCGGTCGACCTGAACCAGCGCTTCGTCGTCCGCCGCTAGCCCGCGCAACGCCTGACTAGACTCGCGCGGTGCTGCTCGCGTCGGTCTCGGGCTCGATCACCTCGTTCGTCGGCGATCACGGCGTCTACGCCGTCTTCGTGCTGATGGCGATCGACGCAGTCTTTCCCGCTGCGAGCGAGCTCGTGATGGTCTACGCGGGTGCGCTCGCCTCCGGTGCCTTCGCCTCGCAAGACGTCGTGCTCTTCGGCCACCAGATCGACTCCGGAGCGGCCGCGTTCGTGACCATGGCGCTGGCTGGGACGCTCGGCTACGTGGTCGGCTCGATCGGCGGGTGGGCGATCGGCCGCTACGGCGGCAGGCCCTTCGTCGAGCGGCGCGGCCGCCTCCTCCACCTCGGCCCGGAGCGCCTCGGCCGGGCGGAGCGCTGGTTCGATCGGCACGACCGCTGGGCGGTGCTGCTCGGCCGGATCACGCCGGTGGTGCGCTCGTTCGTGTCGATTCCGGCCGGGGTCTTCGAGATGCCCTTCTGGCCGTACCTGTGGCTGACGACCATCGGCTCGGCGATCTGGGCGTTCTCGCTGGCCGGCGTCGGCTACGCCTTCGGCAGCAACTACGAGCGCTTCCATCACGCCTTCGACCTCGCGCTCGTGGCAGGAGCCGGGCTGCTCGTGCTGTACCTGGTAGTGCGGCTGGCCTCATCTAGACTCAAATCCCGCCATGGCTGACATTCCGCTCGTCGACGTCAAGGCCCAGTACGAGCGCCTGATTCCGCAGATCCGGGAACGGATCGCGGGGGTGCTCGACTCGGGGACCTTCATCCTCGGTCCGAACGTGAAGGCGTTCGAGGCCGAGGCGGCCGAGTTCCTGGGCGTCCCGAGCAGCGTCGGCGTCGCCAACGGCACCGACGCGCTCGTGCTCGCGCTCGACGCGATGGGGATCGGGCCCGGCGACGAGGTGATCTGCCCCTCGTTCACGTTCTACGCGACCGCCGAGTCGATCGCACGGCGCGGCGCGACTCCCGTCTTCGCCGACATCGACCCGGCCACGCTCAACCTCGACCCGGAGGACGTGGCCGCCCGCGTCACCGACCGGACACGCGCGCTCATGCCCGTGCACCTCTTCGGCCGCGTGATGCCGCTCGGCGAGCTCGCCAAGCTCGGCATCCCGATCGTCGAGGACGCGGCGCAGGCCTTCGGCGCCGAAGGGGTCGCGAAGGTGGGCGCGCTCT
>DATLPH010000059.1:0-2744 GCA_035535855.1 Gaiellaceae bacterium
AACCAGTGGCCCGAGGACGTCGTCGAGTACTTCGGCGACGGCGACGAGTGCCACATGGCCTTCCACTTCCCCGTGATGCCGCGCATGTTCATGGCGGCGCGCCGGGAAGAGGCCACCCCGATGTACGAGATCCTCGAGCGCACCCCGGCCATCCCCGACAACTGCCAGTGGGGCCTGTTCCTGCGCAACCACGACGAGCTGACCCTCGAGATGGTCACCGACGAGGAGCGCGACTACATGTACGCCGAGTACGCCAAGGACCCGCGGATGAAGATCAACGTGGGCATCCGCCGCCGGCTGGCGCCGCTGCTCGACAACGGGCGCGACGAGATGGAGCTGATGCACGCGATCCTCTTCTCGCTGCCCGGCTCGCCGGTGCTCTACTACGGCGACGAGATCGCGATGGGCGACAACGTCTACCTGGGCGACCGCGACGGCGTGCGCACGCCGATGCAGTGGACCGGCGACCGCAACGCGGGCTTCTCGCGCGCCGACTTCGCCCAGCTCTACGCCCCGCCGCTGATGGACCCGGTCTACGGCTACCAGGCGGTCAACGTCGAGGCCCAGCTGCGTACGCCGACCTCGCTGCTGCGCTGGCTCAAGCGCTTCATCGCGCTGCGCAAGGACCATCCGGTCTTCGGCCTGGGCGAGTACATCCCGCTGGAGCCGTCCAACCCGAAGATCTTCGCCCACGTCCGCGCCTACGAGGACGACGTCGTCCTGTGCGTGCACAACGTGGCGCGATCGGCCCAGGCGGTGGAGCTCGATCTGTCAGCCTACGAGGGCCGCTGGCCCGAGGAGATGCTCGGGCGCACGCGCTTCCCGCGCATCGGCGAGCTGCCGTATCTGCTGACGCTCGCCCCGCGGGGCTGGTTCTGGTTCCTGCTCAAGGAGGACCCCGACGCCGACATGGAGCTGACCGATGGCAAGCGTTGACCTGGCCGCGCTCGACGAGGAGAAGCTCGCCGACTGGCTGCTCGACCGTCGCTGGTTCGGCTCCAAGGCCCGCGACGTGGCCTCGATCCACGTCCTCGACGTCGTCGCCGTCCACGACGGCCCGCCCGCGCTGTCCTCCGCGCTGGTCGAGGCGCGCTACCCGGGCGGAACGCACGACGTCTACCAGCTTCTGCTGGGCGTCGGCTCCAACGGCGGCGACGACGCGGTCATCGACGACGTGCGGGGCGTCACGGTCTACGACGCGTTCGCCGATCCGCGCGCCTGCGAGCTGCTCGGCGGGCTGCTGCGCGAAGGCGCGGAGCTCCACGGCGAGCACGCTCGCGTCGAGTTCCACTGGCTCGAGGGCGTCGAGCCTCCCCGGCCGGGCGCCGACGTGCGCCCGATCGGGGCCGAGCAGTCGAACACCTCGATCGTCTTCGACGACAAGCTCGTGCTGAAGGCCTTCCGCCGCGTCGAGGCGGGCGACAACCCCGAGCTCGAGATGCTGCGCTTCCTCTCGGAGCGCGACTTCCCCCACGTCGCCGAGCTCGGCGGCTGGTACCAGTACGAGGGCGAGCTGATGGATGCCACCTTCGGCGTCGTGCAGCGCTTCGTGCCCAACGCCCGCGACGGCTGGGAGCTGGCCCTCGACGAGCTCGGCGACGACCCCGAGCGCTTCGTCACCCGCCTGCGGGACCTGGGCGCCGTCATCGGGCGCATGCACACCGTGCTGGCCTCCGATCCCACCGATCCCGCCTTCGCGCCCGAGGACCCCTCCGACGAGTCGCTCGCCCTGCTGACCGCGACGATCGACGAGGAGATCGAGAGCCTGTTCCTCGAGCTGCCCGAGATCGATGCGGTGGCGCCGATCGCCGGGCACGCCGCCGAGGTGCGCGATCGCCTGCAGCTGCTTTCGCACGTCGGCGCGCGCGGCAAGCTCATCCGCACCCACGGCGACCTGCACCTCGGGCAGACGATGCTCGGTGACGAGGGCTGGGTCGTCCTCGACTTCGAGGGCGAGCCGGCACGGCCGCTGCTCGAGCGTCGCCGCAAGCGCTCGCCGCTGCGCGACGTAGCGGGCATGCTGCGCTCGTTCGCCTACGCCGCCTCGGCCAGCGAGCTGCAGCGCGGGCTCACGGCGCCCGAGGGCTGGGAGGAGCGCGCGCGCGAGTCCTTCCTGGCCGGCTACCTGGAGGCCGTGGACTCCGTCCTGATGCCGCCCGGCGAGCCGCCGACGCGCACGATGCTGTCGATCTTCGAGCTCGAGAAGGCGGTCTACGAGCTGCGCTACGAGCTCAACAACCGGCCGGACTGGGTGGGCATCCCGGTGGCCGGCATCGCCCGCCTGCTGGAGGAGCCCCTGTGACCGTCGAGACCGACATCGAGGCCATCGTCCATCGCGACCTGGCCGACCCGCACCGCCTCCTCGGCGCGCATCCGAACAACGGCGGCGTGGTCGTGCGCGCCTTCCGCCCGGCGGCGGCCAAGGTCCTCGCCCGCCCCGACGGCGGCGAGCCGGTCGAGCTGACCCAGCGCCATCCCGCCGGCCTCTTCGAGGGCGAGGTCGCGGGCGCGACCCTGCCGCTGCACTACGAGCTCGAGGTCGAGTACGGGCCCGGCGAGAGCTACACGATGCGCGACCCCTACGCCTTTGCGCCCACGCTGGGCGAGATCGACCTCTACCTGGCCGGCGAGGGGCGCCACGAGGAGCTCTACGAGAAGCTCGGCGCGCACGTGATCGAGATCGATGGCACCACCGGCGTGGCCTTCGCCGTGTGGGCGCCGTCGGCGCGCTCGGCCTCCGTGGT
>DATLPH010000060.1:0-23661 GCA_035535855.1 Gaiellaceae bacterium
GGTCGTAGAAGGCGAGCAGCTCACTCAGCCGCCCGAAGCGCGACGGCTTCGAGTTGAGCGTGCGCGGCGCGAACGTGAGCGCCTCGACGTCGGCGACCGAGTGGATCGGCGCGTCCCAGGTGACCCGGTCGCGGTGCGGCAAGAGGACAGCCTCGGTTTCGTCGGTCAAGGCCGGGTCCTCGAGGTAGGCATCCGGGAAGCCTTCCGCCACGCGCCGGTAGAGATCGGCGTCGGGCGGCGAATCCTGCTCGGTCGCGTAGTAGGCCTTGTAGTCGGCGGTGACGACGGCGCCCGTCTCGGCGAGGGCCGCGATCAGCTCATCCGTCCAGTCGCTCGCGGGATCGAGCTTGAAGCGGTGGTTCGGGTCGAGCTCGAGCCAGCGGCGCACGACCCGGCTCGTGGGCGGGGTTCCGAGACCGGGTGAGATCACGAAGGCGACGGGCCGTGGCTCCCGCCCGACCGCTTCGGCGAGGGTGGTGCTCGCCTGCCGAAGTGCGAGGTCGAGGGCAGCGCTCTCGTAGGCCCAGCGGCGGTGCGGATCGGGCAGCTCGAGCGCGCCGGAGAACGAGTCGAGCGTCCAGGAGCCCGCGAGCGACAGCACCGCGCCGGCGCCCTGCTCGCGGTCGTGGTGCTCGGGAAACCACGTGACGTCCTCGCCGAGGCCCTCCTCGCCCCCGCCGCGCAGGTGCACGACGCTCGTGACGCGGGTGAAGCCGCGGGTGACGGGTTTCTCGAGCCGCTCGAGCTCGTACGCGTCGACCTGGAGCGGAAGCTCGGCGAAGCGCTTCCATAGACTCTCTCGCATGGACTTCGACCTTACCGACGAACAGCGGCTGATTCAGAACACCGTGCGCTCGTTCGTGGACGAGCGGGTGCTCCCGAACGCGATCGAAAACGACATCGCGCACCGTCTGGACCTGGGCGTGATCGAGGGCATGGCCGAGCTCGGGCTGCTCGGGATCGTGATCCCCGAGGAGTACGGCGGCGCGGGGCTCGACTTCGTGGCGGAGGCGCTCTCGTGCGAGGAGATCGAGCGCGGCGAGGCGGCTTTCCGGACGCTGATCTCGGTGCATGTGGGGCTGAACTCGCTGTCGCTGCTGCGCTACGGGAGCGAGGAGCAGAAGCAGCGCTACCTCGTGCCGCAGGCGAAGGGTGAGAAGCTCGCCTGCTTCGGCCTGACCGAGCCGGCGGCGGGGTCGGACGTGGCCGCAATGCTGACGACCGCGCGGCGCGAGGGCGACTCGTACGTGCTGAACGGTCAGAAGAACTGGATCTCGTACGCCTCGGTCGCGGATCACCAGCTCGTGTTCGCGAAGACCGACCCTGGCGCGAAGCACAAGGGCATCTCCGCGTTCATCGTCGAGCGCGAATGGCCGGGGGTGACGACGCGCGACACCGAGCACAAGCTCGGAGTCTGGGCGGGCTCGACGGGCGAGCTCTTCTTCGAGAACGTCGAGGTGCCGGCCGAGAACCTCGTCGGCGAGGAGGGCCAGGGCTTCGGGATCGCCATGTACGGCCTCGACCAGGGCCGGTTCACCGTCGCTGCGGGCGCCTGCGGAGTGATCCGTGCGTGCCTCGAGCGGTCGGTCGAGTATGCGCGCGAGCGGCAGACGTTCGGGCAGCCGATCGGCAAGTACCAGTTCGTCCAGGACATGATCGCGGAGATGGTGCTCGGCTACGAGACGTCGAAGCTCCTCGTGATGCAGGCGGCGTGGCTGAAGAACCAGGGCGTCAGGAACACGCGCGAGACGTCGCTGGCAAAGTGGCACGCGACGGAGTCGGCGTTCCGGGCGGCGCACCTGGCGATCCAGGTGCACGGCGCGTACGGCTACTCGGCCGAGTATGGGATCGAGCGCTACTTCCGGAACGCGCGGGCGCCGATCATCTACGAGGGGACGACGCAGATCCATAAGCTAATGCAGGCCGAGCACGCTCTCGGCTACCGGCGCCTGAACGGCGACGACGACGCCTCGCCGATCGCGGCCTGGGCCCCGGCGCTCGCCCGGGCCCGCTAGCCGGGCCGTGTCCTAGGGACAGTCCCTGGCCCGTGGCCAAAACGGTCAGGCTCGGTAGCGCAGGAACAAGCGCCCTCCGGACCAAGGCCAGTCGCTCGCGAACTCGCAGAGGCCGGCCTTCACCGGGTTCTCGATGACGTACCGGCACGTCTTCTCCCAATGCGGCTCGTCGCGCATGACGCGTGCCGAGAAGCGGTTCTCGAACAGGTGGCCGACCCGTCCGTACCGGCGGTTGAAGCGCTGCGCGTAAACGCCGCTCAACCAGTGCATTCCCTGCGACATCCGAGGAACTGGCGTCCGCACGACGAGATGAAAGTGGCTGCTCATCAGGCAGTAGACGTCGTAGTGCCAACTGAAGCGACGCTCCGCCGCGCTGACGAGGTCCAGCAGCGCCTCCCAGTCGCAGGTGTCGCGCACGATAAGGCCGCGATCGACGCCTCTCGCGGTCACGTGATAGACGCCGTCCGGTGGGAGCTCGCAACGCGGTCTGCGCGGCATTCGTCGACCGTACGACCGCTTCGCGCCGGCGGCTGCGCGCCCGCAGAAGTCGGTGCTTCCTCGCTCTCGTTTCGGCACAAAGGGGCCATGGCCTAGGGACTGTCCCGAGCCCATGGCTCCAAGAGCCAGGTCTCTCGGCTCAGACCGCGGTGGCTTCGACCCCGGTCTTCGGCTCGACTTCCATCAGCCGAACCAGCAGCGGGATCGCCGCGAGGATCGGCAGGCCGCAGATGGGCCAGAGGATCTGGTAGCCGTCCGTCGCCTGCAGGTACGGGCGCGCGAGGTCGATCGCGAGCCCCGCCACCGGCGCGCCGATCAGGATGCCGATCCCCTTCGTCGTCGTCGCAAGCCCGGAAACCGCGCCGCGATGCTCCACAGGAACGATCTTGTACAAGAGCCCCCAGGCGAGCGTCATCACGGTCCCGCCCGCGATCGAGACCACGACGATCAAGCCGAAGTACCAGTCGTGCCACTCCTGCGCGAACCCCGCCACGATGAAGCCCGGCCCATAGATGAACGAGGCGAAGAAGATCACGCGAGCAAGCCCGAACCTGTCGCCCAGCCGCCCCGCGAACACCGCAGCGATCACGTACCCGACCGCAACCGCGCCGAGCACCGCCGACGACTTGAACTTCGACTGGTCGAGACCTGCGGTGATGTACAGCACGACGAAGGTCCTGGCCGCCGCGAACGTCCCCTCCCAGGCCGAGTTCGCGAGCAGGAAGCGCCGCACGTCACCGTCGGCCCAGAAGATGTGCCAGCTCCGCTTGATGTAGGCGACGAACCCCTCGAAGACGCGGCCGTGCCCGCCGTCCTCGCGCACAAGCATGATCGTCAGCCCGCACGCCGTCGTCGTCAGGATCGCCGCGAGGATGAACGGCGCCGGCTGCCAGATCTTGAACAGCAGCCCGCCGCCGACGAGCGCGATCCCGATCGCGATCCCGCGCTGGATGTGCTGAACCCCCTGCGACCGGCCAAACGTCTCCGGCGGGAGCACGTCCGGATACAAGCCGCGGTACGGGGTCTCGTAGAGGTAGTAGGCGAAGAAGAACGACAGGACGATCACGACCGTCGTCCAGAGGTTCGGCATCAGCGGCATCAGCAGCAGGCAGAAGCCCATCGGGAAGAGCGCGACGAGCATGAACGGGCGCCGCCGGCCGAGCGGCGTGTGGAAGGTGTCGCTCCAGGGCCCGATCACCGGCGAGATCGTGAGCGCAAAGAGGCCCTCGGCCCCGAGCACGACTCCGATCACCCACCCTGAATCCGTGAAGCGGTGGAGCAGCGGCCCCAGGTAGGCCGCGGTGGTCGTGAGCGAGAAGGCGAGCCCGAAGGCGCCGAGGCCCAGCGCCCAGAAGAGCCGCCGCTGGACCCCAGGCAGCCCGACGAGAGCGTCCGAAGCCGATGTCGTCGCCACTAGGCGTCAGCCGTCGCGAGCTCGGGAGCCAGGCCGCCGGTGACGATCTCGACGAGCGTGCGCTCGGCACGGGCGACGTCCTCCTCGGAGTCGGGCAGACGCCCGAGCACCCAGCCGGTGAGCAGCTCCTCGACCGCGCCGTAGAAGACGTAGCTCGCCAGTCGCGCGTCGAGGTCGGCCCGGATCGAGCCGTCGGCCTGTCCGCGCTCGACGATCTCCTGGATCGCGGCGAACGACGCCACGATCTCGTCCATCTCGCCGGGGAGATGCTGGCTCCGGGTCACCTCGAGCACGAGCACCCGCACGAGGTCAGGATCGCGCCGCCACGAGCGGAGCAGGATCTCCGCGACCTTCCGGAGCTGCTCCGGCGGCGGGTCGCCGGCCTGCTCCACGCTCTTGATCGTCTCGATCAGCGCGCGCCAGGTCTCCCGGAACACGCTCAGCAGCACGTCCTCCTTCGAGGCGAAGTAGTGGTACAGCAGCCCGTACGCGACGCCGGCCTCCTCCGCGATGTCGCCGACGCGACTCGCGTGGTAGCCCTTGCGCGCGAAGACACGCACCGCCGCGTCCAGGAGCAGTCGGCGCTTCTCTTCCTGCGCAGTCGACCGGTCAGGCACCGCGCCGGAGTGTAGTAGCTTCGTGCCGGTGGAACCGCTCGCGGGCCTGCTGGTGGTCGATCTCACGCGCTACCTACCCGGGCCTTTCGCGAGCCGCGAGCTGCTGCGGCTCGGCGCTCGAGTCGTGCGGCTGGAGGCGCCCGGCGGTGACCCGATGCGCGAGCTCGCGCCGGCCTGGCACGAGGCCCTGAACGCCGGCAAGGAATCGGTCGAGGTCGACTTGAAGGCGGATCCGGAGGCCGGTCGCGCTCTCTGCGCTGAAGCAGACGTGGTGCTCGAGAGCTTCCGGCCCCGTGTCGTCGAGCGGCTCCGGATCGCACCGGCGGATCTCCCGGAGCGCGTCGTCTACTGCTCCTTCACCGGCTTCGGCGCCGACAACCTCACCGCCGGCCACGACCTCAACTACCAGGGCTGGGCCGGCCTGCTCGCCGACACCGCTCCGGCGCTCCCGCCGGTGCAGGTCGCCGACCTCAGCGCCGCGTTACGCGCGGTCGCCCAGATTCTGGCCGCGCTGCTCGAGCGCGAGCGGACTGGCCGCGGCCGGCACCTCGTCGTCTCCCTCACCCACGGCGCCCACGACCTCGCAGCCCACCGCCTCGGCGGCGAGCCGTTCCCGCGCCTGCTGACGGGCGGCCTCGCCTGCTACCGGATCTATCCGACCGCGGACGGCCGCCATCTGACGGTCGCCGCCCTCGAGCCCCGGTTCTTCCAGCGGCTCTGCGGCCTGCTCGACCGGCCGGAGCTCGCGGAACGGCAGTGGGACCCCGACCAGGAGCCGCTCGCGGACGCGTTGGCCGAGGCGTTTGCGTGCAAGCCGCTGGCCACCTGGCTCGAGCTGTTCGAGGGCGAAGACGTCAGTGTCGGCCCGGTGGCGACTCTCGAAGAGGCCGCGCGTCAGCTCGGGGACAGACCGAGCGCGGCCGGCAGCGCGAACAGGTCCGGCAGCCGGTCGGGCAGCTCCGGGTAGCGGTTCTCGCGGTCGAGCAGGAACGCCGTCGGGATCCCGCTCGCGCGGGCGCCCTCGACGTCGTCCTCGATCGAGTCGCCCACCATCGCCGCCTCCTCGGGTTCGACCTCGAGCCGCTCGAGGACGGCGCGGAAGATCGTTGGGTGCGGCTTCGTGCGGCCGAAGGCGCCCGACCCGAGGGCCGCGTCGACCCGCAGCCGGTGGTGCGCGATGAAGGCATCGAGGTCCCGCCCCGTGTTCGAGACGAGCCCGAGCTTCAGCCCCAGTGCGCGCAGCTCCTCCAGAACGGGCGGTGCGTCCTCATAGAGCTCGAAATGCGCCGCGTGCTCCCAGGCCTGCGTCATGGCGACAGCGCACTCGTAGGCCGAGTCGGCGTCACCGCCCATGCCACGGATGATCCGCTCCGTGAACGCGACCCAGATCTCCTCGTCGTGCTCGAGCTCCGGGTGGCGCTTGATCCCCTCGACCGCCTTCGCGCGAGCCTCGGGGTACCGAGAGGGGTCGAGGTCGAGCCCGAAGCGCTCGCCCAGCCGCCGATAGCCCTCCGGCCCGAGCTCCGGGCCCGGGCGCGCGATGGTGAAGTCGACATCGAAGAGAACTGCTCGCACTGTCATCGGTGCATCCTGCCGGAGAGAGTGTCGACCGGTCAGTTCAGACGGACACACGGGCAGAGCCCGCGCGTCCTGAGTCGGCATCGCAAGCGACGCCTCAGCCTGCTTCTAGCAGCCAGCGCGCCGTCTCGACGTGAGTCTGGTGATGCTCACCGTCGAAGGACCAGGCGATCGTCTGGCCGATCGTCCAGCCGCGGGCGCGCTCGCGGTCGAGGCCCAGCTCAGTGGTGAGCCGGTCGAAGCGCTGCAGGACATCCCGCTTCGAGTGGCCCAGCTCACGCGACCGGACGATCGGCGCGATGCCGAACTCACGCTCGCCCGCGAGTGGCTTCGGGTCGATCGCGAGCCACGGCTCGCGCTGGGCGGCAAGGACGTTGTCGCCGTGGAGGTCCTGGTGGAGAAGAACGTGCTGCCCCTGCGTCCGGGGGAGCTCGTGCAGCGCCTCGAGCGCCGCATCCAGCAGCCGCCGCTCGAACGGCTTGGCGAAGCGCTCCCAGGTCTCCTCCAGCGAGTCGGCCCACCAGGCCGCCTCGGCAGCCAGCGTCCCGAACGGTGCGCCCGCCGGCTTCCAGAGCCGTGGCAGGAGCTCGATGTAGACGGCGAGCGCAGTCTCGGCCCCGGCCGCCGAGAGCGGCGTACCCGGCACGCAGCGCTCCAGCAGCAGCGCGTGCTCCTCCGGGTCGGAATCGACCAGTCGAATCGCCCCGTCGCCGTCCCAGAGCTCGAGTGCGGCGGCCTCGTGCTCGCTCTCGCGGTGCGGCTCCTGCACCTTCAGCACGACGTCCGCGCCCCCGGCCGTGACCGCGGGTGCCACGAGCACGGACGCGACCCCACCCTCGAACGGCTCGCCGAGGACGAGGCCCCGGCGCTCGATCAGACGCTCGCCGGCCAGCGGTACGCGTCGGCCTGGCGGTTCTTCAGCGACGGCAGCATCTCCCGCACCGAGCGCAGCCGGGCCCGGTCGATCTCCGCCGAGATCACGCCGACCTCGTCGGGCGCCTGGGCCAGCACGATTCCCCACGGATCCACGATCAGCGAGCGGCCGTAGGCGGGCTTGCCCGGCAGCGTCTCGCCCACCTGAGCGGGCGCCGCGACGAAGTACTGGTTCTCGATGGCTCTCGCGCGCAGGAGGACGTGCCAGTGGTCCTTGCCGGTCGGGGTCGTGAAGTGTGCGGGCACGGTCACGAGCTGCGCGCCTTCGAGCGCCAGGATCCGGAAGAGCTCCGGAAAGCGGACGTCGTAGCAGACGGTCAGCCCAATCGGCCACCCCTCGCCCTGCACCACGACCGGCTCCGCACCCGGCTCCTCGGCTTCGGACTCGCGGTAGACGTGCCCGCCGACCTCGACGTCGAAAAGGTGGATCTTGCGGTAGACGCCGAGCAGGTCGCCGTCGGGCCCGAACGCCAGCGAGGTGTTCGAGAGCTTCTCGCGCCCCTTGCGCTTCTCGGAGATCGAGCCGCCGACGAGCGTGATGCCGTGCTGCCGGGCCCAGTCGCTCATCGCCGCCACCGACTCGCCGCCCTCGAGCGGCTCCGCTGCTGCGTGCAGCTGCTCGGTGGTGCCGATCGCGTTCCACTTCTCCGGGAGCGCGACGAGGTCGGCGCCGGTCGCCGCGGCCCGCGCGACGAGCCGCGCCGCCGCCTCGAGATTCGCCGCCTTGTCGGGCCCGCTCGTCATCTGCACGCAGGCCACGCGAAGAAGGTCGGTCACGGGCGCAGGATAGCTTTCGGGCTATGGAGG
Source organism: Gaiellaceae bacterium (assembly GCA_035535855.1). Lineage (GTDB taxonomy): Bacteria > Actinomycetota > Thermoleophilia > Gaiellales > Gaiellaceae > AC-32. The sequence continues at coordinate 7,863 of DATLPH010000060.1, forward strand.
CCACGGCCGCCGCCCCCTCTCGCGCCCGCGTGCTCCGCGCGTTCCGGAGCCGCGATTTCCGGATGCTCTGGACCGGGCAGGCGATCTCGCTGCTCGGCGACGCGGCCTTCGTCGTCGCCCTCGGCTGGCGCACGTTCACGCTCACGGGCTCGGCCCGCTCGCTCGGGATCGTGCTCACGTTCCAGGGCGTCGGCCTCCTTGCGACAGTGCTCGTCGGCGGCGCGCTGGCCGACCGCTACGACCGCCGCACGTTGATGCTCGTATCCGACGGTGCCCGCTTTGCGGTGATCGCGTGCCTGGCCGTCGTCGACGCAACCGGCCACCTAAGCATCGGTTCCCTGGCCGCGATCGCGTTCGCCGAAGGCCTGGCGACAGGGTTCTTCACGCCTGCGCTGGGCGGCCTGATCCCGCTCGTCGTGCCGGAAACAGGGCTCGGCTCGGCGAACGCGCTGATCGGCTTGGCCCGGCAGGGAAGCTTCCTGATCGGGCCTTCGATCGCGTCGGTGCTCTACGCAGTCGCGGGCTCGACGGTCGTGTTCGCCTTCAACTCTGTGTCGTACCTCCTGTCCTTCGCGTTCGTCTACGCGACGCGCCCCCGAACGGCCGAGCGCGGCGCGGCCGAGGGGACGTTGCGCGAGATCCGCTCCGGGATCCGCTACGTCGCGGGCATCCCCTGGCTGTGGCTGACGATCAGCCTCTTCGCCTTCGTGCTGATGTTCCAGTGGGCCCCGATCCAGGTGCTGACGCCGAAGCTCGTGCGCGAGCACTACCACCTCGGCGTGGGCGCCTACGGGCTCGCCTTTTCGATGATCGGCGCGGGGATGGTCGTGGGCACGGTGCTCGTCGGCCAGCTCAACCCGACGCGCAGGCGCGGCCTGATCTCGTACCTGATCTGGATCGTGAACAGCGTGCTCGTGATCGTGTTCGCGCTCTCGCCGTGGTTCCCGCTCGCGCTCGCGGCTGCCTTCGTTCGCGGGGCGTGCATCGGCTTCGGCGTCACGATCTGGGAGACGATGCTGATGCAGCTCGTGCCGCAGCACATGCTCTCGCGGGTCGTGAGCCTGGACTGGTTCGGCTCGCTCGGCCTGACGCCGTTCGGCCTGTTGCTCGTCGGAGCCGTGTCGGGCCTCGCGCCGCCGGGGACGATCATCGCCCTCGGCGCGTGCATCTCGATCTGCATCATCGCCGCCGGCCTCACGTCGAAGCAGATCAGAACGATCGATTAGTTGGAGGGCATGACAAAGCATCGACTGTGCCGCTGGGCCGCGCTGCTCGCCCCGATGCTGCGTCCTCAGTCGCGCCCGTACCTTCCAGGTACGAACGCTCCCTGCGTCCTTGCCTCGGAACGACCATCGCACCCCAGCGACGAGCGATGCTTCGCCACGCCCTCCTGATGCCCGTCTACTGGAAGCCGAAGTACGGCACCCGCTCCTCGCGCCACCGCGCGTGGTCGAAGAAGCAGGCGCAGCGAGAGGCGGCGTTGCGGCGCGAGCCGAAGCCCTCGCTACGAGATCGCCTGCGGCGGCTACTCAGGCGCTAACCTGTCTCCGCTCGGGGTGTGGCGCAGCCTGGTAGCGCGCTCCGTTCGGGTCGGAGAGGTCCCCAGTTCAAATCTGGGCACCCCGATCGAGCCGCGGGGGAACCGCCGGTTCCCCCGCGAGGAACTCGCTGATCGCGTCGGCGCAGGCCTCCGGCCGCTCCGCGATCAGCAGGTGCCCGCAGTCGGCGATCACGCGCAGCCGCGCCTGCAGTCGTCTCGCGTAGTCGAACGCGTCGCCGACCGGAAGCTGGTTGTCGCGCGCGCCCCAGAGAACGAGGCTCGGGCACTGCACGCGGTCGAGGTCCGTGCGCGGGTCGTCGCGCACGAGCGCCGTCGCGGCGCTGACGGTGTCGGTGTGCCGCGCAGGGCCGGCGAGGAACGCCTCGACGAGGTCGGGCGGCAGGGCGGCCGGGTCCGATGCACCCCAGCGTCCGAAGACGAGCCGCTTCAGCCGGTCCGAGCGGGCAATGCGGCGACGGTACGGCGCGATTCTCCGCCCCGGCTTGACGATCCCCGTGATCGTCAGGGCGTAGCGCACGCTGCGCGCCCCGGACGAGATCCCGGCCGCGCCCGCCAGCACGAGGCTGCTGACAACCCCGGGCCGGCGGATCGCGAGCCGTAGCGAGATCGCTCCGCCGAGCGAGTGCCCCACCACCGCGGCCGGCGCCATCGCCTCGTGTTCCAGCAGCAGCCCGAGCCGGTCCGCGTACACATTCAGCGACGGTGCCGCGGGCAAAGGAGCCGAGCCGCCGTGTCCGGGAAGCTCTGGGACGAGCAACCGCCGGTCCGGCAGCAGCAAGGGTGCGAGCGCGAGCCAGTTCGCGGCCCCGCCGCCGAGACCATGGACGAGCATGAGCGGCTCGCCCTCGCCTCCGACGAGGTAGCGCAGCCTGCAGCCACGCACCTCGGCGAAGCGCTCCTCGAGATCTGCGAGTTCAACCTTTGCGTCTGTCACCCCGGGCGATTATTGTTCGACGCGATGGATCGTTCGGGGAGGCAGGACCCCTGATTCCTGCCGGACACCCAAGAGGAACAGTCGGCTAGCCCGCTGGCGCTGAGAGCGCGGCGGGCTTTTTGTTGCCCAGGAGAGGAGCGAGATGGCGAACCACTTGACGCCCGAGGAGCTGTCCAAGGAGCTTGGGATCGACCGCACCGAGGTGATCCGCGTGTGCCTCGAGGAAGGGGTCCCGATCTACCAGGGCAAGATCGACAAGACGCTTTTCCAGGCACAACTCGAGGCGCTCGGGGCGATCCCCCAGCCTCACTAGGTAACGAGGACTACTTCGCCGCGGCGCGCTTGCGCGGCGCGGCCTTCTTGCGTGCGGCCGGCTTGTCGCCGTCCGCCGAGCGGCCCTTCGTGGCCGCGACGCTCTTCTTGAGGGCATCCATCAGGTCGATCACCGGGGCGTCGGCAACGGGCTCCGGCATCGCGATCTCCTCGCCCGCGAGCTTGGCCTCGAGCAGCTGGCGCAGGTTCTGCCGGTACTCGCTCTGGAGCGCCTCCGGCTCCCACTCGCCCACGAGGCTGTCGATCAGCTGCCGCGCGAGGTCGAGCTCGGGCTCCTTCACGTCAACGGCCTCCACGGCTTCGTCGATCTCCGCCTGCGAGCGGACGTCCTCGGCCAGGAAGAGCGTCTCGAGCACGAGCGCCTCGCCCTTGGGCCGGATCAGCACGAAGTTCTCGTTGCCTCGGATCACCATGCGTCCGATCGCGGCCATGCCCGTCTCCTTCATCGCGTTCAGCAGCAGCACGTAGGGCCGGCGCTGCGCCTCCGCACTGGAGGGCGCGAGGAAGTACGTGCGGTCGAAGAACATCGGGTCGACCTCGGCGAGCGGCACGAAGCGCGAGATCTCGATCGCGCGCGAGGTGTCGCGCTGCTCGATCGCCTCGAGGTCGGCGTCCTCGACGATCACGAACTGGCCCTTCGAGACCTCCCAGCCCTTGACGAGCTCGTCGTTCGCGACCTCCCGCTCGTGGACCGGGCACCAGCGCTTCTGCTTGATCGGCGTCTTGCACTCGCGGTGCAGCGTCCGGAAGCTCACATCCGAGGCACGGGCCTTGGGCGCCGTCGCGGGCGCGAGGCCGACCGGGATGGTTACCAGGCCGAAACTGAGTGATCCATTCCAGGTTGTTCGCATGTCGAAATCTGTGGAGAAGTGTAGTAGGACCGGGCAGATTCGCCGTCTCGAGGGTCTTCCCTCCCCCACTTTCGGGAACGTAAGCTGAGGGCCTGAGCGAGACGACCGCATCGGCGCCGCCGGAGCCTGCCGCCCAAACAGGCGGCAGCCGCACGATCGGCCGCCTGTGGCGCGACGGGGTGTCCGCAGGGCGGACCAACGCGGCGTACCTCGTCGAGGGCCCGGACGGGTGGAGCGAGGTCTCGTGGGATGAGGCAGCGCGCACGGTCGACGAGCTCGCGAACGGCCTGCTGGCGCTCGGGATCCGTAAGGGCGACGCGGTCGGGATCCTGGCGCAGACGAGCCTCGAATGGGCGCTCTTCGACTACGCGCTCGGGCTGATCGGCGCCGTCGGAGCCGCGATCTACGCGAACAGCTCGCCGAAGGACTGCCGCTACGTGCTCGAACATTCGGACGCGGTCGCCGTCCTCGTAGAGGACGAGGCCCAGCGCGCGAAGGTCGCGGATGCCGGAGTCGCGCACGTCATCACCTTCGACGAGCTCGACGCGCTGCGGGAACGGGGCCGCCGGTTCGCCGCCGAGAGCCCAAGAGCGCTCGCCGAGGCCGAGGCACAGGTCGGCGAGGCAGACCTCTTCACGTTCATCTACACGTCCGGCACGACCGGCCCGCCAAAGGCCTGCATGATCCGCCACCGCAACTACTACGAGATGGCCGGGTGCGTCGACCACGTCGAGGCGTTCGCGCTCGCCGACGACGTGATGCTGCTCTACCTGCCCCTGGCCCACAACTTCGGCCGGCTGATGCACCTGCTCGGCGCGCACACCGGCTACACGACCGCCTTCTGTCCCGACCCGTTGCGGGTCGCCGAGGCGCTCCCTGCAGTCCGGCCGACGCTCCTGCCGAGCGTGCCGCGCCTGTACGAGAAGGTGCATACCGCCGTGCTCGGGCAGTTCGAGCAGGTACACGGGCCCCGGCGGCGGCTCCTGGACTGGGCGCTGCGCGTCGGGCGGCGGGTCAGCACCCTGCGCGAGCGCGGAGAGGCGCTGCCGGCGGGCCTGGCCTTCCAGCACCGCCTCGCCGACCGGCTCGTCTACTCGAAGATCAAGAAGCGCCTCGGCGGGCGCCTGCGCCTCGGCGTCTCGGGCGGCGCGCCGCTCGCGAAGGAGATCGGCGAGTTCTTCCACGCGCTCGACATCCTGATCATCGAGGGCTGGGGGCTGACCGAGTGCACGACCGCCGCCTCGGTGAACCGGCCGGACCGCTTCCGCTTCGGCACCGTCGGCCCGGCCCTCCCGGGCTTCGAGGTGCGGGCCGACGAGGACGGCGAGCTGCTGATCCGGAGCGAGACGGTCTTCGCCGGCTACTACAAGGACGAGGAGGCGACGCGCGAGGTGCTGGGCTCCGACGGCTGGCTGCGCTCCGGCGACGTCGGCTCGATCGACGAGGACGGCTTCATCACGATCACCGACCGCAAGAAGGACATCCTCGTCACCGCCGGCGGGAAGAACGTCGCGCCGCAGAACCTCGAGAACGCCCTCAAGACGGCGCCGCTGATCTCGCAGGCGCTCGTGCTCGGCGACTGCCGCCCCTACGTGGCAGCACTGATCACGCTCGACCCGGCCGCGGCCGAAGGCGTGCCCGCCGCGGACCTGGAGCAGCGCGTGCAGGAAGTGGTCGACGGCGTCAACACCGAGCTCTCACAGTTCGAGCAGATCAAGCGCTTCCGGATCCTCTCGCGCGACTTCAGCGCCGAGGAAGGCGAGGTAACGCCGACGCTGAAGCTGAAGCGCCGCGTCTGCGCGGAACACTTCGCCGCCGAGATCGAGGAGCTTTACGCGGCTTAGAGCCTGCGAGCGCCGACGTAGCTCGACGCGTACCAGCCGGTCATCGAGGAGATCTTGACCACGTCACCGGTATGCGGCGCGTGGATGAAGCTGCCGCCGCCGACGTAGATCCCCACGTGCCCGAGACCGTCGAAGAAGACGAGGTCGCCGGCCTGCAGGTCGCCGCGCGAGACCGGGCTGCCGTACCCGTACTGCGCATAGGAGCTGTGCGGCAACGAGACGCCGATCTGGCCGAAGGCGTACATCACGAGGCCGGAGCAGTCGAACCCGGAGGGCGAGGCGCCGCCCCAGACGTAGGGCGTGCCGAGGTACTGCATCGCGACGCCGACGACGCCGCCGTAGCGGGAGGGCGGGGCCGGGACGCCCGGATCCGGAGTCGTCACGGGCACCGTCGGCGCGAGGGCGGTCGCGGGCGCTGCCTGCTGCTGCGAGAGCTGCGCCTGCAGCTGCTGCCTGAGCTGGGCCTGCCGCGCGGCCTCCTGGGCCTGCAGGTGGGCGATCTCACCCTTGATCGAGCCGAGCAGCGCCTGACGCTGGCCGAGCTGTGACTCGACCGAGGCGCGGGCGGCGTTCCGCTCGGCGACGACCTGAGACTGCTCCGCCTTCGCGTGCTTCAGGCGGCGCTGCCGCTGCTGCACCTCTCGGCGGAAGACCACGACCTGGCGCAAGACCAGCGCGTCCTGCTGCGAGACGCGGTCGACGGCGTCCATGCGACTGAGCATGTCGTCGAGGCTCGACGCGCCGAGCAGGACCGCGAGGCCCGCGCTCTGATCTTCCGAGGTGTAGATCTCGACCAGGCGCGTCGAAAGCTGTCGCTGCGAGACCTCCAGGCTCTTCCTCGCCACCACGAGCGCGTGGCCGTTCGAGGCGATGTCGTGCCTGATCCGGTTCAGCTGGACGTTGGCGAGGTTGTACGCCTCGATCGCCCGCTCGAGACTCGAGTCGAGCCCCTGAATCTGCTGCATGACGCTCTGTGCCTCCGCCTGCTTCGACGCGATCGACGGATTTGCCGACGCGGAAGCAGCAGTCAGCACATAGGCCGCAGCCAGTGCGATGACTATTGCCGGCGCCTTTCGTCTGGTCGAGCGGAGGGGGGGCTGGAAGCTCGACAGGCGCCCTCGAAAGAGGGGCCGGTGCGTCACGAGCACGGCACCCTAACAGAGACCTCGGACGGCCGCGGACGGCTTTTGTAGCCCAAATGGGCCAATGTGACCAGGGGCGGCTTTCCGCACAAGCTGGTCTGCTACGGTCCGCCCTCGTGCCGGGGGAGATTCGCACGCTGCGACTCTGGCCGGTGGTCCTCGGAGCAGTGCTGGCGCTTGTCGGGCTCTTTGCTGCGGGGGTTGCCGCCGATTCGGCCACGGGTCTTCGCGACCAGGCCTCGCAGCTCACTCAGCAAAACGCCGGCCTAGCCGCGCGTTCGCGCGGAGTCGTGCTGGAGCTGTACGCGCTGGACTCGCAGCTTGCTCGTGAACGAGCGCGGCTCGTCGCGCTCCGGATCCGCACGGCAGAGGTGAAGGCCGAGCTCGCCCAGGCGACGGAGCGGCTCAGCGCGGCACGCCGCTCGCTCTCGGCGACGCACGTCGCGCTCGCGCGGCGGCTGCAACTTCTGTACGAGCAGGGCGACTCCGACCCCGTCGCCGTGGTGCTCGGCGCGTCGTCGGTCTCCGACGCCCTCGACAGTCTCGACTCGCTCGACCGGGCGGCAGACGAGGACCGGATGGTGATCGAGCAGGCCCACGACGCGCGCCGCAACGCGACCCGCCTCGCCCGAGCACTGAGGTCGAAGGAGCGCGCACTCGAGCGGTTCGCGCAGCAGGCCAAGCAATCGACGGTCGAGCTCGAGCAGGCCCATGCGCAGCGCTCTGCCTACCTCGCGCGCCTCGCCGGCCAGCAACGGCTGAACGCTGCCGCGATCGCCGCCTACCAGCAGCAGGCGCTCGCCGTGCAGGCGAGGGCGGAGGAGGTCTCGGTCGTCTCGCCGCAACCCACCTCGCCGGTGCCGCCCGGAGCCGCGGGAAGCACGATGACGGTCACGGCGACCGGCTACGCGATCCACGGCCACACCGCGACCGGCGCGCCCACCGGCTGGGGCGTGGTGGCCGTCGACCCGAGCGTGATCCCGCTCGGGACGCGCATGTCCATTCCCGGCTACGGCTCGGGTGTCGCTGCAGACACGGGCTCGGCCGTGCAGGGCGCGACGATCGACCTCTGGTTCCCGACCCTCGCGCAAGCACGTGCCTGGGGCCGCCGGACCGTCACGATCACGCTGCGCTGACTACACTTCGACGCGCTGTCGCTCGAAGGGGGGACTTTCTGAGCGAAACCGTCGAAGTCGGAGAAGAGCGCAACGCGAACAGCATCCGCGTGCTGCTCGTGGACGACCACGACCTGTTCCGCACCGGCCTGCGCAACCTGCTCGAGGAGCGCGCCGTCGAGATCGCCGGAGAGGCGGGCACAGGCGCCGAGGCGGTCAGGCTCGTGCGCGAGCTGGCCCCCGACGTGGTCGTGATGGACCTGCACATGCCCGGCATGACCGGTATCGAGGCGATCCGCCAGATCCACGGCTTCGCGCCGCTCACGCGCGTGCTCGTGCTGACGATCTCGGACCAGGACGACGACGTGCTCGACGCGATCCTCGCCGGAGCGTGCGGCTACCTGCTGAAAGACGCCTCCGTCGAGGAGCTGATCCGCGGGATCGTCTCGGCGTCGGTGGGCGAGTCGCTCGTCTCGCCGGCGATCGCAGGAAAGGTGCTGCAGCAGGTCCGGGCGACCGCGATCTCGCCCGAGGCGGCCGACACGATCCGGGCGGAGCTCTCCGAGCGGGAGCTCGACGTGCTGAAGCTGATCGCCGCGGGCAACGACAACGCGATGATCGCCGCGCAGCTCCACATCAGCCCGAAGACGGTCAAGAACCACATCTCGAACATCCTGATGAAGCTGCAGATCGAGAACCGCATCCAGGCCGCGGTCTACGCGGTCCGCAGCGGGCTCGTCTAGGCGCGCGAACGAACCGCGGTCGCGTGCGCGCGGAGGCGCAAGAGCGTCCCCCGCAGCCCGGTGAGCGTGCTGGAGTTGCTCGAGAGCCGCTGGGAGAGCTGAGCCAGCTCCTTCGCCTTCAGCTCCTGGTTGCCATCGTCGAGCTCGCCCGCGAGCTCCGACATGCGCCGCTCGAGCCGGAAGCGCTCGGCCTCGAGCCCGAGGGCGTACGCGTAGCCGTCGGTCAGCGTGCGCTCGAGCCTGGCAAGGGTCGCAGGCTCCTCCCTGGGGGAGGGCTCGGCGAGCAGCTCGTCGATCTGCTCGAGGAGGGCGGGGATCGCGTCAGGTGCCACAGGCTCTCGTGCCGATTATCAGGCCGTCCTGCAGTGCCGTACAAGGGCCGCCCGGCCTATCAACGCGTCTTCCGAGGCCCACCCTTGACGCGAGTATCGGCTCTCCGAAGAATGGTGCGGATGACCCGCCGCCGTCTGCCGGTTGTCGTCGCCCTCGCCCTTGTTCTGGCCGCTCCGGCGGGGGCAGGCGACGCGCCTCTAGCCAAGCGGCTGGCCCGCGCGCTCGCGGTCCCGCACGTCTCGCACGACCGCACCGCGGCGGTCGCGTTCGACCTGCAGACCGGGGAGACCGTGTTCTCGGAGCACGGCGGCCTGCCCCTGGCCCCCGCCTCGAACGAGAAGCTCGCGGTCGCCTACGCCGCCCTCGTCACGCTGGGCTCGGGCTACCGCATCGACACCGCCGTGCTCGGCCGCGGCGAGCAGAACGGGACCGTGTGGCAGGGGAGCCTGGTGCTCGCCGGCCACGGCGACCCGACGCTCTCGAGCTCCGACCTGGCGGACCTCGCCCGCCAGGTGCGCGCGGCCGGGATCCTGCGCGTGACGCGCGGGGTCTTCGGCGACGAGTCGTTCTTCGACGCGCGGCGGACCGCGCCCGGCTGGAAGTCATGGTTCTACGTGAACGAGTGCGCACCACTCTCGGCGCTGACCGTCGACCGGGCGCGCTACGGCGGCCGAACCTCCGGGAGCCCCGCGCTCGCGGCGGCCCTGCTCTTCCGCGACGCGCTGCGACGGGCCGGGGTCGCGGTCGTCGGTGCCGGGATCGGGCGCGAGCACGGCGACGAGGTGCCGCTCGCCTCCGTGGAGTCGGCTCCGCTTTCGGAGATCGTCGAGCGGATGGGCCGGGTGAGCGACAACTTCACGGCGGAGATCCTGCTGAAGCAGCTCGGCGCGGCCGGCGGCGGCGTCGGCACCAGCGCGCGCGGTGCTGCCGCCGTCCGGGCGGCGCTGGCGCAGGGCGGCGTGCCGCTGACCGGCGTCAGGCTGTTCGACGGCTCCGGCCTCTCCTCGCTCGACCGCCTCACGACCCGCGCCCTGGCGGCGCTCCTACGCGCCGCCTGGGCTGACCCCGACGTCCGCCCCTACTTCCTCGCGGCTCTGCCCCTGGCCGGAGTGAACGGGACCCTCGCCGACCGGATGCGCCGGCCGCCCGCGCGCGGGAACGTGCGCGCGAAGACGGGCACGACCTGGCTCGCCTCGGCGCTCTCCGGGTACGTCAAGCGCCGCTACGTCTTCTCGGTGCTGCAGAACGGCAGCCCGGTCTCGTCGTTCTGGGCGCGGCGGGCCCAGGACCGCTTCGCGACCGCGTTAGCGGCGCAGTAGCTTCTTCAGCGCCGCCTCGTCGAGCACCGGCACGCCGAGGTGCTCGGCCTTGGCGAGCTTCGAGCCAGGGCTCTCGCCGGCGATCAGGCCCGTCGTCTTCTTCGAGACCGAGTCGGCCACCTTGGCGCCCTTCGCCTCGAGTGCCTTGCGAGCTTCGTCGCGGCTGAACCCTTCGAGCGTGCCCGTGACGACGTAGGTGGAGCCGCTCAGCGGCCCCTCGACCGGCCGCTCCTCGGGGCCGGCCTCGAACCGCAGGCCGAGCTCGCGCAGCTCCGCGACGAGCGCACGGTTCTCCTCGTCCGAGAACCATTCCGCGATCGCCTCCGCGCGCTCGGGCCCGATCCCCTCGACCTCCTCGATCTCCTCCAGCGTGGCGCCCTCGAGGCGCCCGACGCTGCCGAAATGGCGCGCGAGGCTCTGCGCGGTGACCCAGCCGACGTCGGGGATGTTGAGGCCGAACAGCACCCGGCTGAACGGGATCTGCTTCGAGCCGGCGATGCCGTCGACCACGTTCGAGGCGCTCTTCTCCTGGAAGCCGTCGAGCTCGAGCAGCTGCTCCTTCGTCAGCCGGTAGAGGTCCGGCAGCGAGCGCACGATGCCGAGCTCCCAGAGCCGGCGGACGAGCTGCTCCCCGACGCCGTCGATGTCGGCGGCGGCCATCACCCAGTTGTTGAGCGTCTCGATCCCGCGCGACGGGCACGCGCGGTTGGGGCAGCGATGCATCGCCACGCCGTCCGGCTTGACGATGTTTTCCCCGCAAAGCGGGCACTTCTTCGGCATCTTAAAGGCCTTCGTGCCCTTCGCGTGCGCGCCCGCGGGGCCGACGATCTGCGGGATCACGTCGCCCGCTCGCTGGACGATCACCAGGTCGCCCTCGCGGATGTCCTTGCGGTTGATGTCCTCCTCGTTGTGCAGGGTCGCTCGCGAGACGGTGACGCCCCCGACCTGCACCGGCTCGAGCATCGCCCAGGGGTTGAGCGCGCCGGTGCGGCCGACGCGGATCAGGATCTTGTTCAGCTTCGTCTGCGCGGTCATCGGCGCCCACTTGAACGCGCGCGCCCAGCGCGGTCGCGAGTGCAGCGCGCCGAGGATCGCCTGCTGCTCGAGCGAGTCGACCTTGATCACGATCCCGTCGATCTCGTAGTCGAGCTCCGCGCGCTTGCGCTCCCACTCGGCGCAGCGCTTGGCGACCTCCTCGATCGAGTCGAGGCGCTCGGCGAACGGATTCGTCCGGAAGCCATGCTCGCGCAGCCACTCGAGCGTCTCCCATTGCGAGTCGAGCGCGATCCCTTCGCCCGCTCCGAGCCCGTAGACCCAGACCGCGAGCGGCCGCGAGGCGGTGATCGACGAGTCCTTCTGCCGCAGCGAGCCTGCCGCGGCATTGCGCGGGTTCGGCGCAAGCTTCTGGCCGAGCTCGGCCACACGCGCGTTCAGGTCGCGGAACCCCGAGAGCGGCATGTAGACCTCCCCGCGCACCTCCGCGACAGGAGGCAGCCCGTCCCCGCGCATCTTCAACGGCACCGACGGGATCGTGCGGAGGTTGACCGTCACGTCCTCTCCCTGCACGCCGTCGCCGCGCGTTGCACCGCGGATGAGCAGACCGTCCTCGTAGGTGAGGTTGATTGCGAGACCGTCGATCTTGGGCTCGATCACGTAGGCGACGGGCTCGTCCGAGTCGAGCCGCTTGCGCACGTCGTCGGCCCACTTGAGCAGGCCTGAGTCGTCCGTCACCTTCTCGAGCGACCCCATCGGGGTGAGGTGCTGCACCTTCCGGAAGCGCTCGCTCGGCGGCGCGCCCACCCGCTGGGTCGGCGAGTCGGGAGTGATCAGGTCGGGGTGCTCCTCCTCGAGCGCCTTCAGCTCGTCGAAGAGCCGGTCGTAGTCAGCGTCGGAGATCTCCGGCTCGTCGAGGACGTGGTAGCGGTAGAGGTGGTGATTCACCTCTTCACGCAACGCGTCGAGCCGCTTCTGGTGGTCCTTCTGCGTCCGCGTCGCCATTGCTGTTGATGCTACCCAGGCCCTAGCATGGAGCCGTGCGTACCGCCCTCGTCGTCGCGCTCGCCCTCGCCTTCGCCGCACCGGCCCAGGCAGTTCTGGTGCAGTTCCGCACGCCGTCGGCGAACATCGGCTGCGTCTTCAGCTCCGAGCCGGGGCGCATCGGGCCCTACCTGCGGTGCGACATCCTCAGCGGGCTGAAGCCGAAGCCGGCCCGCCCCAGGGGCTGCACGGTGGACTGGGGCTTCGGCTACCAGATGCGCTGGAAGGGCCGCGCGACCACCGTCTGCGCGGGCGACACCGCCGTCGACAGGCGGGCAAAGGTGCTGCGCTACGGCACGACGTGGTCACGTGGGGGCTTCACCTGCGTGTCGCGGAAGACAGGGCTACGGTGCAGCAACCGCGCCCGCCAGGGCTTCTTCCTCAGCAAGCAGCACTCGTACCGGTTCTAGTAGCGCACCGAGACGAGGTAGAGGCCCCACGGCGGCGCCGTCGTGCCGGCCTCGGTGCGGTCGTTGCCTGCGAGGAGCTGCTCGAGCTCCTGCGGCGAGCGCTCCAGCATCGTGCCGACGAGTGCGCGCACCATGTGGCGCAGGAACGAGTTCGCCGTCAGCTCAAGCTCGAGCGCGTCGCCGCGGCGGTGCCAGGCCGCGGACTCGATCGTGCGAGTGAAGACGCGATGCTGGCTCCCCCTAGGTGTGAAGGCTCTGAAGTCGTGCTCGCCGGGCAAGATGTCGGCGGCCTCCGCGAGCTTCTCTTCCTCGAGCGGGTACGGGTACCACCAGGACCGCCGCGACTCGAAAGCCGACCGCTCCGGGCGGCGGTAGACGCGATAGCGGTAGCTCCGCGCCACGGCGGAGTGGCGCGCGTGGAAGTCCGGCGGAACCGGCTCCGCCGAGCTGACCGCGACGTCCTCCGGCAGGTCCGCGTTCAGCGCCGCGGCCGCCCGCTCGACTGGCGCGCCGCCCTCGACGTCGACCGACGCGACCTGGCCGAGCGCGTGCACCCCCGTGTCGGTGCGGCCCGCCACGGCCAGCTGGGCCCAGCCCGGATACACGCGGTCGAGCGCCTCCTGGAGCGTCCCCTCGACGGTCCGCAATCCCGGTTGAAGAGCCCAGCCACGGAAGCCGGTGCCGTCGTACTCCAGCGTTAGCCTCAGGCGCACGTCAGGCGCCCCTGACGTGGTTTGTAAGGTGTTCCTTATGCTCTACTGGTTTGCGCTTTGATTGGTATACTCTACACATGACTTCGCGCGAGACATTCCTTTTGCAGCGGGTGCAGCCGGCCCTGACCGGCCTGATCGACGGCTCGCTGTCCACGATTGCACCGATCTTCTCGGTCGCGCTCTACACGCATGATCCCCACGCCGCCTTCATCGCAGGGACGGCCACCGCGATCGCTGCCGGGATCAGCATGGCGTATTCGGAGGGACTCTCCGACACCGGCGAGCTGACGGGCCGAGGCAATCCGGTCAAGCGCGGGGCGATCACCGGGGTCGGCACCTTCATCGGGGGGATCCTGCACACCCTCCCGTTCCTGATCCCGCACTACCGCGCGGCGCTGATCGTCGCGGCGATCGTCGTCGTCTTCGAGCTCATCGCGCTCGCGTGGCTCCGCTGGCGCTTCTTCAAGACGAGCTTCGTCAGCTCACTCGCCTACGTGACGCTCGCCGGGATCGTGATCGGCGCGGTCAGCGCCACGCTCGGCGCGGCCGGCTAGGTCGCGGTGGCGGCTTCGGGCTCGGCCTCGACCGGCTCTTCTTCGCGCTGGGTGCGTGCCGGGCGAGGCGCGGGCGGCTCGGGCAGGAAGTCGACCAGCTCGAGGTAGACCATCTCTGCCGCATCGCCCTGGCGGGGCCCGATGCGGATGATGCGCGTGTAGCCGCCGGGCCGATCGGTGAAGCGAGGGCCGACGTCGCTGAAGAGCTTGTGCACAACGTCCTGGGAGCGCAGGTACGCAAGCGCCTGACGTCGCGCGTGAACGCCGCCGCGGCGGCCGAGCGTGATCATCTGCTCGACGATCGGCTTGACCTCCTTGGCCTTGGCCGCGGTGGTCTTGATGCGCCCGTGCTCGATCAGCGCGCTCGAGAGGTTCGCGTAGAGCGCCTTGCGGTGCGAGGCGTCGCGGCCCAGCTTGCGTCCGGACCGGTGGTGCCTCACGCGGAGGGGACCTCTTCCCCGCCGCGCAGGTTGAGGCCGTGCGTCGCCAGCGTCTCCTTGACCTCTTCGATCGACTTCTTGCCGAAGTTCGGGATCGCCGCGAGCTCGTTCTCGGTCTTCGTGACGAGGTCGCCGATCGTCTCGATGCCGACGCGCTTGAGGCAGTTGTACGAGCGGACACCGAGCTCGAGCTCCTCGATCGGGAAGTTCTCCATCCCGTGAGCGAGCGCCGGCTCGGCCTGCGCCTCTGCCGCCGCCTGCTCGCCGAAGCCCTCGATGCGGTCGAGGTCGGTGAAGATCGCAAGCTGGCGGATCAGGATCTCGGCAGCCTGGCCGATCGACTCGCGCGGATCGATCGAGCCGTCGGTGGTGACGTCGATCCGGAGCTTGTCGTAGTCGGTGCGCTGACCGACGCGGGCGGCCTCGACGTCGTACGAGACGCGCCGGACCGGCGAGAAGATCGAGTCGATCGGGATCACGCCGATGGTGTGCTCGGGCCCGCGGTTCAGCTCGGCCGGCACGTAGCCGCGGCCACGGCCAATCGTGAGCGTCACCTCGAGCTTGCCCTTGTCGGAGAGGTTCGCGATCTCGAGGTCCGGGTTGAGGATCTCGAGCTCGGCCGGCGCCTCGATGTCGGAGGCCTTGATCGAGCCGGCGCCCTTCTTGGACAGGCGCACCTCGATCTCCGGCGACTCGCCGTGCAGCCGGCAGATCAGGTTCTTGAAGTTGAGCAGGATGTCGGTCACGTCCTCGCGAACGCCCGGCAGCGTCGTGAACTCGTGCGCGACGCCCTCGATCTTCACCGAGGTGACGGCGGCGCCCTCCAGCGAGGAGAGCAGCACGCGGCGCAGCGAATTGCCGAACGTGTAGCCGAACCCGCGGTCGAGCGGCTCGATCACGAAGACGCCGCGGTTGTCCTCCACTTCCTCGTGGACGATCCGCGGGATCTGGAACTCCATCAAACTGGTACGAACTGCCATTGGATCCTTTCTACTTCGAGTAGAGCTCGACGATCAGAGATTCCTGGACGGGGGTGTCGATCTCCTCCCGCTCCGGCCACTTGAGCACCTTGCCGGTGAGCCCGTCGTGGTCGGCCTGCAGCCAGGGCGTGACCGAGGCGGTGAGGTCGGTCGCGTCGCGCACGACCTGCTCGGCCGGGCTGCCCGGCTTGAGCATGACCACGTCGTCCGGGCGCACCTGGTAGCTCGGGATGTTCACGCGGCGGCCGTTGACCTGGAAGTGGCCGTGCCGCACGAGCTGCCGGGCCTGCGCGCGCGAGGCGGCGAAGCCGAGGCGGTAGATGACGTTGTCGAGGCGCGTCTCAAGCATGCGCAGGAGCGTCTCGCCCGTGATGCCCGAGCCCTTCGCGGCCTTCGAGTAGTAGGTGCGGAACTGCTTCTCGAGCAGGCCGTAGTAGCGGCGGGCCTTCTGCTTCTCGCGCAGCTGCAGCAGGTACTCGGACTGCTTGAT
>DATLPH010000061.1:0-3905 GCA_035535855.1 Gaiellaceae bacterium
GACCGACGACTTCCTGATCGACCCGAGCTGGTTCACGCACGTGAAGGACGTCGCCTACCACATGACCCTGCCCGCGCTGACCCTCGCGCTTGTGCTCTTCGGCGAGTACACGCTGATCGTCCGCTCGGCGATGCTCGAGACCCTCGGCGAGGACTACATCCTGACCGCACGGGCGAAGGGGCTGAAGCCGAGGACGATCGTGCGCAAGCACGCCCTGCGCAACGCGCTGCTGCCGATCACAACTCTCATCGCGCTCTCGCTCGGCTACATCGTGGCCGGCTCGATCCTCGTCGAGACCGTCTTCTCATGGCCGGGGATCGGGCGCGCGGTCTACCAGGCGGTCCTCCAGCGCGACTACCCGATGCTGCAGGGCGCGTTCCTCGTGCTCACGCTCTCGGTGGTCTTCTTCAACCTGCTCGCCGACCTCCTCTACTTCCGGCTCGACCCGAGGATCACCTCGTGAGCATGGTCTTCCAGGAGCCCGGGCTCCTCTCGGGCACGCAGCCGATTCGCACCCTGCGCGGCTCGCTGTGGAAGGTGATCCGCGGCCAGCCGTCCGCGACGATCGGGGCGTTCATCCTGGGGAGCTTCATCGTGCTCGCGCTGCTGGCGCCGTGGGTCGCCCCGTACGGGCTGCACGAGCAGGTCGGCCCGGTCTACGGCCATCCGTCCTGGTCGCACCCGCTCGGCCTCGACGACGGCGGCGTGGACATGGTCACCCTGCTGATGTGGGGGGCGCGGATCTCGCTCGTGGTCGGGTTCGCGGCCACCTTCGTGTCGATCGTGATCGGCGGCACGGTCGGCCTGCTGTCGGGCTACCTCGGCGGCAAGACGGACAGCGTCCTGATGCGCATCACCGACTACTTCCTGGCGATCCCGGACGTACCGCTGATGATCGTCGTCGCGGCGATCTGGGGGCCGAGCCTGACCCACATCATCATCGTGATCGGGGTCCTGCTCTGGACGGGCACGGCGCGGGTCGTGCGCGCCCAGGTGAAGAGCATCCGCGAGCGGGTCTACGTGAAACGCGCCCGCTCGCTCGGCGCGGGGAACGTGCGGATCGTCGTGCGCCACGTGCTGCCGCAGATCGCGCCGCTCCTGATCGCGAACACAGTGCTGACGATCGCGGTCGCGATCTTCGACGAGACCGCGCTCGCCTTCCTCGGCCTCGGCGACCCAAGCCGCATCTCGCTCGGGAAGGTGATCGAGAACGCCTTCCAGCGGACGGCGATCACCTCGGGCGCGTGGTGGGCGATCGTGCCCCCGGGCGCCGCGGTCGCGCTGCTGATCCTCTCCTGCAGCATGATCGGCCGGGCGATGGAGGATGCGCTCAACCCCCGGCTCAAAGCCGCGCACCTCTCGGCCCGCAGCTTCCGCCTGCGCCCGCTGGTCGGCCGCGGCAAGGACGCGGTGTGAGCTCGCTCCTCGAGGTCGAGGAGCTCAACGTCTGGTTCGACCTTCCGCACGGCGGGACGCTGCACGCCGTCCAGGGCGTGAGCTTCACGCTCGACCGCGGGGAGCGGCTCGGGCTGGTGGGCGAGTCGGGCTGTGGCAAGAGCACCACCGTGCTCGGCCTGCTCGGCCTGCTGCCGCCGAGCGCGGAGCTCTCGGGCCGCGTGCTGCTCGACGGCGTGGACATCCTCGCGGGCGGCGAGGAATCCGTCCGGCCGCACCGCTGGGTCGACCTCGCGATCGTCTTCCAGGGCGCGATGAACGCGCTCAACCCGGTGCAGACGGTCCAGGCGCAGATCGCCGAGGCGCTCGAGGTGCACGGGCTCGCCTCGGGCCGCGCCGCGCGGGCGCGGGTGGGGGAGCTGCTCGAGTCGGTCGGGATCCCGCGCGAGCGCGGCGAGCGCTACCCGCACGAGTTCTCAGGCGGCATGCGTCAACGCGCGGCGATCGCGATGGCGCTCGCGTGCAATCCCAGCGTGCTCGTCGCGGACGAGCCGACGACGGCTCTCGACGTGATGGTGCAGGCGCAGATCCTCGAGCTGCTGGACGCGCTCTGCCGCGACTTCGGCCTGGCGCTGCTGCTCGTCACGCACGACCTGCCCGTCGTCGCGCAGCTCTGTGACCGCTCGGCGGTCATGTACGCGGGCGAGATCGTCGAGCACGGCCCCGTCGACGCCCTCTTCCACGACCCGCGCCACCCGTACACGCGGCTGCTCTTCGCCGCCACGCCCGACCTTCACGCGAACGGCGCGCCGGTCTCGATCCCGGGCGCGCCGCCGCGCCTCGACCGGCCGCTCGTCGGCTGCCCGTTCCACGAGCGCTGCGACCGCGCTTTCGGCCGCTGCACGCTCGAGCGGCCGCTGCTGCGCGGGCTCGGCGGCGAGCGTGCGGCCGCATGCCACCTGAACGACGTGCCCGCCGGGGTCGTGTGAGCTCGAACGGCCGGCTGCTCGAGGTCGACGACCTCGTCGTCCACTACCCGATCCCGCGCGGGCTGTTCGGCTCGGCCGCGCGGCGGCCGCAGCAGGTCGTGCGGGCCGTGGACGGGATCAGCTTCTCGCTCGAGCGGGGGGAGCTGCTTGCGCTCGTCGGCGAGTCGGGCTGCGGGAAGACCACGACCGCGCAGACCGTCTTGCGGCTGGTCGAGCCTGTCTCCGGCCGGATCGCCTTCGACGGCACGGACATCACCACCCTCCCGAACCGCGCCCTGCGCCCACTGCGCAAGCGGATGCAGATCATCTATCAGGATCCGTACGAGTCGCTCGACCCACGCCTGAGCGTCCGCGCCACGATCGAGGAGCCGCTGCTGATCCACCACGCGGGCGGCTCGAAGCGCGAGCGCGCGGAGCTGGCGCGCGATGCGCTCGAGCGAGTGGAGCTGACCCCGCCCGAGCTCTTCCTCGGCCGCTACCCGCACGAGCTCTCGGGCGGCCAGCGCCAGCGCGTCGCGATCGCCGCCAGCATTGTCCTCGGCCCCGAGCTGCTCGTGGCCGACGAGCCCGTCTCGATGCTCGACGTCTCGGTGCGGGCGGGAGTGCTCGCGCTGCTCGACCGCCTGCGCAAGGGCGGGCTCGGAATCCTGATGATCACGCACGACCTCTCGACGGCGGCCCGCTTCGCCGACCGGATCGCGGTCATGTACCTCGGCCGGATCGTGGAAGAGGGCCCAGCCGCGTCCATCGTCGACGACCCGCAGCATCCGTACACGAAGGCGCTCCTCTCGGTCGTCCCGCGGCGGGACCCGCGCGAGCGCTCGCGGCCCCAGATCCTGAAGGGCGAGGCTCCCGACGCGGTTCGCATCCCGCCCGGCTGCCGCTTCCACCCTCGCTGTCCGGTCGCGATTCCGGACTGCCGTGAGATCGACCCCGCGCTCGAGCCCGCAGGCTCGGGCCACGGTCACCGGGCCGCGTGCATCCTCGCTGGCTGAACCGCGGCGTCGCCGGGATCGGGGCGGCGAGCTTCCTCGACGACGTGGGCAAGGAGGTCTCGACCTCGCTGCTGCCCGCCTTCCTGACCTCGACCCTGGGCGCGCCGGCGGCCGCGCTCGGCGTGATCGAGGGCATTGCCGACGGCACCGCGGGCGTGGCCAAGCTCGCAGGCGGCGCCCTGGCGGACGACCCCGCGCGCCGCCGCACCACCGCGATGGGCGGGTACTCGGCGACGGCGGTGCTGAACGCGCTGATCGGCGTCGCCTCCGCGGCCTGGCAGGTCGGCGTCCTGCGCACCGGCGCGTGGCTGACCCGCGGCCTGCGAACGCCCTCGCGCAACGCGCTGCTCACCGACGTCGTGCAGCCGGAGTTCTACGGACGGGCGTACGGATTCGAGCGGGCGATGGACAACCTCGGCGCGATCGCCGGACCGCTGCTGGCGCTCGGCCTCGTGGCGGCGATCGGGATCCGGCACGCGATCCTGTTCTCGTTCGTGCCCGGCTTCCTCGCGGCCGCGGCCATCTT
>DATLPH010000062.1:0-3542 GCA_035535855.1 Gaiellaceae bacterium
GTCGCGCGCGGTGGCGCGCAGGAGCGCTACGGCGTGCTGCCCGACCTGACCGTGCTCGGCAAGATCGTCGGCGGCGGGCTCCCGCTTGCCGCTTTCGGCGGGCGCGCCGAGCTGATGGAGCGACTAGCGCCGGCCGGCGACGTCTACCAGGCGGGCACGCTCTCCGGGAATCCGCTCGCGACCGCGGCTGGCCTTTCGGTGCTGCGGCGGCTCACGCCCGGGGTCTACGAGGAGCTCGAGCGCAAGGGGCAGCGGCTCGACGCGCTCGGCGAGCACGGCCGCTTCGAGCGCGTTGGCGCGATGGCGACGCTCTTCGTCGACGACTACCCAGCGCTGTTCCGGTACCTGCTCGAGCGCGGGATCTACCTCGCGCCCTCCCAGAACGAGGCGATGTTCCTCTCAACGGCCCACGGCGAGGCCGAGATCGGCCGCACGATCGAGGCGGTCGCGAACTTCCCAACTGAGTTCGAGCACAAGGCGGCTCGCCGGCTTCTCGACCACGAAAATCGGTGCTAGCCTCGGGGACTACCAAGTACAGCCGCTGCGGGGACGAAGTTGAGGAGGAGTTCAAACGTGCAAGGGGGGGTCGCGAGGTCGTTGCTGCGGCGCGGGCGCATCCGCGCTGTCGGGCTCGCCGTCGCGTTGCTCGCGTGCGTGGCGCCTCGGCGCAGCGGTGGGCGTCGTCGGCATCGGCGTTGGCCTGCTGATCGCGCTGCTGGGGTCATGAGGCGTCGCTCGCTGCTCGTGGCCGCGCTCGCGGCACTCCTGGTCGGAGTCCCCCTCGCGGGCGGAGCCACCCTTGTGCCCTCGACCCCGACGATCGACTCAAGCGCTCCGCCGTCACCGGCCGACAACAATGCGCCCCTCCTGAACGGAACCGCCGACACAGGGTCTCTGATCACGCTCTATGCAGGCGGCTGTCCGGGCGGGACTATCAAGGGCACCGGCGTCGCCGTGGCCGGTCAGTTCCATATCGCAGTTACCGTCGACGACAACACCACCACCACGTTCCAGGCGACCGCAGCGGACCCGGCCAACCCAACTGATGTTTCGCCATGCTCCGCCGGCTTCGACTACGTCGAAGTCTCGCCTCCGCCGCCTCCTCCTCCACCACCGCCTCCGCCGCCGCCTCCGCCGCCTCCTCCTCCTCCTCCTCCTCCTCCACCGGCGGTGACGCTGACGGAGAAGCCACCGCCGCTGACCAACCGAGTATCCGCCACGTTCGGTTTCTCGGGTGCGAGCACGTACGAGTGTCAGCTAGATGGGGGAGGCTTCACCGTCTGCACGAGTCCACGCCAATACCCAGGGCCGCTTTCGAACGGTTCCCACACGTTCGCCGTGCACGCGGTCTCGCTCGGGACCGTTGGGCCAACCACGGAATACACGTGGGTCGTCGACACGGTTGCTCCAGAGACACGGATCGGTACGACGCCACCCGCGGAGAGCTCTAGCTCCGCGGCGACGTTTACATTCTCGAGCAGCGAACCGGGCTCGACGTTCGCCTGCAGCCTTAACTCGTCGGGCTTCACGTCCTGCGCGTCGCCGAAGACCTACTCAGGGCTCGGCGACGGGTCGTATACGTTCCGCGTCCAGGCGGTTGATGCGGCCGGGAATGCCGACGTGTCGCTTGCGACGTACAGCTGGCGGATCTCAGGAGTCGGCCCGCCGATCGCCGACCTCAGGCCGCCCGCCAACGTGAGCAAGCTCCGGCGGAACGTCGGCTACGGCCGGCTGCAGCTCAGGTGGAATAAACCAGCCGACCCGGACTTCGACCACGTCGGCGTATACGTCTCGACGAGCCCGAAGACGCCGCCGCGGAAGCTCGTCTACAGGGGCAAGCGCCAGTCGTACAACGACCGGCACTTCAAGAACGGCCAGTACTACCGGTATCTGATCGTGAGCTATGACCACGCCGCCAACGCCTCCGGGGGAATGCGCGCCCTCGTGCCTCCGAGCGTGCTCCTGCGCTCGCCGCGGAATGCCAGCGTCGTGCGAGGAGTCCCGACCTTCCGCTGGGCGGGCGTCAGCGGAGCCTCGTTCTACAACGTCCAGCTGTACTACCGCGGCCAGAAGATCCTCAGCGTGTGGCCGCGCAAGGCGCGCAAGCCCCTGACGAAGCGCTGGAGGTACGCAGGCCATACGTTCTCGCTCCGCCGCGGCACATACCTCTGGTACGTGTGGCCCGGCTTCGGTCCGATGGCCAAGGGCCGCTACGGGCAGCTCCTCGGCCAGGGGACGTTCAGGGTCCGCTGACCCTCGTCGGCCAGGCTTTGGCCAGGCGCCGGCGGGTTTCGAGCAGGTGCTCAGGGAGCACCTTCACGTCTGCGAGGACGGGCATGAAGTTCGTGTCACCGGCCCAACGGGGGACGACGTGCAGATGAACGTGATCGACGACGCCTGCGCCGGCGATGCGGCCCAGGTTCCAGCCGAGGTTGTGGCCCTGGGGCGCGTAGACCTGGGCGAGCGCCGCGATCCCGCTCTGGGCGAGGCGATGGACCTCCAGCACCTCCTCGTCCGTAAGCTCGGCGAACTCGCCCACGTGCCGGTACGAGGCGACCATCAGGTGACCGGAGGAGTAGGGGTACTTGTTCAGCAGGACGAAGGCGTGCTGCCCACGGTGGACGACGAGCCGCTCCTCGTCGTCGCCGGCGGCGGCGTCGCAGAACACGCAACCGGGCTGCTCGTCGGCCTGCTTGATGTATTCGAGCCGCCACGGCGCCCAGAGTTGCTTGGTCACGGCGCCGAGCCTACCGCTCCCCCGGGTGAGCGCCTAAACTCCTGCACGTGAAGCGGTTCGTCCTGTTTATCGCCCTGGCCGCGGTCGCCTCCGGAGCCGCCGCACCGAGCGCCCAGCGCGGTGGTGTCGTCGCTCCCGGCGTGACGATCGGGGGGCTCAACGTGGGCGGGCTCAACTCGGAGCAGGCCCGCTCGGCGATCTCGTGGTGGTACAACCGGCCGCTTCGATTCGTCTTCTACGGCAAGCGCTGGAGCGTGAAGCCGGCTGCGCTCGGGGCGAGCGTGGACGTCGACTCGGCCGTGCAGACCGCGCTGAAGGCGCAGCCGCGCGAGCAGTTCGCCCTGCGGGTGAACGTCGACCAAGCGCGGATCCGGAAGTACGTGCGTGCGCTGGACGGCAGGCTCTCGATCGCGCCCGAGGACGCGACGGCGACGCTCGTGGCCCTGAGGCCGGTGCTCCACGCGGGCGAGCCCGGCCTCGCTCTCAACCGGCCGAAGACTCTGCAGAGGCTCGAGAGCGCGCTCGCCGTGGCCCACCGGCCGGCCCTGCTGCACCCGGCCGCGAAGACCGTCGCGCCCGACGTCAGCCGCTCGAGCTTCGGCGCCGTCGTCGTCATTTACCGCGGCTCGAACGAGCTCCACCTCTACAAGGGCGACCATGCCTGGCGCACCTTCCAGGTCGCCACCGGGCAGTCGATCTATCCGACACCGACCGGGAACTGGCACGTCGTCGACATGCAGCGCAACCCGTGGTGGCGCCCGCCGGACTCGCCCTGGGCGAAGGGCCTGAAGCCGATTCCGCCCGG
>DATLPH010000063.1:0-6489 GCA_035535855.1 Gaiellaceae bacterium
GAGCGTCGCGCGCGCCCCGACGACGTGCGCCGCGCGTTCTGGACGCTCCGAGGGGCCGGGCTCGACAACCTCTCGCTCGACCTGATCTACGGCATTCCAGAGCAGAGCCCGTGCGATCTCGACGCCGACCTGGACGAGGCTATCGCGCTGAAGCCGGAGCACCTCTCCTGCTACGAGCTGGAGGCGAAGCCGGGGACGCGCTTCACCCACGCGCACGGCGCCGAGCTCGCTCGCCAGGCCGAGGCGATGGAGTCGTACTTCGAGCGCGTCGTCGCGCAGCTGACGGAGGCCGGCTATCGCTGGTACGAGACGGCGAACTTCTGCCGGTCGCCGAGCCTCGCGGACCGGCGCGACCTGCGCTCGCGGCACAACCTCGCCTACTGGCGCGGCCGGGACTACCTCGGGCTCGGGATCGGCGCTGTCTCGACAATCGAAGGGCAACGGTGGCGGACGACCCCGCGGCTCGCGCGCTACCTCGCGGCACTCGCCGCAGGGGAGCAGCCCGAGCGCGAGCTCGAAGCGCTGCCGGCGCCGGTGCAGCAGTCCGAGCGTGTGCTCCTCGGCCTGCGCCTCGACGAGCCCCTTTTGCTGGACGGGCTCGACGACGCCGTCGACGCAGAGGCCCTCGAGCGGCTCGAGCGGCTCGGCCTCGTCGAGCGCGCGGCCGGCGGCACGCTGGCCCTGACGGAGCGCGGGCGCTTCCTCGGCGGCGGCGTCACGGCGGAGCTCCTCGCCTAAAATCCCTGCAAAGGATGAGGAACATCGCCGAGATGGAGCTGTCGTACCGCCAGCGGGCGATCCTGCGCGGCGTCGTCGAGGAATATGTCGCGAACCGCGAGCCGGTCGGGTCGCGGACGCTGGTCGAGCGGATCGGGCTCGACGTCTCGCCCTCGACCGTGCGCGGCGAGCTCGCTGAGCTCGAGCGTCAGGGGCTGCTCACGCACCCGCACACGTCGGCCGGCCGCGTGCCGACCGAGCAGGGCTACCGCTACTACGCCGACCGCCTGCTCGAGCGAATGGACCCGCAGCCGGGAGGGTTCCCCCTGGACCTGACGACGGCGCGGAACGAGGTCGACTCCGCGCTTCAGGCGACCACGGAGATGCTTTCGGAGCTGACGCGGCTCCTGGCACTGGTCTCGGCGCCGCCGCTCGGGACGGCAACCGTCCGGCACGTCGAGGTGATCCTGCTCCAGCCACAGGTCGCGATGGTCGTCGTGATCACCTCGACCGGAAGCGTGACGAAGCGCGTCTACCGCTTCGCCGACCCTGTCGACCCGGGCCTCGTCAATTGGGCGACCCAGTACCTGAACGACCGCGTCGCCGGCCTCGAGCTCGGCAGCAACGCCCTGCGCCGGAGGGTCGACGAGCCGGGCCTCGGCGCCCGCGAGACGACGTTCCTCGCAACGCTGCGGCCGCTCTTCGACGAGGCGCTCGCCGCGGAGGAGCAGAGCCTCTACGTGGGCGGCACGGCCGGCCTGCTCGAGGATCTCCGCGGCCACGAGCTCGAGAGCTACCAGCGGCTGCTCGAGGTGCTCGAGAAGCGTGCGGCTCTGCTCGAGGTCCTGAGCCAGGCGCTCGACTCGCGGCGCCCGTTCGTGCGCGTCGGCCCGGAGCTCGAGCATCCGGGACTGCGTGACCTCTCTCTCGTCGGCGCCTCCTACGGGCTGACCACCCGCACGCTCGGCGCGGTCACCCTGCTCGGGCCGGTGCGAATGGACTACGACAAGGCGCTGCGCTCCGTCCGCGCAGCCGCGCACGAGCTCTCGCGCTTCGTCGAAGAGCTCTACGACGACAACTAACGCGGGCGGTACGCTCAGACGATGGCGACGAGCCAGCGCGACTACTACGAGCTTCTCGGCGTCTCGCGCTCGGCCGACGACGCCGAGATCAAGAAGGCGTTCCGGGGTCTCGCCCGGACGCTGCATCCCGACGTGTCGCAGGCACCGGACGCGGAGGAGCGCTTCCGCGAGGTGGTCGAGGCCTACGAGGTGCTCTCGAAGCCCGAGACGAGGCAGCTCTACGACCGCTACGGCCACGCCGGCCTGCAGGGCGGCGGCTTCGCGCCGACCACGTTCGACGTCGGCAGCCTCTCCGACCTCTTCTCCGCGTTCTTCGGCGACGACATCTTCGGCGGCGGCGGGCGCGTCCGGCGCGAGCGAGGGTCCGACGTCGTCGCCCAGATCGAGATCGAGCTGGCCGAGGCGGCGAGCGGCACGACGCGCAACCTGCCTTTCCCGGTCACCATCACGTGCGCGACCTGCGGTGGCAGCGGCGCGAAGTCGGGCACCGAGCCGGTGACGTGCGCCACCTGCAGCGGCCGCGGCCGCCTGCAGCAGGTGACGCGCACGGCCTTCGGCGAGTTCGTCCGCTCCCAGACGTGCCCCGCCTGCGCGGGCCAGGGCACGGTTGTCCAGGATCCGTGCCTCGACTGCGAGGGCTCGGGGCGCACGGTCGAGGATCGGACGCTCGAGGTCGAGGTCCCGCCCGGGATCCACGACGGCCAGCAGATCCGCATGTCCGGCGAAGGGCACGCGGGCTCGCTCGGCGGCCGGGCGGGCGACGTCTACGTCCAGGTTCGCGTGACGCCGGACCCGCGCTTCGTGCGCGAGGGCAACGACATCTTCTGCTCGGTCGACCTGACGATGACCGACGCCGCGCTCGGGACGACCGTCAAGGTGCCGACGCTCGAGGGCGAGATCGACCTCGAGCTCGAGCCGGGCACGCAGCCCGGAAAGCTTCACGTCCTGCGCGGCAAGGGAATGCCCGTGCTCCAGGGATTCGGCCGCGGCGACCAGCGGGTGCTCGTCAACGTGCAGGTGCCGCGGCGGCTGACCGACGATCAGCGCCGCCTGCTCGAGGAGTTCGGCCAGAGCGCGAGCGAGGAGACGTACGAGGCCGACGAGGGGTTCTTCCAGAAGCTCAAGAGCGCCTTCCGCTGAGCCCTCTGCGCCGCGTCTCCGCGTCCGTTCCCGCCGAGCGTGCCGAGGCCGCGCGCGCGCTGATGCTCGAGCTCTTCCCGGAGGGGTTCGAGGAGCTCGAGCATGCGGACGCCGTCGAGTTGGTCGCGTACACCGACGACGCCGGCGAGGAGCGGCTCTGGGCCGCGTTTGGCGAGGTCCGGGCGGACGACGTGCCCGCGGACTGGGAGGAGCGCTGGCGCGAGTTTCACCGGCCGGTGACCGTCGGGAAGCTCTGGATCGGGCCGCCCTGGGAGACGCCGCCGGCGGGTGTCGAGGCGATCGTCGTCGACCCCGGCCGCGCCTTCGGCACCGGCGGGCACGCGACCACGCGGCTCTGTCTACAGCTCCTCGCGAACCTCGAGCGCGGGAGCCTGCTCGATGTGGGCTGCGGCTCCGGCGTGCTCGCGATCGCCGCGGCGCGGCTCGGCTTTGCCCCCGTCGTGGCCCTCGACCACGACGCCGCGGCGATCGACGCCGCCCGGCGGAACGCCGAGGCCAACGGGGTCGAGCTCGACCTGCGGCTCACCGACGCTCGTGCCGACCAGCCCCCGCAGGCGGACGTCGCCGTCGCGAACATCTCGCTGGAGACGGTCGAGCGGGTCGTGCCGCTCCTGGACGCAACAGCCGTCGTCACCTCGGGCTACCTGGAGCAGGAACAGCCCTCGGCGCCCGGCTTTCGCCACGAGGCGCGGGCCACGGAAGGAGGCTGGGCGGCCGATCTCTATCGGCGCGAGGAGTAGAGTCCGGCGCCGTGGCGACCTTCTCGGTCCGGTTCCTCGGGTGCAAGGTCTCGCACGTGGACGCGCAGGAGATCCGCGAACGCCTGCTCGCCGAGGGTCACACCGAGCTCGAAGGCGGCGCCGACGTCGCCGTGGTCAACACCTGCTGCGTCACCCACGAGGCGGTGCGCAAGTCGCGGCACGCCGCCTCGCGCGCAGCCCGCACGCACCGCCGTGTCTACGTGACCGGCTGCGGCGCGAGCCTCGACGCCGACGGCTTCGCCGGCCTGCCCGAGAACGTCGTCGTCGTCTCGCGGTGCAGCGAGGAGACGCCGTCGTTCGTGGCGGGCGACGTCGGTGCGATCGGCTGTGTCCGCGCCGACGCGCGCCTCGACCGCGTCCGCGCCTTCGTGAAGGTGCAGGACGGCTGCAGCTTCTCGTGCGCCTTCTGCGTCATCCCGCTCGTGCGCGGCTCATCCCGCAGCCGGCCCGCCGAGGCGGTGCTGCGGGAGGTGAGGCGCCGCGTCGGCCAGGGCCACCGCGAAGTCGTCCTGACCGGGATCAACCTCGGCTGCTACCGCGACCGCGAGGCCGGCTTCCGGCTGCCACGGCTGGTGCGCGAGGCGGCGGCCACTCCGGGGCTGGCTCGGCTGCGGCTCTCGTCGATCGAGATCAACCACGTCGACGACGAGCTCGTCGAGACGCTGCGCGAGACCCCGACCGTCGCGCACCATCTTCACGTTCCGCTGCAGTCGGGCGACGACGGCGTGCTGCGCGCGATGGGGCGGCGCTACTCGGCGGCGACGTTCCTGCGCCGCCTCGAGCCGCTCGGTGACCTCAATCTGACCACTGACGTGATCGTCGGCTTTCCCGGCGAGGACGAACGCGCCTTCCGGCGCACCCTCGAGGTGGTCGAGCGCGCCGGCGTGACCAAGGTGCACGTGTTTCCGTACTCGCCACGGCCCGGCACGGCGACTGCTGCCGCCGACACGGTTCACGCGGCCGTCAAGCGGGAGCGCAGCCGACGTCTCCGCGAGGCGTCCCGAGCCGCCAGCCTCGCGCGCTGGCGCGAGAAGCTCGGTCGCGCCGACACGGTGCTCGTCGACCGCCCGGGTCGCGGGTATGGCGACGACTACTCGCCCTGGCTCGTGGACGGGCCGCTCGGCGAGCTCGTCACGGTGCGCGCCGCCGCGGTGACGGAGGAGGGGATCCTCGCTGCCTGACGACTGCCTCTTCTGCCAGCTCGTCCGGGAAGGAGACCACGTGCACGCCGCCGACGGCTTCGTCGCCATCCGCGACATCGCTCCCAAGGCGGACACGCATTTGCTCGTGCTGCCCGAGCGCCACGTGTCGAGCTTTCGTGAGATCTCGGAGTTCCCTCCGGAGGAGGCGAAGCGAATGCTCGAGTTCGTCGCCGAGACGGCTCGCAAGGTCGGGCTCGACGACTACCAGGTGGTCGTGAACGTGGGCGAGGGCGCCGGCCAGACGGTCTTCCATCTGCACTGGCATGTGCTCGGCGGGCAGGTCCGGGGAGCGGTCGGATGAGCCTGATCGTCCGTCTCGAGGCAGAGCTGAAACAGGCGATGGCCGACCGCGAAGCGGAACGGCGCGACACGCTGCGCCTGATCCTGTCGAGCCTCCGCTCGGCCGAGAAGGAGCTACAGCGGCCGCTGCACGACGACGAGGAGTTGCAGGTGCTTCAGCGCGAGCGCAAGAAGCGCACCGAGGCGGCCGAGGCGTTCCGAGAGGCCGGCCGCGAGGAGCAGGCCCAGGGGGAGGAGCGCGAGCTGGCCGTGCTCGAGGAGTTCATGCCGGAGCCGCTCTCCGAGGACGAGCTCGAGGAGATCGTCGACGACGCGATCGCCGAGGTCGGCGCGACGAGCATGCGCGACATCGGCCGGGTGATGGCCGACGTGATGCCGCAGATCGCCGGCCGCGCGGACGGCTCCACGGTCAGTCAGCTCGTCCGCGAGAAGCTGGCCTGAAGGAGGAGCCCGGCCCCTACACTGGGCTGGGTGCAGGAAGTTCTCTCAGTTTCCAACGATGTCGCCGCCGAGCTCGCAACGGTCGGCGACGGCGTGCTCGACGCGCTGCGCGAGCGGCTCCGGATCACCCTGCTGCTGCGCGGCAACCGCCTGACGATCGAGGGCGACGACCCGAACGTGGCACAGGCGCGCGCGGTCGTCGACGAGCTCGCCGAGCTCGTCGAGGGCGGTCACGAGATCGGCCCGAGCACGGTCGATGCGGTCCTTTCCGCGCTCGACCAGGCCGAGGATCTCCGCGACGTCTTCGAGGACGTCGTCTGGCGGCATCGCGGCAAGAAGATCTCGCCGAAGACGGTCAACCAGAAGCGCTACGTCGACGCGATCCGGCGCCACACCGTCACGTTCGCGATCGGGCCCGCCGGCACGGGCAAGACCTACCTCGCGATGGCACTCGCCGTCGCGTCGCTCTCCGACCGCGAGGTGGGCCGGATCATTCTCACGCGCCCCGCGGTCGAGGCCGGCGAGCGCCTGGGCTTCCTCCCCGGCGACATGCTCGCCAAGGTCGACCCGTACCTGCGCCAGCTCTACGACGCGCTCTACGACATGCTCGACCCCGACCGCCTCGCCGCCTACATGGAGAAGGGCACGATCGAGGTCGCGCCGCTCGCATTCATGCGCGGCCGCACGCTGAACGACTCGTTCATCATCCTCGACGAGGCCCAGAACACGAGCCCGGAGCAGATGCAGATGTTCCTGACCCGGCTCGGCTTCGGCTCGAAGGTCGTCGTCACCGGCGACATCACCCAGATCGACCTTCCGCGCGAG
>DATLPH010000064.1:0-5519 GCA_035535855.1 Gaiellaceae bacterium
CTCGCTCTCGCCCTGCTGTTGGCGCGTCTCGGCGTAGGTCTTGGCGAGCGCCCAGGACTCGCGGAACGAGCCCCCTCGCTCTGCCATCAGCGAGACCATGCCCGCAGTCACCGGGCCCTCTCGGATCAGGTTCCACTCCTCTGGCGTGAAATCGGCCTTGCCGGTCATCTGGCTCCTCCTCTCAGCGCTCCGGCGGCCGGAGCACGACGATCTCGTCAACGAGCTCCAGCCCTTCGGGGCGGTGCGTGATCAAGAGTACGCAGCGGTCGCCGACCTCCGCGACGACATCCTCGACCAGCCGCTCCGCTGTGGGCGTGTCGAGATGCGCCGTGGGCTCGTCGAGCACCAGGATCGGCGTGTCCGCGAGTAGGGCGCGCGCGAGCGCGATCCGCTGCCGCTGGCCCCCCGAAAGCTCACGGCCTTCCTCGCCGACGAGCGTGTCGAGCCCCTCCGGGAGGGAGCGCACCCAGTCGAGGATCCGCGCCGCGGCCAGGGCCTGCTCGACCGCGTCGTCGCTGGCGCCGGGACGTCCGAGGCGAACGTTGGCGCCGATGCTCGCCGAGAAGAGGTGCGCGTCCTGGCCGGCGACGGCGATCGCGCTCCGCACGTCTTCCTGCCCGTACTCGCGCACGTCCCTGCCGGCCAGGGTGATTCGACCTTGCTCCGGGTCGAGGAAGCGCAGCAGCAGGTTCGTCACCGTCGTCTTGCCGGCGCCGCTCGGGCCGATCAGCGCGATGCGCCGGCCGGGCTCGAGCCGCAGGCTGAAGCCGTCGAGCGCGAGTGGCTCGCGGGGCCCGTAGCGGACGCGAACGTCCTCGACCGCGACCGTGAACGGCCCGTCGGGCAACGCGGCCGGCTCCGCCGCGTCGACGACGGCGGGCTTGCGGTCCGTGAGCGCGAAGATCCTCCTGCCCGCGGCCACGGTCTCGCCCAGCTCGCGGGCGGCCTCCGGGAGCGGCTGCACGGCTTCGAAGGACGCGAGCGCGAGCAGCGCGAGCATTGCGATCAGGACCCGGTCGAGCCCGCCCGAGGCGTGGGACGAGACGCCGACCGCCAGGACGGCAACCACCGTCGCGCCCATCAGCAGCAGCCTCAGGCCGTCGCCGAGACCGTCGGCCAGCGCGGCGCGGCGCCGCAGGCGGACGAGCCTGCGGTCGGCTGCCCGCAGCTGGTCGAGGTGATCGCGCTGGCGGCCGTAGGCGACCAGCTCGGCGCTGCCGGAGGTGATCTCGACGAGCTCGGCCGCGAGCTCGCCCCTGGCCGCGGCCTCGTGTCCGCCGGCTCGCCGGGACAGCGCTGCCGAGAGCGCCGGGGCCCCGAGGCCTGCGGCGAGCAGGCCCGCGGCCAGCACGATCCCCGCCGCCGGGAGGAACACGGCCGCGACGCCGACCGAGACGGCGCCGGCTGCGAACGCGACGAGCGGCGGCGCGATGCCGCGTAGGTGGAGGTTCTGCTGCGAGTCCACGTCCGCGACCAGGGTCGACAGGGTCTCGCCGCGCCGGTCGCCCTGCAGCTGCACGGGCGAGAGCGGCTCGATGCGCTCGTACACGCGACGGCGAACCCGCTCCAGGACGCGGAAAGCGAGCTCGTGCGAGCGCAGGCGCTCGAAGTAGCGCACCACCGGCCGCGCGATCCCGAAGAAGCGGACGCCGACGATCGCCACGGTCAGCGAGAGGATCGCCGGCCGCTCGGCGGCGCGCGAGATCAGGTAGCCGGCCGTCGCCATCAGGCCGACGCCGAACACGATCGTGGCCGTGCCCAGGAGCACCGCGGTGGCCAGTCGCGCGCGCGAGGCCCCCGCCAGGGCAAGCAGCCGTCGCAGCGTCGCGGTCACGCGGCCTCGTTCCGGACTGCGGCTGTCCCGCCGACGTCGAGCGAGACGACGCGGTCGGCCCGCTGCACGAGCTCGGGTCGGTGCGCGATCACGAGCACGGTGCGTTCCACGCGGAGACGCTCGACCGCCTCCGCGACCACGTCGGCGCTCGTCCGGTCGAGATCGGCGGTCGGCTCGTCGAGGATCACGAGCGGGGCGTCGCGCAAGAAGGCGCGCGCGAGCGCGATCCGGCGCCGTTCGCCGGCCGAAAGCGGGCGGCCTCCGTCGCCGATCGCCGTCTCGTAGCCGAACGGGAGCGCACGAACGAAGCGGTCGGCGCCCGCCAGCATCGCGGCGTCCCGGATCCGTTGCTGCGACGCGCCCCGCACGCCGAGCCCGATGTTCTCCGCCACCGTTCCGCGGAACATCGTCGGCCGCTGGGGCACCCACGCGACCATGCTGCGCCACAGCTCGGTGCGGCACTCCGCCAGGTCGAGCCCGCCGACGGTGATGCGCCCGGCGTCCGGCTCGGCGAAGCGCAGGAGCAGGCTCGCGACGGTGCTCTTGCCGGTACCGCTTGCCCCCACGAGCGCCACGGTCTCGCCGGGCTGCAGCTCGAGGTCGAGCCGGTCGAGGACGCGTTGCGCGCGCGAGGGATACGAGAACGAGATGCGCTCGAAGCGCACGGGCCACTCGGCGGGGCTCGGGGGAACGAGGCGGCCACCGCCGCCCACCGCCGGCGGCGCGTCGAGCAACTCCAGCATCCGCTCTGCAACGGCGAGCCCGTCGGCGCTCGCGTGGAACTGCGCGGCGAGCTGCCGCAGCGGCGCGTACAGCTCCGGGGCCAGGAGCAGGATCGTGAGGCCCGCCTCGAGGCCGAGCCCGCCGCCGACGAGGCGAACGCCCACCGTCACGGCCACGAGCGCGACGCCCAGGGTGGCCGCGAGCTCGAGCACCGAGCCTGAGAGGAAGCTCAGGCGAAGCGTGCCCATGGCGGCCCGCCGGTAGCGCTCGCCGACCCGGTCGATCGTTGTCGCCTGCGCGCGGCTCCGGTTGAAGGCCCGCAACGTCGCGAGTCCCCGCACCACGTCCAGGAAATGCGTCGAGAGCAGGCGCAGGGCGAGCCAGTGCTCGCGCGTCCGCTCCTCCGTGTACCGGCCGATCAGCCACATGAAGATCGGCACCAGCGGCAGCGTGAGCAGCATCAGGAGCGCAGACTCGAGGTCGATCGCGCCGACCCAGCCGAGCACCGCGACCGGGACGATCACCGCGAGCACGACCTGGGGGAGGTAGCGGCCGAAGTACGCCTCGAGGCCATCGACTCCCTGGACGGCGGCCGCGGTGAGCTCGCCTCCCTCGACGCCGTCGAGCGCCGCCGGCTGCCCGCGCAGTCGGCGCTCGACGAGCGCCAGCCGCAGCTCAGAGAGCACCGACGACGCGGCGCGCCGGCCGGTGGCTTCGAACCCCCAGGCGACGAGGCCCCGCATCGCGAATGCCAGCGCCAGCAGCGCGAGCTCAGTCGAGACCGCGCCGAGCGAGGCTCCCTCGAAGGCCCGCGTGACGATCCGGGCGATCAGCGTCGCCTGGACGAGCAGCAACCCCGCGGCAACGACCCCAAGCAGGACGTCGGCCGCGAGCAGAAACCGCGCGGCCCGGGCGCGACGGAGGAGACGCTGGTCGAGCGCTCGCATCTGCCTAGGCGGTGGGCGGGGCGATCGCGTCGGTGGGCGGCCGGACCTCCTCGCCGCTGAGCCGCGCCCGCAAGACGTAGTACGTCCACGCCTGGTAGATGAGGACGATCGGCGTGAGGATGAGCGCCACCACCGTGATCGTCACCAGGGCGTAGTGCGAGGAGGCAGCGTTCGAGACGGTGAGGCTGTTCCCGAAATCCTGGTTCGAGACCATCACCCGCGGATAGAGGCTCGTGAAGAGCGTTGCGACGGTCAGCACCGCGCCCAGCGCTGTGGCCAGGAACGCCCGGCCGCTCTGCCGCCGGCGGACGAAGACGAGGGCCAGCACCAGTGCGAGCACGGCGAGCGCGGCGGGCAGCACGGGCGGGAAGACGTCCTTGTCGTTGCGGTCGACGGCCACCGCGACCGTCCAGATCGCAAAGCCGGCGACGACCGCCGCCGCGGGAACCGAGAGCCTTCTGGCCATACCGGCCACGCGCTCGCAGAGCTCGCCGGTCGTGCGCAGCGTCAGGAAGGTCGCTCCGTGGAAGGCGAACAGGAGCACCACTGCGATCCCCGCAAAGACCGTGTAGGCGGTGAACAGGTCGGCGAGGTTGCCCGTGAAGTCGCCGTCCGAGTTGAGCGGGACGCCGTTGAGCAGGTTGGCGAGCGCGACCCCCCAGAGGAAGGGCGCGCCGAAGCTCGCCGCCACGTGTGCACCCAGCCAGAAGGCGTGCCAGCGCGGGTTGTCGCTCTTGTCCCGCCACTCGAACGAGACGGCGCGCAGGATCAGGCACACGAGGATCAGCAGCAGGGCCAGGTAGAAGCCCGAGAACATCGCCCCGTACCAGGTGGGGAAGGCCGCGAAGGTCCCGCCCGCGGCCACGACGAGCCAGACCTCGTTGCCGTCCCAGACCGGGCCGATCGACTCGAACAGCACCTCGCGGTCGGCCTTCCCCCGCGGCACGAACGGGAGCAGCATCCCGACGCCGAAGTCGAACCCCTCGAGCACGAAGTACCCGCTCCAGAGGACGGCGATCAGGCAGAACCAGAAGATCTGAAAGGTCATCGGCGGACCATCAGTAGGAGATCGCCGCCGTGGCCGGGGGCTGCTCAGGAGACTCCGGCCCAGGCAGGTCGCGATCGGGGTCGGAGTAGCGGCGCAAGAGGACGATGTCGACCATCGTGAGGATGCCGTACAGCACGGCGAAGACGCCGAGGCTGGTCCAGAGCCACGTCGTGCTGACGCTCGGCGAGTTCGCATCCGAGGTGCGCAGCAGGCCGTAGACGATCCACGGCTGGCGACCGACCTCGGTCAGCACCCAGCCGGCGAGCGCCGCGAGGAACGGCAGCGGGATCGTGCAGACCGCGGTCCAGAGGTACCAGCGCGATCGCGCCAGCTTGCCTCTCCAGTAGAGGAAGGCGCCAAGGACCGCCACGAAGAAGACGAGCGAGCCCAGGTAGGCCATCACGCGCATGCTCCAGTAGACCGCCTCGACCGGCGGGATGTAGTTGCCGCGGCCGAACTGACGGGTCTCGTCCTTCTGGTTCTCGTTGATGCCGATGACCTTCCCGTTGAGCGAGCCGGTCGAGAGGTACGAGAGCAGCTTCGGGATCACGATCGAGAACGACGGCGTCTGGTCGTCCTGCGTGAAGCCGCCGATCTGGAAGAGCGAGAAGGCGCAGGGCTGGCAGGTGTCCCACTGCGCCTCGGTCGCGGCGATCTTCATCGGCTGTGTCTCGGTCGTGTAGATGCCGAAGTGGCTGCCAACCCAGAGGTTCGCTCCCGCGACCGGGACCGCAACGATCAGGGCGAGCTTCGCGGCACGGATGAAGAGCTCCTGGTTACGGCCGCGGGCCAGGTGCCAGCACGAGATGCCCAGCACGACGACCGAAGCGGCGGTGAGGCCGACGAGGATCACGTGGACGAATGCCCAAAGGGCGAACGAACTGCTGACCAGCTGCCACACGCTCGTCAGCTCGGCACGGCCGTTCGTGACCTCGTACCCGACGGGATGCTGCATCCACGAGTTCGC
>DATLPH010000065.1:0-5370 GCA_035535855.1 Gaiellaceae bacterium
GGAGCTGGCCGGGCTGCCGCCCGAGCGGGTCGAGGTCGCGTTCGTCGGGGCCGAGGAGCGGATCTTCACTCCCGGTTGGTCGCCCGCCGAGCCGTTCACGATCCTGTTCGTGGGCAAGCTGATCCCGCTCCACGGCCTGGAGACGGTCCTCGGCGCCGCCAGGGCCGCGCCCGAGCTGCGCCTCCGGCTCGTCGGCAGCGGCCAGCTCGAAGGCCTCGTCCGGGAGCGGCCGCCCAACGTCGACTGGGCCCCGTGGGTCGAGTACGAACGCCTCGCCGGCGAGCTGCACCGCGCCGGCTGCGCGCTCGGGATCTTCGGCACCTCGGACAAGGCGAGCCGTGTGATCCCGAACAAGGCCTTCCAGTCGCTCGCGTGCGGGACGCCGCTCGTGACCGCGGACACACCCGCGGCGCGTGAGCTGCTGGCCGACGGCGAGAGCGCGCTGCTCGTCCCACCCGGCGATGCCCATGCACTCGCTGACACCCTGCGACGGCTCGCCGGCGACCCCGAGCTCGCCCGACGGATCGGCGCCGGAGGCCGCGTCGCCTACGAGGCCAATGCGAGCGAGGCTGTCCTGGGAGAGCGCTGGCGCAGTCTGATCGAGCGTGAGGTCGAGCGGCGGTGACCGCGCGAGCACCGAGCCCGCGGGCGCTGCTGTGGAGTGCGATCGCCGCCTACACGGCCGGCTTCTCCGCGCTCTCGATCCTGCGCCACCGTGCCTTCTCGACGGGCCGGTTCGACCTCGGTAACATGGTGCAGTCCGTCTGGTCGACGGCGCACGGGCACCCGCTGCAGATCACCAGCCTGCGCGGCGACCAGATCTCACGGCTCGGGGCCCACTTCGACCCGATCCTCGCCGCCTTTGCACCCCTCTGGCTGATCTGGCCGAGCCCTGACCTTCTCCTCGTGACACAGGCCGTGGCAATCGCGCTCGGCGCGCTGCCCGTCTTCTGGCTCGCCCGCAAGCACCTCGGGAGCGAGCGGGCGGCCCTCGGCTTCGCGCTCGCGTACCTGCTCTACCCGCCCACCCAGTGGCTGACCTTGAACGAGTTCCACCCGG
Source organism: Gaiellaceae bacterium (assembly GCA_035535855.1). Classification (GTDB taxonomy): domain Bacteria; phylum Actinomycetota; class Thermoleophilia; order Gaiellales; family Gaiellaceae; genus AC-32. Next base: position 1,061 of record DATLPH010000065.1, read on the forward strand.
TTGCGCTCGGCTGCCCGCTGCTCCTGTTCGCGATCTGGTACCTCGACGAGGGCCGGCTGCTGCCGTTCGCGCTCTTCGCGCTGCTCGCCGCGACGACGAAGGAGGAGATTGCGCTCGTCGCCGCCGGGCTCGGCATCTGGTACACGCTGGCCCACGGGCGGCGACTGGCCGGAGGCGTGATCGCCGTGGCGGGCGTGGCGGTCGCCCTGATCGCGATCGAGGTCGTGATCCCGCACTTCAACCGCGCAGGCACCTCGAGCTTCTTCACGCGCTACAGCGAGGTGGGGAGCACCCCCGGCGGAATCGTCCACACGGCGCTGACCGACCCGTGGCAGATCGTCCAGACCGCGTTCACTGGGCGGGGCCTTGGGTACATCGCGCGGCTCGCGCTGCCGCTCGGGCTGCTGGTCGTCTTCGCGCCGTTGCTGCTGATCGCCGCGCTCCCCGAGCTGGCGGTCAACCTCCTCTCAGCGGCGACCACGCAGACCTCGATCCGCTTCCACTACACGGCGGGGTTGATCCCTGTGCTGATGGCGGCCGCGGTGCTCGGCGCAGCCCGCCTCACTCGCGCCCGGCCGGGGCTCCCGGTGGCAACGGCGGCCGTGGTCGTCGCGGTGGCCTCGAACTACTTCCTCGGCCCGATCCCGGTCTGGCGCTACTTCCCCGGCGGCGAGCAGCAGCAGGCGCACGCCGCCGAGGTGAGCGAGCACGACCGCATCGCCGCGGAGGCCCTGCGCCTGATCCCGGGCAACGCGGTCGTCAGCGCGACGAACTCGCTCGGCGCGCACCTCTCCGCGCGTCGGCGCGTGCTCAGCTTCCCGTTCCTCCAGGACGCGCAGTGGATCGCGGCCGACGAGACGGCGCCCGGCTACGCCGACCGGCTCGCGCCCTTGCCGACCGCCGTCCAGCTCTCCTGGCTCCGGCGCAACCCCGAGTGGCGGCTCGTCTTCGAGCGCGACGGGATCCTGATCTTCCACCGCGCCAGCGCGGCGGCAAGCACGGCGTAGAGCGCAACCATCACGAGGTCGCGGGCGAGCAGGAGCCAGACCGGCCACTCGAGCCTGAAGAGCGCGCCGTAGTGGAAGAACCAGACCTGGGCGAGCACGACCGCGACCGCGGCGAGCGCGATCGCCACGGGCTCCGCCGCCGCGACCACGAGCGGCAGCAGCCAGACGAGGTACTGCGGCGAGAAGACCTTCGTGAACGCGAGGAAGCCGGCGACCGCGGCCGCGAAGGCCAGCGGTAGGTGCCTGCGCGCGTCGGAGGCCCGCGCGTACAGCCCCCAGACGAGCGCGACCGCGAGCGCCTCGGCCGCGAGCAGGACGGCCGCGACGATGTCTGCGGTCCCGCCCGCGAGGTTTCGTCCCGCTACGCCAGTCGTCCGCACGACCTGCGCGTCGTAGAGGCCGAGCCGGTCGAGCGCGAGCAGGAGCGACGCGCCGAGGCTCTCGACCTGCAGGCCACGGGCGGCCTGGGAGTGGAAGCTCTCGTAGACCCCGTGCGGGCCGTAAGCGGCGAACGGAACGACGACCACTGCGGCGACGAGCAGAAGCGTCCCGATCCCCAGCGCCACCCGGCGCGGGCCGGCCCTGCGCCACACGGCGACAGCCGCGATCGGGACGAGCACGAGCGGGTAGACCTTCGCGCTCACAGCCAGCCCGAGCACGCCGAACGCGGCCAGGTCGTGCTCACGGAGCAACAGCCACAGTGCGAGCACCGTCAGCAGTGCAGGCCACGCGTCGTAGGTGTTGAGCGAGATCGGCCCGAGCGCGGCCGGCGCTAGTGCGAGCAACGCCACCGCCACGACAACCTGCCGCTGCGAGGCGCCGAGCTCCGCGAGCACCAGCGCGACGAGCACGATCGTCGCGGCACCGCAGAGCGCCATCAGGATCTTGAAGAGCGCGTTGTAGTGATCGGCCCCGAGCAGGGTCGGCGGCAGGAAGACCGCGAACGCCCCCGGCGGATACTCGACGAACACGTCACGGTAGGGCAGCGCGCCGTGGACGAGCTGCTCGGCGTAGCCCTGGTAGATGTGGATGTCGCGGAAGCGCGCGGCTCGGAAGAGCCCGCCGTCCGGGACCGCGCAGGCGGCGAGGTAGACCGGGATCGCGACGAGCGCAGCGCGCAGCGCCGGCCGCATGCCTACGGCCCCGGCGGTGGTGGCGGAGGTGGCGGCTCGGGTGGTGGCGGTGGCTCCGGCGGTGGCGGTGGCTCCGGCGGAAGTGGCGGCGGTGGCGGCAGGACCGTTCGTGTGGTGGTCGTTGGGACGGTCCTCGTCGGCGTGGTCTGCCGCGTGGTCGTCGTGGCGGTGGTGGCCGACGTGGTTGGTGTGTAGGTCGTCGTCGGCGCCAGGCTCGAGGCGTACTGGCCCTGCGTGAACGGCCTCCACGCGACCGGGTCGCGCGGCAGCGTCCAGGTCAGCTCCGGCGTCCCCTCCATCGCGGTCTCCATGAACAGCTTCCAGATCGTCGCCGGGAAGGTGCCGCCCGCGACCGAGATCCCGTGCACGTTCTCCATCGGGATCTCGCCCTGCGGATAGCCGACCCAGACCGTCGTCTCGAGCTGCGGCACGAAGCCCGAGAACCAGCCGTCGGCGTGGTTGTCGGTCGTGCCCGTCTTGCCGGCGGCAGGTCGTCCGAAGTACGCACCCACGCCGGTGCCGCCGAGCACGTTCTGCTCGAGGATCCTCGTCACCTCGTACGCGACCCCGTCGGAGATCACGCGCTTGCGCTGCGGCTGGCCCCAGCCTGCGTCCGTGTCTTCCTTGCCGTTCGCGAGCACGACCTTGCGGATCGCCATCGGCTTCGAGTAGATCCCGCCCGCCGCGATCGTCGTGTACGCGGAGGCCTCCTCGAGCGGCGAGATCGCGTCGGCGCCGAGGCCCATCGCAGGCACGACGTCCAGCGCCGACTGCACGCCGAGCTTGTGCGCCATCTCGGCCACCTTGTCCGGCCCGACGTCGAGGGTCAGCTGCGCGTAGACGGTGTTGTCGGAGGCAAGCGTCGCGCTGGTGACCGAGATCGAGCCGGAGTAGTCGCCGCCGTAGGTCGAGACGTCCCAGGCAGGCGTGTACGGGTCGGGCTGGTAGTGGAAGGGCGCCGAGGTGTAGTAGGTCGAGTTCGGGTTCATCCCCTCCTCGATCGCCGCCGCGAGCACGAAGGTCTTGAAGGTCGAGCCGGGTTGCCGCCGCGCCTGGGCAACAAGGTTGAACTGGTTGCCCGTTCGCCCGGGCGTGACCGCCGTCATCGCGCGGATTGCGCCGTTGGCCGGGTTGATCGAGACGACCGCGGCCGCAGGGTCGTCGCGCAGGTAGAGCGTGTCCTGGATCGCCTTGCGGGCCGCGAGCTGCAGGCGCGGGTTGATCGTCGTGTAGACGCGCAGGCCGCCGGAGCGAACCGTGCTCGAGCCGTACTCGGCGATCAGCTGGTCGCGCACGTAGCTGAAGAAGTACGGCTCCCGGATCCGCGTGTAGAGCCTGCCGGGCTTCAACCGGAGGTTCCGCTGTGCGAGCGCCTGGCGGTACTGGCCCTCGCTGATGTCGCCGTTGTCGCGCATTGCCAGCAGCACGTCGTCGCGGCGGGCGATCGCCGCCGCCGGCCTGTGCAGCGGGTCGTAGACCGAGGGCGCCTGCGGCAGGCCCGCAAGCAGCGCCGACTGGGCGAGCGTGAGGTCGCGCGCGTGCGTCGAGAAGTACGTCTGCGCCGCGGCCTCGATCCCGTAAGCGTGGTTGCCGTAGTAGACCTGGTTCATGTACTGGGCCAGGATCCAGTCCTTCGAGCGCGCCCTCGAGAGCTTGATCGCGAGGCAGGCCTCCTTCAGCTTCCGCTTCAGGGTGCGCTCCTTCGAGATGTAGAGGTTGCGCACGAGCTGCTGCGTGATCGTCGAGCCACCCTGGACGACGTGCCCGGCGCGCAGGTCCTTCCAGGCCGCACGCGCGATGCCCTCGTAGTCGACGCCGCCATGCTCGTAGAAGCGGTGATCCTCGATCGCGACGGTGGCCCTGCGCGTCCAGGGGCTGACGCGCCAAAGCGCGATCGGCGTGCGGTTCCGCTCGGCCGGGATCGACCCCAGCAAGGAGCCGTTCGCCGCGAAGACGAAGGAGTTCGAGCCGATCTCGACCGGCTTCAGCTGCTTCAGGTCGCAGTTCGAGCGGAACTGGGCCACGGCCCCGACGCCCGAGGCGATCACCGCCAGGATCAGGATCAGCAGCGTCGCGAGGATCAGGCTCGTCCGGCGTTTGCGCTTGCCCTTGCCGCTCGCGCGGCGGCGGCGCACACGGCGCAGGACGTGCTCGAGCTCGTCGTCGCCGG
>DATLPH010000066.1:0-3866 GCA_035535855.1 Gaiellaceae bacterium
CTTCTTCATGCACGACGTGCGCCAGCTCGGGATCGAGGCCGTCGTCGAGCGCACGGTCGAGGTCGTCGGCGACGGGCCGGTGTACCTGTCGGTTGACGTGGATGTGCTCGATCCCGCCTTCGCCCCCGGCACCGGAACTCCCGAGCCCGGCGGGATGACGAGCGGCGACCTGCTCTGGGCCTGCCGCGAGGTCGCCCAGCGGCTCGAGCTCGTCGGCGCCGAGGTCGTCGAGGTGATCCCGACCGCGCCCGGCTCGAGCGACATCACCGCGCTCGTGGCCGACCGGATCGTGCGCGAGATCCTGAACGGGCTCGCGCTCGCGCGCCGCTAGCGACGCGCGGTCTCGCCGACCGCGAGCTGCACCAGCCACATCCCGGCCAGCAGCATGTAGGTGAGCGCGGGCAAGGCGACGACGAAGAGCGCCGTGAGCACCGAGAGCCGCGACGGGAGGCCCGGCACGGCGTGCAGGGCCGGCGCGAGCACGGCGCCGAGCACCAGCGCCGCGGCCAGATGCACCCAGGCCCAGCGGAAACTCGGCGGCGTGAGTCGCGGCAGCCGTAGCGCGACCCAGCTCGCGAGCAGGCCGGCGCCCAGCAAAAACAGCAGCAAAAACGTCTCCTTACCCATCTCCCTACGCCACAGTGTCATCCAACGGCGCGCAAAACGCCAGGTTGGCGCTAGCGAAAGAGGTCGCGCTCGGGCGGCATCACGAGCTCGCGGGCGCTGCCCTCGCCGCGGGCATCGACGCCGCGAATCACGACCGCGGGCACGCCGTCCGTCTTCCCCATCGCGAGCTCGGCGGCGCCTGCGAGCTCGTCGGCGACCGCGATCACGGTCGCGTGCAGCTCGTAGCCGGCCGCGTCGCGCACGCCCTTGAGGTCGAGCAGCGGCCGGATCCCGGCCAGGCCGATCGCCACGTCGGTCGTGCCCTGCCGCCACGCTCGGCCGAACGAGTCGCTGACGATCACGCCGACATCGGCTCCGGCGAGGTCGCGCAGACGCTCTCGAAGCCGGGCCGCGGAAGCGTCGGGATCCTCGGGCAGCAGCACGACGGTCTCCGGCGCGGGCGCGTTGGACGCGTCGACCCCCGCCGAGGCGCAGACGAAGCCGTGGCTGGTCTCCGCGATCACGAGCGGCGGCCGGGTGCGGACGATCCGCGCGGACTCGCCGAGAATCACCTCGAGCTGCCGCGGGTCCTGGTCGGCCGCCAGCTCACGCGCGCGCTCCGACGGCTCGACTCCGGCCAGCTCGACAACCCGGCCCTCGGCCTTCGAGACGACCTTCTGCGCGACCACGAGCACGTCGCCGTCCTCGAGCTGCGCGCACTCGGCGATCAGGGCGGCCAGGTCGTCGCCCTCGCGGATCTCCGGCAGCCCCTCGACCGGCCGGATCGAGATCACGGCAGGCCGGTCAGGCGCAGGCCCGCGTGGACGCCGAGCTGCTTGTTCACGTTCAGGATCACGGCGGTCATGCCTTCGAGCGCGCGCGAGTTGGCGAGCGGGCCGACGTCCACGGCACGGCCGCCGACGAGCCGCCCGGCCAGCTCGAGCGCCAGCTTCTTCGCCCGTGGGTCGTCGCCGCAGATGAGCGCGTCCTGGTCGGGCGCCTCGTCACCGGCGAGATCGATCGCAGAGACCGTCTGCAGCCCCGAGGCGACGGGCGCGCGCAGCAGCCCGGCGAGCGTCTCGGCCAGCGAGCCTTCCTCGAGCCCCGGGACGATGCCGATGTCCGTGAAACGGAGGTCGCTCGCCACGCAGAGGACGGGCGTTTCCCCGATCGCGTCGGCGAGACTCGCGCCGGTCTCGAGCGCCGCATTCGACTTCGTTGCGAGCACGACGAGGTCGGCGCCCTGCACGACCTCCTCGTTGCTGCCGCCTTCGACGCCGAGCTCGAGCGCGCGCTCCTTCCCGCGCTGGGCGTCGCGGGAGCCGATGTAGACCTCCTCGCCGAGCAGCTTCAGGCGCCGCGCGAGCGCACGACCGAAGGTTCCCGTGCCGCCGATGATTGCGACCTTCACGCGGGCGCCCCGACGGCATCGAGGACGGCCTCGGCGAGCCGGCGGCGGGCCTCCGCGTCGCTCATCAGCGTCCGCGTCACGATCGTGCGAACGCCGGCCTCCTGGCCTGCGTCGGCCTCGTCGATCACGAGCGCGTCGATCAACCCCTCGTAACAGTCTGCTACTTGCCGCGGGCCCGTCCCGCCGGCGAGGCGGGCCAGCATCCGGTCGGCCGGCCCCCGGACCGACTTGCCCGCGATCAGCGGACTGACGGCGAGGGCCGGGACGCGGCGGTGCTCGATCGCCTCGCGGACCCCGGCGACGGCGAGGATCGGCCCGACGCTGACATACGGGTTGCTCGGCGCGATCGCGATCAGGTCGGCCTCCGCCAGCGCCTCGAGCACGCCGGATGCAGGCTGCGCTTGCTCGGCGCCCTCGAACCTGACGCCGTCGACCTCGTCCTCGTGCCGACGGGCGACGAACCACTCCTGGAAGGAGAACTCACCGGCCGGGGTCTCGACCCACGTGCGCAAACGGTCGTCTGTGGCCGGCAGCAGGGCGGGCTCGAGCGCGAAAGCCTCGGCCAGCCGCGCCGTCACGGCCGACAGCGGCTCCCCGCGGCGCAGCGCTTCGGTTCGGACGAGGTGCAGGCCGAGGTCGCGGTCGCCGAGCTGGAACCAGGTCTCGCCGCCGAGCCCGGCCACGGTCTCGAGCGCGAGCCACGTCTCGCCCGCCCGTCCCCAGCCCTTCGACTCGTCCAGGCGGCCGGTCAGCGTGTAGAGGATCGTGTCGAGGTCGGGCGAGACGTGGAGCCCGAGCACCTCGAGGTCGTCGCCGACGTTCCCGACGATCGTCAGGTCGCCGGGGTCGAGCGTCTCCGCGAGCGCCCGGGCAAAGCGTGAGCCGCCGAGCCCACCCGCGAGGACGACGACCTTCACCGCGACAGGCCCGCGCGCAGCGCGTTGAGCGCAGCGGCGGTGTGGGGGCCGAGCCGGGCTTCGAGCCGCTCGAGGTCGCCGATCGTGTCGACGTCGTCCTCGAGATCCGGAATGGCCGCTACCGCGGCCGGCACCTCGAGCCGCTCGGCGCGGGCGAGGAAGCGCTCGGCGCTCCCGGGGCCGTAGACCGGCGCGAACAGGTGCGGCGCGGCGAGCGCGAGCGCGTTCGTCGTGCCGTCGGCAGCGGCCACGAGCGCGAGCCCGCCTTCGGGCAGCGCGCCGAGCAGCGTCAGCAGGTCACGCGGGCGGACACACGGAAGATCGGCGTTGACGACGAGCACCGGGCCGGGCTGCACGCGCCGCAGCGCGGCTTCCACAGCCGGGCCCTGGCCGCCTCCGTCGTCCGCAAGAACGACCTCGCCGACGACGCTCGCGGCGGCGAGCACGTCGTCGAGCATCGCCTGCGCGATCGCGGCGCGAACCTCCTCCGGGGCCGGAGAAAGACGCCGCTTTGCAGATTCGCCGCGAAAGGGAACAACAACCGTCGGCATGCCGTCGAGAGACTATCCAGCGGTGCATGGCCTACAGCCGGACAACGCCGAGATCGCCGATCGGCTCGACCAGTTCGCGTCGTTGCTCGAGCTGGCGGACGCGAGCGCGTACACGTCGCGGGCCTACCGGCGCGCGGCCGACCTGATCCGCTCGACCCCCGCACCGGTGGCCGAACTCATCCGCGCGGGCAGGGCCCGCGAGTTGCGCGGGATCGGGCCTGGGATCGAACGGCGCCTGCGCGAGCTCGTCGAGACGGGCGAGATCGCCGAGCTGCGCGAGCTCGAGCGCGAGGTCTCGCCGGAGCTCGCGGGCGTCGGCCGCTTCCTCGGCGTCTCGGTCAAGCGGATGCTCGAGATCGGCCGCGTGCTCGACGTGCGCAC
>DATLPH010000067.1:0-2596 GCA_035535855.1 Gaiellaceae bacterium
AGCAGGTCCCGATCGAGACGTCGCCCAACTCCGAGAACCGTCGCTACCTCGCGGCGAAGCGCGACAAGCTCGGCCACCGGCTGCACCACCAGGATCTGCGCTTCGACTCGGAGGAGCGGTGAGCGACGGCCTCGACCAGCCCCGCCTCGGCTTGAACCCCGAGCCTGAGGAGGAGCGCCGCGAGGACGTCTGGGAGGATCCGGACGCCGAGCAGGACGCCCCGGCCGAGCCCGAGCCTGAGCCCGAGCTCGAGCCCGATCCTGACGCTGAGCCCCAGCCCGATCCCGATGCTGAGCCCGAGGCGGAAGCTGAGCAGGAGCCGGAGCCGGACGAGCCCGACGAGGATGTCCCGGCCGAGGAGGACGAGCTGCCGCGCCTGCGCACCGCCCAGCACGCTGCGGGTGACCTGCGCATCCCCGACGGCTACGGCGTGATCGAAGGCGAGCCGAGCGGGAACCGCCGCGCGGTCGGCGTCGTCGTCGCCCGCTTCAACGGCGAGCTGACCGGCGAGCTGCTCTCGCGCGCCCTGGACGAGCTCGAGCGCGCGGGTGTGGGACGGGAGGCCGTGACCGTGATCCCGGTCCCGGGCGCCTTCGAGCTCCCGCTGGCCGCGATGGCGCTTGCGAAGACACGGCGCTACTCGTGCATCGTCGCGCTCGGTGCGATCATCCGCGGCGAGACGCCGCACTTCGAGTTCGTGGCCAGCGAGGCGGCGAGCGGCCTGCAGCTCGCCGGGCTCGAGACCGGCGTTCCCGTGGCTTTCGGCGTGCTGACGACGGAGACCGAGGAGCAGGCCCGAGCTCGGCTCGACAAGGGCGCCGAAGCTGTCCGCACCGCCCTCGAGATGGCCGATGTCTTCTCCCAGCTGCGCGCGGCCGCTGGGACCGCACCGGCTTAGCTAGACTCCGCCGCCGATGTCCAAGGTCTGCGTGATCTGCGGGAAGAAGCCCGGCTTCGGCAACAACCGGAGCCATTCGATGGTGGCGACGAAGCGGCGCTTCAACCCGAACCTGCAGCGCGTTCGCGTGCTGCTCGACGGCAAGGCGACCCGCGCCTACGTCTGCACGCGCTGCCTCAAGGGCAACAAGGTTCAGAAAGCCGTCTAGGACGGCAACCGTCGGGGCCGCGCCCCGCGTCTAAGCGACGGTGGACGAGAGCGGACTCACCATTCCGTCCGAGCTTGGGCGGATCACGATCTCGCCTGACGCGATCGCGCAGATCGTCGGCCGCGTGGCCGCGGAGTGCTACGGCGTGGTGGGCATGTCGCTGCGCGCGCCGGGGCCTGCGCGCGAGCGCGTCACCCGGCTGCTGCCGAAAGGGAAGCCGCTGCGGGGGATCGTCGTGCGCAACGCCGACGGCGCGGTTGCGATCGAGCTGTACGTGGTCGTCGCCTACGGGCTCAACCTGGCCGAGGTCGCCGCCACGGTGCGCTCCCAGGTCGCCTACGAGGTCGAGCGGCTGACCGGTCTGCGCGTGGCCGCGGTCGACGTGCACATCCAGGACGTGAAGCGCTCGGCATGAGCGACCTCGAGACCCTGCGGGGGCTCGCCCGGGGCGCGCTCGCGTCGCTCGAGCTGAGCCGTGAGCGAATCGACGACCTCAACGTCTATCCGGTCCCCGACGGGGACACCGGCACGAACCTGACGCTGACCGGCCGCGGCGTGGTGGGGGCGCTCGAGCAGTCGACCGCCTCCGACCGCCCGACGCTTGCGCACGAGATGACGCGAGCGGCCCTGTTGTCGGCGCGCGGGAACTCGGGCGTGATCCTCTCGCAGATCATCCGAGGTGCGGCCGACGTGCTCGGAGCGGCCGACACGATCGACGTGCCGACGGTCGCGCGCGCCTTCCGCGGTGCGAGCGACGAGGCCTACCGCGCGGTGCGCAAGCCGGTCGAGGGGACGATGTTGACCGTCATTCGAGCCCTCGGCGACGCGGCGGAGGTCTCGGCGGCGACCGACCCGGTCGAGCTCCTGCGCGAGGTGGTCGAGCGCGGGGAGGAGGCGGTTGCGCGGACGAGCGAGCAGCTCGAGGTTCTCCGCGAGGCCGGGGTCGTCGACGCGGGGGGCGCCGGGCTCCTCGAGCTCGTGCGCGGCCTTGCGGCGGGGGCAGCCGGAGAAGAGGTGGTCGCACCGGCGGCGGAGCCGCTGCAAGTGACCATCGAGGCGGTGCACCAGGAGCCGTCGCGCTACCGCTACTGCACGGCGTTCGTGGTCGAGGGCGAGAACCTCGACCCTGAGGCGGTGGAGGCGGAGCTCGAGCGGCTCGGGGACTCGCTGCTCGTCGTGGGCGACTCGGACGCGCTCAAGGTCCACGTCCACACCGACGACCCCGGCGCAGCTCTGTCGCTCGCCACCCGCGCGGGCACGATCGAGGGGGTCGAGATCGCCGACATGCACCGCCAGACCGCTCAGCGCGAGGAGCGGCTGCTCGCGGCGTTGCCGGGGGGCGCTTCGCGCTCGGGCGTGGTCGCCGTCGTCGCGGGCGAGGGAAACCGGCGGCTGTTCGAGGACCTCGGCGCGGAGAAGGTGATCGAGGGCGGGCAGACGATGAACCCTTCGACCGCCGACCTGCTCGAGGCGATCGAGGGCACCGCGGC
>DATLPH010000068.1:0-3920 GCA_035535855.1 Gaiellaceae bacterium
CTAAGCGGCTTCGGCGAGCTCGTCCTGGAGCTTCGCCAGAGCCTCGGCCTCGAGCTGGCGCACGCGCTCACGCGTGATGCCGAGCTCCTTGCCGATCGCCTCGAGCGCCTGCGGCTCGCCGCCGACGCCGAAGCGCAGCTCGATGATGCGCCGCTCCCGCTCGGGAAGCGCCGCGATCGCCTGCCGCACCTCGCGGCGGCGGAGCGAATCGACCGCCTCGGCCTCCGGATCGGCGGCCGACTGGTCGTCGAACAGGTCGCCGAGCTCGCCGTCATCCTCGGAGCCGACGGGCCGGTTCAGCGAGACGTTCGCCTCGACGGCGTCGAGCGCCTCCTCGACGTGCACGAGCTCGAGCTCGGCCTCCTCGGCCAGCTCCTCGCGGGTCGGCTTGCGGCCCAGCTGGGCCTCGAGCCGGCCCTGGGCGCGCGAAAGCTTCACGCGCCGCTCGTTCACGTGTGTGGGGATGCGAATCGTCGCCGACTGGTTCGAGATCGCCCGCTGGCAGGCCTGGCGGATCCACCAGGTGGCGTAGGTCGAGAACTTGTAGCCGCGCCGCCAGTCAAACTTCTCGACGGCACGGTTCAGCCCGATCACGCCCTCCTGGACGAGGTCGAGCAGCGGCAGGTCCTTCCGCTGGTAGCGCTTGGCGATCGAGATCACCAGGCGCAGGTTGGAGTTGATCATGCGCTCCTTCGCGGCAGCGTCTCCACGCTCGACGCGCTTCGCCAGGGCGACTTCCTCCGCCGCGGTGAGCAGCGGGAAGCGGCCGGCCCGGTGCATGAACAGCGAGAGCGCGTCCGTGGTGACGGGCGCCGCAGCAGGGGCGACCGGCTCCTCGGGAGCTGCAGCAGGCACGACGATCTCGACCTCCCGGGCCTCGAGCTCCGCACGCAGCTCGACGAGATCCTCCTCGTCGAGGTCGTGCTCGAGCGCGAACGCCTCCAGGGCGGTCTCCTCGATCGACGCGTTCTCCTCTGCTTCCTCGAGGAACGCGGGGACAGCAAGTTCAAGCGTGGTGCTCAGAGTTCCTCACTTCCTTCGTTCGTGGGTGTCGGGCGAGCGCAAAGGGCGTTCGCCGCCAACCACTACAACGGCCCCGGAGGCCGTCGTATTCCGTCCTGGACCAAAAAAATTCGCCGAGCCGGTGACGCTTTCGTCCACCTCACCGGCTGACCTTCCGCTTCCGCGTACTGCCCTCCGGCAGGGCTTCGACCTACTCGCGCTCCGTGCTCGGCGCAAGAGGCAACCTAGCGACGGGGACGGGTCCGTACAAGACCCTTCGAGAACACGTTCGCGCTCTTTGCGAGCTTTTTCTCTTCGGGTCCCTACACGCCGCAGTCGAGGTCGCCGGCCGGATCGGCCGGGAGCCGCTCGAGCAGGCCGCCGAGTGCCTCGAGCTCTTCCTTCGAGAAGCGGCCCTGGAAGAAATCGCGGATCCCCGAGACATGTGTCCGGGCCGCCTCGCGGAGCTTCGCCTCGCCCTCGTCGGTGAGCTGCGCGTAGGTGACCCGTGCGTCGCTGGCGCACGAGGCGCGCTCGACGTAGCCGCAGCGCTCGAGCCCCTCGAGCAGCCGCGTGATCCCCGACGGCGTCAGCAGGATCCGCTCGGCGAGGTCGACGCGGCGGAGCCGGCGGCCCTCCTCGCGCGAGAGATGGAGCAGCACCTCGTAGTCGTTCAGTGTCAGCCCGTGCTCGGAGACGAGCTCGGCGTTGAAACGGCGCGTCGTCGAGGCATGGGCGCGCAAAAGCCCTACCCAAGCCGTTATCTCGGGAGTCGTGCGCTGAGATGCTTGAGTGCTCAATACTTGACGCCTCAACTTTCTGGTGCTACATTGTTGACGGCTCAAGTATAGCGAACACAGAGAGGAGAGCCAAGATGTCAGCCATTACCACTCACGAGGTCATTCCAGCCGGGAGCTGGGCCGTCGATCCCGTCCACACGACGATCGGCTTCCAGGTAACCGATACGAGCGACCTCTTCAGCACCATCAACGGCCGCTTCACCGGCTTCGAGGGCACCCTCGAGGGCGGCGAGCAGCCGTCGCTCACCGGCACGGTCCACGTCGCGAGCCTGCGCAGCGACAACGAGCAGCGCGACGCGCACCTGATCTCGCCGGACTTCCTCGACGCGGCCGCCCACCCGGAGATCCGCTTCGAGTCCAAGGCCGTCGAGCCGATCGACGACGAGCGCTTCATCGTCCGCGGTGACCTCGTCATCAAGGACACGCCGTTCGAGGTCGAGCTCACGGGCCGGGTCCGCGGGCACGGCGAGGGCAAGGCCGGCGACGAGCGCCTTGTGATCGACGCGCGGGGCTCCTTCGACTGGGGCACGACCACCGTCGACCTGACCGCGGCCGTCTCGGCCGCCAAGGCGGCGTAGCAACGTGAAGATCCTCGGAATCGCCGGCAGCCTGCGCGAGGGCTCCTACAACCGGGGGCTCGTGCGCGCCGCGCGAGAGCTCCTGCCCCAGGATGTCGACTTCGTCGAGTTCGACATCCGGAGCCTGCCGTTCTACGACGGCGACGTCGAGGCAGCCGGCGATCCCGAGCCCGTCGTCGCGCTGAAGGATTCGATCCGCGAGGCGGACGCGCTCCTGATCGCCACGCCGGAGTACAACCGCGGCGTGCCGGGCGGGCTGAAGAACGCGGTCGACTGGGCCTCACGCCCGCCGCTCGGCTCGCCGCTCGCCGGCAAGCCTGTCGCGCTGATGGGCGCCTCGACAGGGCGCGGCGGCACGGCGCTCGCGCAGCAGCAGCTGCGTGAGGCCCTCGAGTTCCCGCGCGCGGTCGTGCTCGACGAGCCGCAGGTGTTCGTGCCCGAGGCGCACATGCACTTCGACGAGCGAGGTGAGCTCGCCGACGACAGCATCCGCGCCGAGATTGCGGAGCTGCTCGACACCCTTGCTCACGTCGCCGGCGGTGTTACGCTCGCCGCGTGAGCACGGTCAAGGAGCTGATGACCAGTGACGTCCTGGCAGTCGATCCCGCCGACACGATCGGCGAGACGGCGCAGAAGATGGTCGAGCGCGGCGTCAGCTCAGCCGTGGTCTCCGACTACGGCAACCTGATCGGGATCGTCACCGAGCGAGACCTGACCCGCGCCGTCGCCGGGCGCGTGCACACGAGCGAGGCGCGCGTCCGCGAGTGGATGACGCCCGACCCGCTGACCTTGACGAGTGACGCCTCTCCCGCGGAGGCCGCGAAGATCATGCTCGACAACGGCTTCCGCCACGTCCCGATCGTCGAAGACGGCCGCCCCATCGGGATCGTCAGCATCCGCGACGTCGCTCGCTGGAGCACCGAAGAGAGCTAGGGAGCTAGACAAAGGCGAGCTGGCGGTGGGCCTCGAGGCCCGAGACGCCGACGCCCAGCAGCCTCAGCGCACCCGGCCGGTCCGCGAGCGCGCGGTCGAGGCACGTGCACGCGAGCTCCCAGATCCGGTCGGCGTCGTCGATGCCGATCGGTAGCGAGGTCGAGCGTGAGCGGATCGAGAAGTCCGGGTAGCGAACCTTCGTCGTCACCGTGCGGCCCGCCTGGCCCGATGCGGCGAGCCGCTCGGCAACGAGCTGGGAGAGGCGGCGCAGCTCCTCCTGCAGCCGCTCGATCTCGGCGACGTCGCGCGGGAAGGTCTCCTCGGCGCTGATCGAGACGGTCTCGGAGGAGAGCTCGAGCCGCCGCGGGTCGATCCCGCGGGCGCGGTCGCGCAGCAGCGGGCCGAGCTTCCCCGGGAGGACCCCGCGCAGCCGCTCGTCCTCGAAGGCGGCCAGATCTCCGATCGTCTCCACGCCTGCGCCGCGCAGCCGCTCCTCCGCGCGCGGGCCCACGCCCGGCAGGCGGCGCACGTCGAACGGCGCGAGGAACCACGCCTCGCGGCCGGCCGGCACGACCGTCAGCCCGCCCGGCTTGCGCCGGTCGCTCGC